>CANGHW010000280.1 GCA_947453695.1 Opitutia bacterium
AGGACGATCCGGTCGAGCACCCCGAGCTTGTCGGTGTCGACATCGGTGTCGATGAACTCGGCTTCGGGCACCAACCGGTTGAACGTGGAATTGGCGTGGTCGAGGTCGAATGCCTTTAAGCGGACACCGACGTCGGTGAGATAGTCATAGAGCAAGGTGGCGACAAAGCTCTTGCCGATACCGCCTTTGTCCTGGGGAAAGAGGATGATGCGTTTGGTGGGCATGGAGGGATGAGTTCAGTAGTTGTCGCGGGCGATTTTTGGTCCGCGCCGGTTGGGAGTGGATTCAGCGGGCCGCGGACTGGCGGCCGGCGCGGTAGCGGCAGAAACTCGGGCCGGTGCGGCCGCGCGGTTCGCCTCACGCGCCTCACGGCGCGCGCGATCGATTTCGGCCTTCGTGAAGTGGCCCCGGCAATAAACACCGACGCCGGCCGGCGAGACTTTGATTCCGTGCGAGTGGAGCGTCGCCGCGATCTGCTCGTAGCTCATGAACTTCGCCCGCCACACGAGTAGCACGTCGCGGTAAGGCGCGAGCAGGCCACGGTGGTGCGCGGCCGGATCGTAGTTCCGGGCGTCCTCCATGAGGCGGGCGTGAAGTTCAGTGGTTTCTGCCATCACCGGAACGCTATCAGCGTATGGCTTTAAGTAAATCAAAAAAAGATTTCGTATGGCCGGTAGAAAGTAGTGGCGAAGTAGTGGTCGAGTAGTGGCGGAGTAGCGATGTAGTGGTGGCGGCGTGAGATATTCCTAGCGGACGCTAGGGGTGGCGTGTCCACGGATTCATAGGTAGAAAGTGCGGCTGGTGCCGCTCAAGTTCAGTCTTCGCCTCATTAATTACAGAGTGATTCCATGGTGCCGACTGGGGTCACTCAAATGATTTTCATGGCGTCGCAATGAACTCAGTATGGCTTTTAGGCTGGCAAAGATATGGGTTTTAGACAGGGTCGTAAGCATGGTCAGATTCGATAAGCCCTGCGTCCTTGCTCATGGTGCCGTGGAGTATTTCCGCGAGCACATGGCTGTGGGTGATTACCTGACTCAGGATGGAAAGGTTGAGATGACTTGGCAGGGAGTCGGGGCGGAACGTCTCGGTTTGGCGGGTTCATGCCAGCTCGCGCACTTTGAAAACTTGTGTGCCGGGCTTCACCCGGTGTCCGGGGAAAAACTCATGGTTCGGGATAAAGGCGAGAATCGACGGGTCTGTTATTTTGGACAGGTATCGCCTCCCAAGGATGTTTCCGTTCTTCATCTAGTGGGTGGGGACGACCGGATCGGCCGCTGGTGGCAGGAAGCGGTGGCGGAGACGCTGCGGGAGATGGAAGCGCTGACCGCGACCCGCGTGCGGCGCGCCGGTCAAAATTTCGACCGGCGCACCGGCAATATGGTGGCGGCCGTCGTCACCCATGACGCCAACCGGGCACTCGACCCGCAACTGCACACCCATGTGTGCATCATGAACCTCACCTACGACGGAACCGAGGGCCGCTGGAAAAGCGTTCAACCCTCGGGATTCTATCGGCATCAAGGCTACCTGCGGGAGGTCTGTTACAACAAGCTCGCCGGATTCATGACGGCGGCCGGGTATGAATTGGAGCCGGGTCAGCGCCTCGGCTTCGCGGTGAAAGGCGTCCCACCGGAGTTGCGCGAGATGTTCAGCAAACGGCGGCGGGAGATCCTCCGGCAGGCGGCGGCGAGCGGAGCGAATTCCCAGGATGAACTTCAGGCCATTGCCGTGCGCAGCCGAGCCGAGAAAACCAAGGCGACCGCCGCGACCTTGCGCGCAGGCTGGCTGGCCGAAGCGGGCGCGCACTTGGAAACCCTGCGGGCGGTGGTCGCGGCCGCACAGGGTGGGCCTGCGAAACTCGATCCCGTCACTCCCTTGGATGCGTTGCGGTCGGCGGAGGCGCATGTCTTCGAGCGCAAATCCGTCGTCGATGACCGACTGTTGCTCCGCGAAGCCCTCATCGCGGGTCGCGGTCAGGTGTCATTGGATGCCCTGAAGCGCGTCATGGCCGGCCGCGAGCGTTCCGGCGAACTGGTCCGCGTTGACGAGGAGATCGCTTCGCGGGAGGGCCTGGAGTCGGAGCGCGAATTTACCGGCTGGGCGAACACCCAAGTCAAACGTCGGGCGGCGCTCGGCAAGGTTCCGCGCGGTTCCACCTTGGCCAAGGATCAGGCGGCGGCGGTGCGCGACCTGCTGGGCTCAACGTCGGGTGTCGTCATTTTGCAAGGCGACGCGGGCACGGGCAAAACCACGTGTCTAAAAACCGTGGTCGCCGGTATCGAGCAGGCCGGTGGCCGCGTGTTTGGCTGCGCGCCATCGTCGGGCGCGGCCGATGTGCTTCGCCGGGAACTTACGCCGGAAACGGATACGCTCCAGCAATTGCTCGCCAACGAGGCCATGCAGCAGGCGACGATGGGCCGCGTGCTGATTGTCGATGAGGCGGGACTCGTCTCCGTGCGGCAAATGCGCGACCTCTGCCGGCTTGCCGCCCGTAACGACAACCGGCTCCTGCTGGTGGGCGACATCAAGCAGCACGCTTCGATCGAGGCCGGCGACGCGCTCCGGTGCTTGCAGGAATTCGCCCGCGTGCCGGTGTTTCATCTGACCGAAATCCGGCGGCAGGTGGACCCGGCCTACCGGAAGGCGGTGGCCCGGCTGGCGCGCGGTGACTCTTTCGGTGCGTTCAACGAGTTCAACCGGCTCGGTTCCGTCCACGAGATGCCGGAAGAGTCCGGGCTCTGGCAGGAAGCCGCGGCGGACTACGTGCGGACCGTGCGGGCCGGAAAATCCTGTCTGGCGATTTCGCCGGTGTGGGCGGAGATCCGCGAGTTCACTTCGGCCGTGCGCGCCCAGTTGCGGCTCGCGGGTGTGCTCACCGGCACCGAGCACGCGGTCACGACGGTCGAAGCCCTCAAGTGGACGCAGGAGGAGCGTCGCCGGTCGCAAAACTATCGTCCCGGCGATGTGCTCACCTTTCACCATTCGTGGGGGCGCTTCCGCAAATTCGATACGGCCGCCGTGGTCCGGCAGGAAGGCCGCCAGCTGGTGTTGCGTGACCCGGAGAATCGCGAGCAGTGGTTGGACCCCCGGCAGGCCAGCGGATTTGAAGTCGGCACTACGAACGAGATTTCCCTCGCGGTGGGCGACCGGTTGCTGATCCGGGCGAACGTGAAGCCGGCGGACCTGCGCAACGGCGATTTGGTCGAGGTCACAGGCATCCGCGACGACGGCGAGATTGCGCTCAAGGATGGGCGCGTCCTCCCCGCTTGGTTCCGCGGCTTCACCCACGGGTATGCGGCTACGTCGCACGCCTCACAGGGAAAAACAGTGGACCGCGGCATCGTGCTGATGGCAGAAGCGGGCATCGCGGCTGGCGATCTGAAACAAGCCTACGTCTCAAACTCCCGTTTCCGTGAAAGTCAGGTGATTTTCACCTCCGACAAAGCCGCCGCCCGCGACGCGATGATGCGTCTCGCCGACCGCAAGCTCGCCCTCGAAATGGTCGGCCCTGATCAACCCGAGAATCCGTCATCGCGAACGTCCTGGCGCGCGCGCTGGGAATCGCACGTCGCTCCTGCCGTTCACGCCAAAGTCGCATGAGCATCGAAATCTTTCCCGGCACTAAGCCGCTCACGCGGCCAGCGCCCCCGAACTGGGGCGAAATCTCGCCCGAGGGGAAGAGGGCGACCGTGGTGCGTTTCGCCCTCGTGAACCGGTGGGTGTCTTTTCCCGCCGATCAAGTCAAACGCTGGGAGCACGCGGTGGGCGAACCCGAGATGCTGACGATCAAGACCGAGAAAGAGGAGATCGTCATCGAGGGCCGCGAATTGGCCGAGATCCGCGCGGCGCTCGATCTGGGGCGGTTGTGCGAGCTGCGCGTCAACTTCCCCCGACCGACGGGAGCGCGGCCCGGTCCGCAGGTGCGGCGAATCACGATTGAAACGGCATGAAGCATGGCGCAGAAACGACTCAACGATCCATCGCAACTCGACCTCTTCGCGGACGCGCACCATGAGCGGACTCCTCAACTACGGCCGGATGGCGGAAACCCATTGGCGCCAGCATTGTCCCCGGATGGTGCGGCAATTGGCGCGGCTGGGACGGCTGCCGGCGGCGCTCTTGGACGCACAGGAGCGGACGACGGACGAAATGGAAACCCTGATGAAATCCTTGCGCAAACAGGGACTGAACCCGCAGCAGGCGCACGATCAAGCGTGGGAGCTGGTGAGGGAGAAATACGTCCTCCTCCCGCCGGAGCGGGCGAGGTAGTCCCGCTCAACGCGGGTAATTACCGGATCACCGACACCGACCGCATCGGCGAAGGTGGACTAAAACAGAAGTATCGCCAGAACCTCGCGGCGATCCGCACGGTCCGCCAGATTCAGGCGGAGGCCCGGCCGGCCACCACGGAGGAAAAAGCCGTCATCGCCAAATATGTTGGCTGGGGCGGACTGCCGCAGGTGTTCGCCACGCCGGAGGACGCCCCGCAGTGGAGAACCGAGCAGGAGGAGCTGGCCGGATTGCTTGAGCCCGATGAATTGAGTTCCGCGCGCGCCACTGTCCTCAACGCCCACTACACGTCGCCCACCGTCATCCGGGCGATGTATTCGGCGCTGGACCGTCTTGGTTTCAAACACGGTCGCGTCCTTGAGCCCGCCTGCGGACTCGGACACTTTTTTGGAGTGATGCCGGATGCGATGGCGGCGCGCTCGCATTTGACCGGCGTCGAGATCGACCCGCTCACAGCCCGGCTCGCGAAGACGCTTTACCCCGACATAGACATCCGCTCGCAGGCTTTTGAAAACGTCACGCTCCCGACTAGCGGCTTCGATCTCGCGGTTTCCAACGTGCCGTTCGGCGACTACGCGCCCTTCGATCCGAAGCTCAATCCGCGGAAATTCCATATCCACGACTACTTCTTCGTCGCTGCGGCTGAGCGCGTGCGGCCCGGGGGCCTGGTCGCGTTCGTCACGTCGCGCGGCACGCTCGACAAACAGTATCCGCACTTGCGGGAAGCGGTTTCC
>CANGHW010000281.1 GCA_947453695.1 Opitutia bacterium
CGCTCTGCGGCGCGTGCACGGCCCGCTAAAAAAATTCGCAGCCCTCTGCGTCGCCTGCACAGCCCGCTAAACTTTTTCGCAGCGCTCTGCGGCGCGTGCGCGGCCCGCTAAAAAAATTCGCAGCGCTCTCCGCCGCGTGCACAGCCCGCTAAAGAAATTCGCAGCCCTCTTCGCCGCGTGCGCGGACGTTTTCGCCCCGTGCGCAGCCCCTTTCGCCGCTCCCGCACGCCTCTCCGGGCCAGGCGCGGCCCGTTTTGGCCTCCACGGCACCGATTTTCTGGGGTGTTTCCCTATTCCGCGGGCCCAAATCAGCCCTTTCGCCGGAAAATCGCCGTTTTTCGATCATCCGCAGGTCGGGACGGCTCTGCCCCGGCCCACGCGCCCCTCGCTCCGCGTTCCGCCATCTCCCAACTCCGATCCCCCATCTCCTAACGCGTCCCGCGTTCCCCACCGCCCCGCCTGCCCCTAGACGCACCTCGCGCACTTTAGACCTGGTCCTTTTTCAAAAAAGTTTTCCGGCCCGCTTTTCCCTGCAAACCCACTCGACACCCGCCACACCCGCGTCGAGAAAAAGCCGGCCCCTGACCTCCTCCCTTGCCGGGAGGCCTCACCCGATGTCTTCCGCCGAACAGGCCCGCTGGTTTTCCGAGCACGTGCACCCGCACGAGCCCGCTCTCCGCGCCTACCTCTCGCGCCGGTTTCCCTCGCTCCCCGACCACGACGACCTCGTGCAGGAGACCTATGCCCGCCTCCTCCGCGTCGAGGACCCCGCGCGCCTCGCGCATCCCAAGGCCTTCCTCTTCACCACCGCGCGCAACGCCGCCATCGACCTCTTCCGCCGCCGCCACGTCCATCCGCACGACTCCCTCGCCGACTCCGAAGGCCTGATCGAGCTCCCGCTCCTCGACACTCCTCTCACCATCGCCGAGACCCTCGAACGCCGCCAGCGTCGCGAAGCCCTCACCGCCGCGCTCTCCGCCCTCCCCGAACGTTGCCGCGAAGTCATGTTGCTCCGCTACCTCGACGGCTGCTCTGGCAAGGAAATCGCCGAGCGCCTCGGCATCTCCCTGGGCACGGTCAAAGGCCACTTGCTCAAAGGCGTCCGCGACTGCGCCCGCTATTTCGAATCCCGCGGCCTCGTCGAGGCTGCCCCCGCCATGAAGGAGCCCTCTTGAACCCGAACGCTTCCCCTGCTGCCATCGAGGACGCCGCCATCGCCTGGCTCACCGAGCGCGACGACGGCTTTTCCCCCGCCCGCGAGCGCGAGTTCGCCCAGTGGCTCCGCGCCGATCCGCGTCACGCCGCCACCGTCGCCCGCCTTGAGCAAACCCTCGGCCTCCTCGGGGAGCTCCCGGAGTTCCGCAGCGAGATCAACACCGCCTTCGAACGCGCCGCGCCCATCGTCGCCTTCCCGCCTGCAGCGCCCTCAGCCCTCCGCCCCACCCGCCGCTGGCCCCGCGCCCTCGCATGGGCCGGCCTCGCCGCCGCGCTCGTCCTTGGCACCTTCGTCGGCTGGCGTGCACTTCGGCCTCCACTGGAGATCCACTACACCACCACCGTCGCCGGCTACGAACGCGCCCGCCTCGACGACGGCTCGACCCTCGAACTCAACTCGGCCACCGCGCTGCGCGTGCAGTTCACCGCGGCCGAGCGCCGCGTGCAACTCGAGTCCGGTGAAGCCCACTTCGCCGTCGCCCACGATACCGCGCGCCCTTTCATTGTGAGCGCCGGCCCGATCGCCGTCCGCGCCGTCGGCACCGCGTTCAATGTCCGCTATGCCACCGGCGGCGATATCGAAGTCACGGTCACCGAGGGCAAAGTCCGCATCGGCCAATCCGGTCCCGCGTCGTCCGCCGCGGAATCCGCCCCACTCGTCTCCGCCGGTCAGCGCGTCATCCTTCCGCACCACGCCCCACCTCCTAAGATCGAGCAAGTCGACCCCGCCACCCTCCGCGCCGCCCTCGCCTGGCAAAGCCGTCTCGCCGATTTCGCCGAAGCCCCGTTGGCCGACGTGATCGCGCGCTTCAACGCCCGTAGCCGCATTCAGCTCTTCCTCGCCGATCCCACCCTCGCCGACCGCCGCATCGGCGGCACCTTCGCCCTCGACGAAGCCGAGGCCTTCGTGCGCCTCCTCGAACGCGACGGCGAAATCGTCGGCGAGCGCCGCGGCGAAACTGAGATCCACCTCCGTCGCGCCCGCTGACCTCCGCCATGCAACCCCGGCGTGGCCCCTACCGTAGCACGGAGCTTCAGCCCGTGCTTCTGAGTTTTTTCCGCGCCCGCGGCCGTCCGCCACACTGCGCGACTCCAGCACCGCGGAAAAAAATCTTCTCACCACGACTAGGTCTTTTGGTCCGCCACTGCGTTACAGGAGTAGTCCTGCTCCTCCGCATGCTGTCACCCCACGTCCCCGCGCCCCTCGCCGTCGTTGCCCTGTGCAGCGCCGTCATCGCCAGCGCTGCGACCACGGTGGCTGCCCCGGCGGAGAAGCGGGCCTTCAACCTCCCTCGCGGCGATGCGGCCGTCACGCTCAAGCAATTCGCGGCCACCGCCGGCACGCCGATCGTCTATCTCGTCGATCGCGTCCGTGGCGTCACCACCAACGCTGTCAGCGGCGACTACACCTCACGCGACGCGCTCGAACGCATGCTCGCCGGCTCGGCCCTCGAAGCGGCCCAGGACGCCACCACCGGCGCCCTCGTCGTCAGCCGCAAACGCACCGTGAGCGACGCGCCGCCACGCACCAGGGAGGTCGGACCTGTTTCCGATCCGCAACCCAAACCCACACCCAAGAACCAACCCATGAAATCACCTCGCACATTCCTCGCTGCTTTTGCCGGCTGGCTCGCCGCCTCGACTGCGGTTGACGCCCAGACGCCGGCTCCCGCCAGCGAAGTAGTAAAACTCTCCGCCTTTGAAGTCTCCAGTGCGGCGCCCAACCGCTATCAGGCATCCGAAGTCTCCAGCGGCGGCCGTATCCGCACCGCCATCTTCGATTCGCCACAGACCATTAACGTCGTCACCGAGACCCTGCTGAAAGATGTCGGCGCCGGCCGCATCCTCGACGCACTCAAATACATACCCGGCCTCAGCGAATCCACCATCCCCAACGGCCTTGACCGCATCACCGTGCGCGGCTTCCAGACTGACGCTCAGACAGTCGACGGCTTCTTCGACTTCGCCCAAGCCAATATCGACCCAGTCATCATCGACCGCATCGAGGTCGTCAAAGGGCCTAACGCCATTCTCTCACCGACCGGCAGCCCCGGCGGCACCATCAACAACGTCTCCAAAAAACCCCTCTTCGTAGACCCGCGCCACAGCGTGCGGGTAGAATACGGCGCTTTCGACGCAGGTAGCATCGAGATCGATTCCACCGGCCGCATCGGCGATGCCAAAAGCAAATTCGCCTACCGCCTCCTGGCGGCCGTGCGCGACTATGACACCTACTGGGGCAACACCAGCGTCAAGCGGCAGATCGTCTCACCCGCGTTTTCCTACCAGGTCGGCCCGGGCACCAAGCTCACCGTCCAAACCGATTTCGCCAACTCGGTCTCGGGGCTCTACCTCGGCATCCCGATCGATCCTTCCTCCGGCACGACCAACAAGGCCCGGCTCTTCGCGGGCGTTTCGCCGACCGCAGCGGCCTATGCCGACGACCAATATCGCCGCGACCGTCGTTCCGTCTACCGGGCAGTTTTGACAAGTGACATCACCGAGCATCTCTCCGTGCGAGTCGCGGCCCGCCAAGCCTACTATTTCCTTGAAACCACCCAACTGAATTTTGCGGCTATCAACGGTAGCGGCGGCGCTCGCGATCCCCGCACCGGCCTCTGGACCCCCGGAATCGTTTACGGTCCCGCGCCCACCTTCACTCCTTCGCCCGCTCCCACGCAGAGCCGCAGCGTCGCCCGCGGCGGCACCCGGTCCTCAACCAAGGAACAAAAGCAAAACTTCCAAAACGACTGGGTCTATACCCGCACCATCGCCGACGTGAAATCCACCACCGGTGCCGGTTTCGCCTATACCCGCCGCCTGCCCGATGGTCCCCTCGGCGTGATCGTCACGAACATCTCCGCTCCGGACCTCAACTTCGATGCCCTCAAGCTCACGCCTTACACCGACGGCACCATCAATTCCCGCCTCAGCAACAAAGAGCTCTCCCGCCAATACTACGCCAATCAAAGCCTCGCCGCTTTTAACGAACGCATCATCATCTCCGGCGGCGTCTCGAAACTCACCGTGCGCAACCGCGTCGAGGACTACCTGCCCGGCCGCTCGTGGAGCTATATCAACAACGAAAAAACCACAGTTAACTACGGGCTCGTCGTGAAGCCCATCAAGGAAGTCTCCCTGTTCTACGGTCACTCGGAGAATGCCTCACCGGTCTCTACGAACCTTTCCCCCGTCGGCACGCCCGATTTCTCGGTCGGCGACCAGGATGAATTCGGCGCTCGCACCCGCCTCCTCGACAACAAGCTCCAGTTCGCCGTCACCTACTTCAAGATCGCGCAAAACGCCTTCTCGGTGCCTAACCCGGCCAATCTCGTGGTGCCGCCACCCGTGCCCCCTGCCCCGCTGCTCTATTCCGATCGCTCAGCCAAGGGATGGGAACTCGAGGGCACCTACGAGATCGCCAAAGGTTTCACGATTATCGGTAACTACACCAACTTCACGAACCGCGATCCCAACAACGTTCCCTTCCGTGGCACCGCCGAAAAATCCGCGGCTGCGTGGGCCCGTTATGAATTCCAGCAAGCCGAGCTAAAGGGCTTCAATGTATCAATCGGCGCCAACTGGCTCGACAAACGCCCCGGCGATGCCGCCAGCGGCCTCACCCCCGCCAGCACTCCAACCAACCTGATTCCGAACCAACCGAGTTTCTACCTCGAAGCCCGCACCCTCGTCGATCTGTCGGCCGGCTACGTCCGCGGGCCTTGGACCTATCAGGCCAACATCGATAACGTCTTCGACAAGGAATACCTGATGGCCTCGATCTCACGCACTGCCGTCTACGCCGGGC
>CANGHW010000282.1 GCA_947453695.1 Opitutia bacterium
GAAGTAATATCAACGGGGTTCGCCCACGTCACCCCATGATCCTTTGAACTGGAAACCCACACCGTGCGCGTGCCCTTGGCCGTGCGGGCGGCGATGTCCCGTTCGCGGTCGCTGCCGAGATTATGCGTGAGCAAGAGCCACAAGGTGCCGGTCGATTCATCGAGCACCGGGCAGGGATTGCCGCAGGTATTGTCGCCGTCGTCCCAGACCACGGTCATCGGCCCCCACGTGCGGCCACCGTCCGTGGAGCGCTTGAGGACAAGGTCGATGTCGCCACTGTCGCCGCCGCCGCTCTTGCGGGCCTCGCAAAACGCGAGCAAAGCACCGTTCTTCGCCCGGATAACGGCGGGGATGCGATAGGTATGGTAACCGTCCTGTCCGGATGTGAAGACATCCAACCGCTCGACGGCGGGCGCAGCAAAGGCGGTGCTGCAGAGCACGAGAAAAATGAAAATGAAAGTTCGTTGGAGCATGTAAGGAAGCGTTGGGAAGTTTTGAAGCTGGTGAGGCTGACCTCAAGTCGCTGGTTCGAGAAAAGCAAAAGCGCGATTGTTCACAGATCCCAAGGCGGATTGGGTCAGCCGCTGCGCCTTGAATTATTGCGAGAACCGTCGCGTGAAGCCGTTGGTGATAATCCAGCCGAGCTCCTGGCGGCGGCGCGTCTTGAGGCATTTGGCGGCGCCGGGAGGATACCGGGTGTTGTCGATGTTGAAGCCGGGATCGTTGCTAGCGGTTGATTGTCGGTGAACTCGCGGACGGTGATGCGCGAGCTGCCGCCGTCGGTGAGCGTGGTGATGGCGTAGCCACTGGCGCGGTCCGCGTCGTCGAGCTGCATGACGGTGTTGCTTTCGGGGAGGCCGCGCAGCGCCGTGGAGCCAGCAGTCTGACCTCCATCGACAATGCCAACGCCGGGGAGGAGACGCATGAGTTTACTGATGCATTCGGCTTTGCGGTCGCCGAACTCCTCGAAGGCGACGATCTGCTTGATATTGGCGGCGCTCTTCCGCTCGTTTTGCGCGATCGCGTGAGCAGTCATCTCGCAGTCGGCGACGACGTGGTCGAGCGGCCGGAGCCGGCTAGTGAGCGCAGTAGGCCTAGAGGAATCGCGCCCGCCGCTGATTTTCTGCTGGGAGAGTTTTAGGAGCCGAGGCCGAGTCATAACGTCCCCTTTAGGCCCAACGTCCACAGCGGCTGATAGGCCTCGCGGGCGCGGAACCGTGCATATTCCGGAGTGCGCGGGCCGTAGATTTTTTGATCTTCGGGGGCGTTGTTCAGGTTGCGCACGGAAACAAAGAGGCCGAGCGACGGGCGCAGGTAGTATTCACCGCTCACATCGATGAAGAGCCGCTTCTTGTAGTAGCTGTAGGTGCCCGGATCGATGTTGGTGCCGGTGACGGGATCAGTGCGTTTCTGACCGCGGTAGTTTTCGCTGATGCGCAGGTTCCACTTTGGCCGGGTCAGGCTGAGGCCCCAATTGCCGCTGAGCGGGGTCATGTCCTGCAACTCGTCGGTGTCCTTCGCGCGTTGCGAGGTGACGTTGGCAAAGAACTGCACTCCGCGCGCCCAGCTCGGCAGGAACGTCAGCGCCTGTCGGTAGTTGAATTCCAGGCCGGTCATGCGGACGTTTGCCGGATTGTTAACTTGGGTGGCGACCGGATACTGCCCATACGTTTGCGGATCCAAAGCGTAAGTCGCGAGAAACTCGGGCGTGGACGGGACCGTCACGTTGGCAAAAAAATTGGTGAAATCCCGAATGAAAAAACCGGCAGTGAACTGACCGACGGTGCCGAAATAGTATTCGAGGCGCGCCACGTAGCTGCGCGCCTGCCACGCCTTGATGGAGGCATTGCTCACAGTGATCTTGTCCGTGGGCCTGGGATTTTCGAGATCCGGCAGGGTCAGGCCACCAGAGTATTGGTCATAGTCGGGGCGGCCGACGGACTCGTAATAGGAGAAGCGGCCGATGAAATTTTCCGAGAGGTTGTAGGAGGCGTTGAGGCTGGGAAACAGCCGTAGGTATTCCTTTCGCGCGCGATAGCCTCGGTCGAGGAGCGTAAGCTGACTGTAGGCGAGCCCGGCATTCGTCGGGACTTGGAGGAATGGTGCGCCGTTGGCAGCCCGCAGGACCCGGCCGGAACCATCGCGCTGATAGTTGCGCGTGGGATCGCTGAGCGGCCCCTCGGCATCGACGTTGGTCTGCTCGGCGCGCACGCCGGCGACGAGTTTCAGCCGGTTGCGGAACAGGGAAAGATCGTTGCGCCAGAAAAGGGACGAGATGGCTTCGTGCACGACCATCGACGAATTGGTGGCGTTGATGTAGTTGGTGTTGGCGTTGCGGGTCCAGTGCCGGGGGTTGGCCAGGTAATCGGCCCAGAGCTTGGTGTTGTCCACGTGCTGCTGCCTGGGCAGGCCCCAAGTTGGGATGCGGGTGGAGAAGGTCGCATCCAGGAAAGGCAGGGCACTGTCGTCGTTGGGTTGCCCGTTCTGTTTGAAGGGAGTGCTGCTCGCGACTCCGTCGTCGCCGCCCCAGGTGTAAGTCTCCGTGCCGACGCCCCGCGCATCGCGGGTGCGGGTGCGCACATCGGCTCCGAGCTTCACCGTCAACGTGGCGTCTTGGACAGTGAAGTCACGACGCGCATTGAGATAGGCTTGGCGGGTGATGTCCTGGGTCAACTTGCGCGTGCTGGTCGCGGACACGATCGAGTAGGTGTCGAGTTGGGCGGGTTGGACGACCCGGCCGGTTGGATCGAGCACGGTGATCTGCCGGGGATAGAGGTGAAAAATGTCATCGAACTTCACCTGCACATAGCTCCGCCGGATGGTCACGCCGTTGAAGGCGCCCTTGTCGACATCCTGAAAGTGGATCCGGGAATTGCCATAGCTCGCACCGGCCTCGGCATTCCAGACCGGGCCGTGGTGGAACCAGCGCAGCGACGGTGTCGCAGTGAAGCCGAAGCGTAGCGCGCCGCTATTGGCGATCGAGTATTGCCCGTTGTTGGCTGCGGTGCCGGTGGCGGGAAACGTGCTTGGCGAGCCATAGGCGTGCGTGGGCCCCCAGTTGCCCGCGGTGATCGTGTTGATCGTCAGGGTTTGAAATCGCTGGCCGGTGAGTTGCTTGAACAGGCCGTAGTTGAAGGAAAAGGAAAGCCGGTCATGCGGGGCGGGCCGCCAATCGAGGGTAGTCGCAAACGAATGCCGGGTCGTATCCTGCCCGCCGTCATACCAACCGAAGATTGCCAGATAAGGATTGGTGGCGGTCGCCTCCGACGTGGCCGACGCGGCGCCGCGCCAGTTCGGGCCGGCGCGCACCCGCGGTGCGTATTGCTCGGAGAAGCCGGCCGAGACGGTAAAACCAAAATTCTTGCTCACGGGCACGACAGCCGAGGCGTCGAAGCCGGGACGGATCTTGTAGGTCATGGCGCCGCCATAACCCGGACCCGGCGTGCGCCGACCGAAGGCGCGCTCCGAATCCCGCCACATCCATGCCAGACTGTAAGAATAGGTCGGTCGGTTGCGCTCGAAGGAACTGCGCGGCACGAGATTCACCGAGCCGGCGAGGGCCGAGCCCGACACGTCGGGCGTCGGCGAGCGGTTCACCTCCATGCGCGCGACGTTGTTCAGGGAGATTTGGTCGAGCGGGACGTGCCGCGCCATGTTGGAGCCGCCGCCGGCAGTGGTGAGGTCGAAGCCACCGATCGAGATCGGCACGTTATTGGCCGGCACGCCGTCGAGCGAGATGAGCCGAGGGTCGCCGTTGACGTAGTTCATGCGGACGCCGGGCACGAATTTCATGAACTCGCCCATCGCCCCATCGACCACGGTGCCGAATTCGTCGGCCGAGAGGACGTTGACGATGTTCTTGGCGAAACGCTGCTCGTTGACCGCGATGGCCGAGCTTTCCATTTCCTTGGAGGTGGAAACCTGAAACGCGTCGAGCTTCACCACGCCAGTTCCCGGCGATCCCAGGTCGCCGGCCCGGGGGCCGAACGTAAAATCGTGGACCGCCGTCTGGCCGGCCGTCACCACGACGCTCTCGGTCTGACTCGCCAGGCCGGTGAAAAACACCTTCACGCGCACCGTGCCGGCGATGACGCGGGGCAGGCGATACTGCCCGATCGCGTCAGTCAGGGCTTCGGTGGCAGTGCCGTCGATGGTGACACGGGCATTTTCGAGATATTCGCCACGGCTGGCGTCGAACACGCGACCCTCGATCGTGCCAGAGGACAAATCGGCGGCGACCGTAGAGGGACTTAGCCCGAGGACTAGAGCAAGGAAAACGGCTAGGAAGGTGCGAAGGGATTTCACGGGGATGTGTCTGCACCCACAGGTGCGCTGGCGGTGAGCCAAGCGAGGTTGAAGCGGGCGAGTGTGATGCGAGCGTAGGGCCAGTCGGTGCGGGTGGAGTTAGGACGCGTGGCTCCGGGACGTCCACTTTCGTAAAGGCAAAGGATCGTGCCGTCGGGCAACACCGCGAGATCGCTGTAAGCGCTGGGACCCGATTCGAGCGAGCGTGTCGCCGCCCAAGTCCGCCCGTCGTCGGAGCTGAGCTTCACTGAGAGATTTTCGCGGTCGCGGCGGGAGCCGGGGGTCGCCGCGCCTCCAGCGCGCGCTAGGGAGACCGGGCCAGAGAAGAGCAGGCGTGTTTTCCCGGCAGTGGCGGGATCGTCGTAGCTGCAGAGGCTCGCCTGGCAGATGGGCTCGATGAGCGCGTCGGCAAACTCGGGATGGCTCCACCCCGTCGCGCCGTCGCGACTGAAAACCACTACTTTCCGATGGGCCGGAGCATGATTGCGCGCGAGGAGCATCACACGTCCGTCGCCAAGCTGCGCGACGGTAGCCTCGCTGACGCCAGGGGTCGCAGTGGTGTTGGGAACAGCGATTTTACCGCACTGCCACGTCGCGCCCCGATCATCGCTGAAAATCGTCGCCACAACGGGCTTGCCGTGGGCGCCGCCCTCGGCCTGCGCCAGCCACACCGGAACAATCAGGCGTCCGCTGTGAAGCTGGATGCCA
>CANGHW010000283.1 GCA_947453695.1 Opitutia bacterium
AAGACGCCATCGGTTTCGTCCTCGATACCTCGAATCTCCAGGGCAAGACGTTCACGTGGACCAGTGGAGCCAACCCCTACAATATCGCGAGCTACACGCCGTTCGTCACGACTGCCGCCAACACCACGACCCAGCCGGTGCCGATCACGTCCTCCGTGTTCAACAAACGTGACACGGTCACCGACACCAACGAGGTCAGCGCCAACATCAATCTCTCCTACCAATTCCAGACCGCGATTCCGTTCACGGTGAAGTCCGGTCTCGATACGGTGAATCGCCGCGTCAACAACCGGAACGTTTATCCCCGCCGTTGGTATCAGATCGCGGGCACTGTTTTGCCGGCGCAGGGTCTGATGACGCTCACCGAATTCGAGCGCAACAATGGCGGCCCGCGTCTCCCCATCGTCGATCCAGCCGACATTAGCACGACGCTGAACAATACCGCACTCTGGTATGAGGACGTGAATTTCACGGCCACTCAGCAACTCACCAATCGCCGTATCATGGAAGAGGGCGTCGACGCTGCTTACCTCCAGGGCCAGACCAAACTCGGCCGTCTTTCTGTCGTGGGTGGTGTCCGTGGCGAGTGGGTCTCGACTGACACCTTCACCTATTTCCGGGCCCGCACGACGACGATTGCCGCCGAGCCCGATCACTTCAAACGTGCCGCTCTGGACTACGCGAAGCTCTCCCGCGACGGTAGCTACAACAAATTCTTCCCGAGCCTCCACCTGGCCTACGATCTGACGACCAACCTCAAGGCCCGCGCCAGCTGGTCCAACACCTACGGCCGTCCGGCACTCGCCAACTTGATCACCGCGCCCACGGCGAGCGACACCGCCCGCACCGTCACGTTGGGTAATCCTGACCTCAAGCCCCAGTTGGCCGATGCACTCGACCTCAAGCTCGAGTATTACTTCGGCAGCACGGGTATGTTCTCAGTCCGCGGCTATCAGAAGAACATCCGTGATTACATCGGGCCCACCGGTCGTTCCGGCCAGCTCGTCGCCACCGGCCAGGACAACGGTTTCGATGGCCTCTATGAGGGCTACGAAATCATCCAGGCTTCCAATAACGGCACCGCCAAACTCAAGGGCCTTGAGTTCGATTTCCGCGAGCGCCTGACCTTCCTCCCTGGCGCCCTCAAGGGCCTCACGCTGCGCGGCAACTACACCTACCTCGAAACCACCGGTAACCGCGGTGGCACCGTCGAACTGAAGAATGGCCAAGTGGCCGGCTTCATCCCGCGCGCCTACAACGTCGGCCTGCTTTACTCCTACAAGAAGTTTGGCGCCACCTTTGACGTGAATTACACCGGCCGCTACCCGGTCGCCTACAGCGTGACTGCCGGCAATGCCAACGGTAACATCTACCGTGACACGCTCACGATCATGAACGTCGGACTGACTTACCGTGTTCGCCCGGAGACCACCCTGTTCATCAGCCTGAACAACATCGATCAACAAGGCGCCCGTCAGTATCTCTACACGGAAGAGCGCACCCGTTCCCAGTGGGTTGTGCCGCGCGCGCTGAAGTTCGGCGTCACCGGCCAGTTCTAATCGGGTCACTGTTTCTTCTTCGGTTCTTCGCAACCGCCGGTCTCGCGACCGGCGGTTTTTCTTTTCCGGGATTGCCGCGCGCGCCGGCCCCGGCCGACACTCCGAGCATGGTTAAAATCACCGGCGAATACCACGGCGACCTCCACTGCACCGCCACCCACGAGCCCTCGGGCAACGTCCTCGATACCGACGCCCCCAAAGACAATCAGGGCCGCGGCGCCGCCTTCTCGCCTACCGATCTCACCGCCACCTCCCTCGCGACCTGCATCGCGACCACCATGGCGATCGTCGCGCGGAAACACGGCCTCGAGCTCCGCGGCCTGCGCTACGAAGTCACCAAGGAGATGTCCACCGATGCCCCGCGCCGCATCGTGCGCCTCGCGACGCAAGTCTGGATGCCTATCCCCGAGTCGCACCCGCTATCTGCCACCCTCGCTGCTGTCGCGGCCAATTGCCCCGTGCACCACAGCCTGCACCCGTCGATCGAGAAGCCCGTCACCGTCCACTGGTCCAAGTAAAGGCGCCGGGCTCGGTCTCTATCCCGCCCGTCTTCCTGTGGGGCAGGCTTTATGCCTGCCATCCTTGCTCCACGCCCAAGCCTACCTCCCTTCGAACCGGTAAGTCGTATTGAAGATCAACTCCACGCGCTTCGACACCCAGACGCGCACCTTGATTTTCCCTTTTAGCCCGCCCGCGCCGTCGTCTGGCGTCGCCTTGCCTTCGATGCGTCGCTCCTCGCCATCACTGTTTTGGGCCCGCCCGGAAAATTCCACGACCTCGCCTTGGGTCAGTTTCCGCAGCGACTCATCGGGAAACACGATGCGCATCGTGCCGTGTTCGTTGTAGAAAAAATACGGAAACACCTTCGCGCCATAGCTCGCCTCGTAGCCACCGTCTTTGCGGACGAAGGCCGGTATCGTCATCGCCACGGTCCCGATGTAGATTGAGGTCTTGGTCGGCTCGATGGTGACCCGCTCGAACGGCGAGGGCAGGGGGGCGTCAGCGGCGACAGCCCGGGCCGCGGCCCACGCGAGCCACAGCGCCACCCAGCCGGTTTTGCTCCATCCACGGGACATGGTGGGACTCTGCCCGCGGGCGGCGCCCCCGGGCAACTGTCTTTCGCGTTGCGCCGCGTGTCCGCGCACCGTCTCCTCCTGCCTGTATGGCCAAAAAGAGCTCTCACGCGACCTGGGGCGGACGCTTTACCGCGGGCCCCGCTGAATTGATGCTGCAGTTTAGCGAGTCCGTCTCGTTCGACCGCCGGCTGGCGCCGTTCGACATCGCCGGCAGCAAGGCCCACTCGGCCATGCTCGCCCACGTCGGTCTCATCACCGCGAAGGAGCGCGATGCGATTCACGCGGGGCTCGACGCCATTTTGGCCGAGATCAACGCTGGCAAGTTCACGTGGGATACGAAGCTGGAAGACGTGCACATGAACATCGAGCAGGCGCTCACCAAACGTGAGCCCGCCGCCGCCAAGCTGCACACCGCGCGCAGCCGCAATGATCAGGTCGCGACCGATATGCGCCTCTGGTTTAAGCACGCCTGCGCCGTCCTCCGCGAAAAGATCCTCGGCGCCCAGCGCGCCCTCCTCGCCGTCGCCGAGGCCAATCGCGATGTGCTCATCCCTGGCTACACGCACCTCCAGCGCGCCCAGCCGGTCTTCCTCTCGCATCACCTCTTCGCGTGGATGGAGATGCTCGATCGCGACCGCGCGCGCCTCGCCGATGTCGCGGCGCACGCCAACTGGTGTCCGCTCGGCTCCGGCGCCATTGCCGGCACCACGCTGCCCATCGATCGCGAATTCACCGCGAAAGCTCTCGGCTTCGTCGATGCGAAGGGCCGCCCTCAGGTTACCCAGAACTCCATGGACACGGTCGCCGACCGCGACCTCTTCCTCGAGTTCGCCGCCGCTTGCGCGACCTTTGGCGTCCACGCTTCTCGCATTGCCGAGGACCTCATTCTCTGGAGCAGTGCCGAGTTCAAGTTCGTCGAGCTGCCCGACGCCTTCTGCACCGGCTCTTCGCTGATGCCGCAGAAGAAGAACCCCGATTCCTGCGAGCTCCTCCGCGGCAAATCCGCCCGCCTGCAGGGCAACCTTCACACGCTGCTCACCCTCGTGAAGGGCCTGCCGCTCACCTACAATCGTGACCTGCAGGAGGACAAACCACCGGTTTTCGACAGTCTCGATCAGACTGCGATTTGTGCCGATGTCCTCGCCGGCACGCTCGCCGGCATGACGCTCAATCGCGATCGCTGCGCCTCTGCCGTGGCCGATCCCGCCCTGCTCGCGACGGACCTCGCCGACTACCTCGTGCTGAAGGGCGTGGCCTTCCGGGATGCCCATCACGCCGTCGGAGCCGTCGTGCGCCTGGCGGAGAAGAACTCTGTCGCGCTCAACCAACTCTCGCACGACGAGGTGCAGAAAGTTCACGCCGCCTTCGGTCCCGATTGGATCGAGGTCTTCGATCTGCAGCGCGCCCTCGCCAAGCGCACCGGCACCGGCATGCCCGGCCCGAAGCAGGTCGCGCGGCAATTCGCCCGCTGGAAGAAAACTCTGCAGTAACGCGCGCTTGCCCGGTCGTCCCTGCTCGTGAGAGCAGGGACTGGCGTCACGGCAAACCCGCCTGGTTCCGCCTCCGCCGGGGCGGACTACGCCGAACCGCTCGATGCCCTCTCTTTTTCCCACCGCCAAATCCGATCCCGAACTCGCACCGTATCGGGCGGGTTTGCTGTTTGGCTTTTTCAATGCGCTCACGTGGCAGATTGGCATCGGCACCCCCATGGTGCTCTTCGCCGAGCGACTCGGTGCGTCGTCCTTTCAGGTGGGGCTCGCCTACGCGTTCGTGTTTCTGCTCACGCCGGTGCAGATCGTTGCGACCGCCCTGTTGCCCCGCTACGGTTTCAAGCGCGTCACGCTGAGCGGGTGGGGGGCCCGCAGTCTGTTTCTGGCCGTGCCGGTTTGGCTCGCGATTCTCGCTCCGGACGTTGGTCAGCCGTGGATGGTGAGTGCGCTGATCGGCAGTGTCTTTTTCTTCTGCCTGTTCCGTTCGCTCGGGGCCGGCGCGATGACGACGTGGTTCATCGGTCTGTTGCCGCCCGCCGTGCGTGGACGCTACTTTGCCTCCGATCAGTTTCTTTCCGGCATCGCGGGTGTCGGTGCACTCGTTGCCTGCTCCGCGCTCTTTGCTTTTTTGCCGATCTACACCGCGCTTCTCGTGCAATACCTCATCGCGCTCACCGGCTCCACGTTGAGTTATTATTCGTTAAAACAGCTCCCCGACATCGCGCGTCCGGCGTCGATCAGTCTCGGGTCGGTCTTGCGCGATACGCCCCGCCACCTGTTTACACCCTCGCCGTTTCGTCACTACCTCTGGCTCGCCGTCTGGTATGCGGTCAT
>CANGHW010000284.1 GCA_947453695.1 Opitutia bacterium
CGAGATGCTGACTCTTGAGTTTGAGCGATTGGTTCGCGAACTCGATGCACGCGAGAAAATCCTCCCGCTCAAGATCGGGAAATTCGACCAGCAACGTCTCGATCGTGTCCCCGCCCGAAAGGTATTCGAGCATCGACTCCACCGGGTAACGGAGGCCGCGGATCACCGGTTTGCCGTGGCAAATCTCGGGATCGATCGTGATGCGGGTGAGCAGCGAGGCCATGCGTGGAAGCTAGGTGAGCGAAAATTTTCCGTCAAGCGAGCCGCCCGGGCCGAGGCACTCAAACCTTAACTCTCAACGCTCAAGGCCCGCCCCTCCGAACGTGTGGCTGTGGTTTCACTACTTCACCGTTCAGCGTTAAACGTTGAGCGTTGAGCGTTCACTTCACCGGCTTCTCCGGCGGATGTGCCTTCCGCCACGCCTGCGCGCGGGCATGGGCTTCGGTCGCGCCACTGTCGGCGAGCGCCTTAAGGAAACGTGGATCCTGCCTAATCGGATCGAAAGTCGGGAAATAGTAGATGCCTGCGGATATATTGGCGGACAGCATACCCGACTGGATGGAAGCGATTACCTCGTCGTGTCGGCCCAGCGCACCGAGCGTGATCGGGTCAATCGAGGAGAGCGGACGTTGTTTCAATACGCGCTCAGCGGCCGCACGGTCTCCAGCCAACGCAAAAGTGTTCGCAGCCCAGGAAGCAGCGTAGCCACCGCGCGACTCAAGCGTTCGAGCCAGTGCCATTGCCTCCACACTACGACCTAGCCTCGCGAGGGTTGAGGCTTTGAGCCCCAGCGCCTGCATGTTTTCCGGCTGCAAGGTCAACGCGCGATCAGCGTAAATCAGAGCTTCCTCCAATCGGCCGGCACATACCAAAGATTGGCTGTAGTTGTCAGCCAGCCTGCTGAAGAGAGGATCCAACTCCACGGCACGTTGGTATTCGGCGAGCGCTTCGTCAATGCGGCCGTCCGTCTCCCATACGCGTGCCATGAGATGGTGGCCCGCCGCGTAGTTAGGATTCAACGCCATGGCCTGCACCAGCTCCCGCTTGGCCTCGTCGATGTTCCACGCCATCCAATGGGCAGCGCCCAAGGCAACGCGGGCTTCGGGTAAATCAGGGTCGAGCGCGACCGCCTGCTTCGCCGCCGCAAGTATGCTCAACATCGCCGGACTGTTTCGCTGGGAAAGAGCGCCCGCTGTCCGCGCCCCTTGGGCCTGATTTCGGCGAACATCGGAGAGCGCGGCGTGGGCTCGAGCCAGACCCGGCGCGAGCGCGAGCGCACGCGAGAGCAATTCTTCGGCGCGGTTGACCCCCTCTGGCGTGCTCAGATTGAACGCCTGCCGGGCAGCGAGATAAAGTTGGTAGGCTTCAGGATCGACGGTTGCCGTCGCTGCCGCCGAACTCACGCCCAGTTTCAGCGACAGATTCTTCGCGATGAGCCCGGCGACCTCGGCGTGCAAAGTGAAGATGTTCTTCAACTCGTGATAGACCTGTTCGGGCGGTCCCACTTGAAAACCGTCGGCCTGGATGAGTTTGGCGGTCACGCGCACGGTCTGGCCTTCCTGCAGCACCGTGCCCTCGACGAGGTGGGTCACGCCAAGCTGCCGCGCGATTTCGGGGATAGGGACGGATTTCCCCTTGAAGGAAAACGCCGAAGCACTGCCGACCACCTTCAGGCCGGGCACCCGCCCGAGCACATCCGTCACTGCGTCGCTCATCGCATCGGAGAAAAACTCCCGCGACGGATCGCCGCCGAGATTCTTGAACGCCAGCACCGCGACGGATTTGGCGTCGGGCACCGGCAGGATGGACTTCGAGGCTTTTGCGTTCGGCGAACGTTTCGGATCGGCTTCCGCCTGAGCCAGCAAGGCCGCGAAACGCGGGTGACCGCGCAGCGGCGCGTAGAAAGGGGAAAGGCGCAAGGCCGCCGCCGAAAACGTTGCCCCGTTGTTGTTGAGTTTGAGAACGCCCTCCTCGAGCGTGGCCAGCGCGACTTCAGGCGGTTCGAATAAGATCTGCAGCTGCAACGGAGGCGGGAGGCCGGTTTCGCGTAGCAGGCGGTAGCAGGCGTCGGCGTCCGCGCGGCGATCGAGATAAAAAAGCGCTTCGGCCTTCTTCGCGAGAAGGGCAGTATCGTTCGGCTCGTCCACGAGCCGAGCATCAAGCTGAGAGAGCGCCCGTTGGTATTCGCGGCGAGCCAACTCAGCCTGTCCGGCGCGGCGATGTAGATCAGCGGCAAGCAGGGCCTTCGGCCCGGAGTATAAACCCGTGGAGAGCCAATCCCGGGGGATCCCCGATAGCGCAGCCAACCCGTCGGCATACTCTTCACGCCACGTATAGACGCGGCACCCCAAAAACGCGGCCCAATCCTCCTGGAGGGCCGACGTTGGCATCCGACGCAGCGTGGCCTTCGCAAGCTCCACGTCGCCGTGCCAGTAGAGGGCGAAAACGATCTTGAGCCCAAGATTGTTCCAATAGGGATGCACCGCGATCGATCGGTCGGCCATCGCATCGGCTTCAGCAAATCGATCCGTGAAGTAGAGTCTCCAAGCGAGTTCGTTGAGGGCCCGGGCCGCGAACGCCGGGTGGTTCTTCGCCACACTTTCGAGCAGGGAAAACGCTTCGTCGGTCCAAACCAAGATGAACAGTTCCAGGGCCGCCCGTGGCTCGCCCGGTCGCTCGCGCAGCAACTCGCGGAGGAGCACTTCGGCCTCTGGACTGACCGGCCGACTTTCGATGGCGGTCCTCCCGTGAGCCAAATAGGCGGCTTGAGCCAGCCGCGCTTCATAGGAACGGGGATCGAGCTGCATCGCACGCGCGGCGTGTTCACGCGCGGCCTCACGGCGGGCCTTCGAGGCGTCCAAGACGTTCCATACGTAGGCGACGTCGGTCTGGGCCCAAGCAGCCCAAACTTCCGCATCCGTGGGGTCGAGCGACGCGGCCCGTTTGCACAGCAGATCGGCGGTATCGAGTTCGGCGCGGGCCATGCCCGGTTGGTTGAGCAATTCCCAGACTTTGGCGACGAGCTTGCGCGCCTCGGTCAATGGAGCGGTGGCAGCGGTCGATTTCGTAGCTGCAGTGGCCGATGACGTCTCCGCGCTGGTGATCAGTTTGGCGATTTCTTCGGGGCTGCGGCGCGGTCGCAGGGCAAGGTAAGCCACGATCGCGACGAGCAGTCCCAAGCACACTATCGCCGATTTAGACCACCCACGCGCCGGTTTGCTTAACGTAGCACGGGCTTTCCAGCCCGTGTCCGGCATGGGCGCACTCACGGGCTGGAAAGCCCGTGCCACATCCGATCCGCCGAGCAATTTCCCCACCCGCGCACAAAATTTCTCCACCGCCGCGCCTTCGCCGCCGGGCAGCCGCGTCCACTGCACCGCGCGAAACTCTTCGGGCACCAACGCCTCGCCGTCCTTCGTCGCGTCGATGACGACGGGCAAAAGAAACGGTGTCCCGTCCGCCATCGTGTGCGTCCGCTGCGCCGCCAGCTTCCACTCCAGCCGGAAATACCCTTCCCGCCGCGCCTGCGTCGCCGCCGAAATCACCGGCACAAACAGCGCACAGCTCTTGATCTGCCCCCGGATTTTCTGATCCCACGCGTCGCCGCCCACGAGTTCGTTTTGATCAAACCACACCTCCCCCCCGCTCGCCCTTAGCGCCTCGGCAATGCGCTTCGCCGCCTCCGCGTCTTGCGACGCGTAGCTGAGGAAGACGGCTTTGTTTTCGGCGTCAGACATGGCCAGGCAGGTTCCCGGTTGACCGAAACTGACGGCCTCTTAACTTGCCGCCCATGACAAAAGTGCTGGCTGACGTCACCCGCGATGCACTCGATCTTCCACTCGCCGAACGCCGGACTTTGGCGCGAATCCTCCTCGATAGCTCAGATTCGGACCACGATTTTTCGCCAGAAGTTGACGCGGCCTGGGAAGAAGAGATTGCACGCCGTCTACGCGCCGTTGATGCGGGGACGGCACGATCACGCCCGGCGGCGGAAGTATTTTCGGATCTCGACCGCCGTTTCCCGTAATGGAGACGCGGATTGTCGCGGAAGCTGAGTTTGAGTTGGGTGAGGCCATCGCCCGCTACGAAGAAATCGAGGCGGGACTCGGCCTCCGGCTGAAGGACGAAGCGCGGGCGGCGATCGCCTGGATCGAGGCACACGCGGACGTGCCGAGAATCCGCCCGGCCGGCTATCGGCGCGTGAACCTCAAGATATTCCGCTACTTCATCGCGTATGTCGTGAGAGAGAAAACCATTTGGATTTTGGCCATCGCGCACGGACATCGCCGCCCGGAGTTTTGGAAAGTGCGGGCATCGCAGATCTCCTGAAGCGTTTGTCTTGGCCCGCCGCGCCTGCGTCGCCGCCGAAATCACCGGCACAAACAGCGCACAACTCGCGATCTGCCCCCGGATCTTCGCATCCCACGCATCTCCGCCGACGAGTTCGTTCTGATCGAACCACACCTCCACCCCGCTCGCCCGCAGCGCCTCGGCGATGCGCTTCACCGCCTCCGCGTCTTGCGACGCGTAGCTGAGGAAGAGGGCTTTGTTTTCGGCAGAACTCACAAACCAAAGGTCTCAATGGAAGCGCCGCCTGTGGTTGGCCCTTCGACCGCTGACGGCGGCATTTGCCTTGAGCGGGTAGGGATGGTCGGCATCTTCACGCACATGACATTCACGGAAATAAAGCCGCAGCTCGACGAGCTAAACGTGGAGGAAAAGCGCAAGTTGGAGACCTATGTCCGTCATAGTCTGCGCGTCGATTCCGAGGCGAATCAGCAGGAACTCGCACGGCGCAATCGGGATATGGCGGCCGGGAAAAGTTACGATCTGGCCGAGGTGAAAGCCGTGCTCGCCAAGTTGAACGGCACCGCGAATGCCGGTTGATTACACGCTGAGCATCGGAGAGGAGGTGTTGGCCGAATTGGTGGCGAGCCGGCCTGCTGTGC
>CANGHW010000285.1 GCA_947453695.1 Opitutia bacterium
GTCAGGATCCCGACGTCATCATGGTGGGTGAAATCCGCGACTTGGAGACCGCGCAGATCGCGATTCAAGCGTCGCTCACCGGTCACTTGGTGCTTTCGACCCTCCACACCAACGACTCGGCCGGTGCCGTAACCCGTCTCGTGGATATGGGGGTCGAGCCGTTCCTGATTGCCTCGTCACTGGAGGCTGTCTTGGCGCAACGTCTCGTGCGTCGGGTGTGTGTCCAATGTCGCACGCCTTATACGCCTCCGCCGGAATTGCTAAAGCAGCTGAGTATTTCAGCCGACAGTATCGGTGACCGGCAGTTCTACTACGGCAAGGGGTGCCCGGTTTGCTCGCAGTCGGGCTACCGAGGACGCCTCGGTATCTATGAGTGGCTGCGTATGACGGAAGCAGTGCGCGACCTCGTGGGGCAGCGCGCCTCCACCTTGGTCATTCGCCAGAAGGCGATCGAGCAGGGCATGCGCACTCTCCGCGACGACGGTCTGCGGTCCATTTTTGACGGACACACCAGCATCGAGGAAGTCATCAAGTATACCTGATCGCCATGGCTAAACTTTCCGTGCGCTCCGAGCCGACGGCTCCCGTTCCGGCCACCTTTGCCGCCAAGGCGCCGCCCAAACCGAACGCCGCATTTCAAATGGGCGGGGCTGCACCCAAGAAGCGACGTCGCCGTTTCGGCAAGGGCATTAATGCGAAAGGCCTCGCTGTCTTCACCCGCCAATTGGCGACGCTGGTGAAGGCGGGTATGCCGATCCTGCGCAGTTTGGAAGTATTGGCCCGGCAGGAGAAGCGCCCCGCCTTCAAAGAAGTAATTGAGAGCATCGCCGATACGATTCGGTCCGGAGGAAATTTTTCCGACGGCTTGGCGGCGAATGATCACGTTTTCGACCGGCTCTACATCAACATGGTGAAGGCGGGCGAGGCGGGCGGCGTGCTCGACACGGTCTTGGAGCGTCTTTCCGTCTTCATGGAGAAGGCGCAGAAGATCCTCGGCAAAGTGAAGTCGGCGATGATTTACCCGGTCATCATCATGTCGATCGCCGTCCTGATCGTCTCCGTGCTGATGGTATTCGTCGTGCCGAAGTTTCAGGACATCTTCACCGGCATGCTGAAGGGGCAGCCACTGCCGTTGCCGACCCAAATTCTGCTCAATGTCAGCAACTTCATGAAGGATAATATCCTCATCGTGCTCGGCATCACCTTCGGGCTCTACGTTGGCTTTAAATTGTTCAGTAAGACGCGGATCGGCCGGCGTATCATTGACTGGTTGATGATCAACACTCCGATCATGGGGGAATTATTCCTCAAGGCGGCCATCGGTCGTTTCACCCGCACCTTTGGCACTCTGCTCGCTTCCGGTGTGCCCATATTGCAGGCGCTGACCATCACCCGCGACACGAGTGGTAATGTTCACGTGGCGAATGCGATTAACGTCGTGCACGACCGCGTGAAGGAGGGTGACAACGTCGCCAAGCCGCTTGAGTCCACCAATATCTTCCCGGGCATGGTCACCAGTATGATCGAGGTCGGTGAAGAGACCGGTGCGTTGCCGGACATGCTGACGCGCATTGCGGATACTTACGACGAAGAGGTCGACAATGCCGTCGCGGGTCTGACGTCGATCATCGAGCCGATCATGATCGTCTTCATGGCGTTCATGGTGGGCTCGATCGTAATCGCGTTGTTCCTGCCGCTCGTGCGCATCATCGAGATGATGTCCTGACGGTGGCCGCGATCAGCGGCTAATTGATTCAGGTTGATTCTGGCGTCTTTACGCGCGCCGTCAGGAGTTGGGAACTTAAGCCCGGTAGGCGCTCGGAAAATTCCTCTGTCTCGGAAGCCTGTCTCAGGGCGCGTTGCACCATGCCCATCTTGGCATCGAGGTTGTCGATCATCGAAACGAACACGGCTTCCGGCGTGGCGGCGTAAACCGCCGCGCCCCACTCGGGTTCGCCTTGGTGCGAGAGGATGATGTGCTCCAATCGTTCGAGGAGATCGGGAGCGAGTTTAACCTTCATGCCGGCCTTGCGCGCGAGTTGGTAGCCGAGCACGACGTGCCCTTGGAGGATTCCTCGACGGCTGCGTTTTGTGGCGAGCGTGCCCTCATATTCGATGACCTTGCCCGTGTCATGGAGGAGAATGCCGGACATCGCGAGGTCGGCATGCACCTCTGGGTAGAGGGGGAGGAGGGCTTTGCAGGCCCGCGCCATGTGCGTCGTATGCTCGAGGAGGCCGTGTCGATAGGCGTGATGCATGGCCACCGCGGCGGGAGCCCACTTGAAATTTTCGCCAATTTCGTCGAATACAGCGCGAACCGTGGCCCGGAGTTCGGGGTGGGCGATGGAGTCGATAAATCCGTTAAACTCCGTCCAGAGCCCGGCCGAATCTTCAGGCGCAACTTCGACGAGGGTCTCCAGCAGACCGGGCGCTCCCAATTGATCTTCCGTCAGCACCTCGGCCCGGGCGATTTTGGGTGATAGGCGGCCTTGGTAATAATCAATCTTTCCTTCGATTCGCACCACGGCGCCTTCGCCACCGACCTTGAGTGGGTCGAAAGCGGGACTGTCGGAGAAAATCGTGCAGCCGAACGACCCGGTGCGATCACCCAGGTCGGCACTGAAAAAGGGATTGCCGTTCGAGGCCGTCTTAAGCGCGAGTTTCTTGACCACGAGGAGGCTGGCAAATGGACGGCCGTTGGCCTCGGTGCCAGGGGCCTTGAGGTCGCGGACCGTGGAGAGCATGGGCGATTCAGGCATGTGATTTTACGAGTTGAGTGTAAGTCTTGAAGAACGGGTGCGACACGTCGTGCAGCAGGGCGTAGAATACCGTTTCGGCTGGCAACACGTGCACGCCGGTGGCGCGCAATGCAGTTAAACAGGAGGCGGCGTCATCACTCCGCCGCGCGCCGACGGCATCGGTCAGCAGTGTGACTTGCCATCCCTCGGCCCGGGCGGCGAGGGCGGTTTGGTAAATGCAGATCGGCGTTTCAATTCCGCACAGCAAGAGATGTTCGGCGGCGAGGGAGGTCACCAAATGCTCTCGAATCGTGGTATCGGCCAGGGCGGAGAAGGTGTTTTTTCCGAAGGTTGGGGCGGTCGGAGCGAGCGCGAGAAGTTCCGGGGCGGTGCCGCCCAGCTTCGCCGGCACTTGCTCGGTAAAAACGACCGGCAGGCCGAGGCCGTGGGCGGCTGCCACCGCGAAGGCGCAGCGGCGTTGGACTTGCTCGCCGTCGGTCACGGCTCGGACGAAGACCGGCTGCATGTCGACGCAGAGGAGGACGGTGTCGGTGGAAGGGGAGGGGGCGCTCACGACCAATAGCGTTGGCGGGCTCTGACCTGGACGAAACGTTTTTCTGGCAGAATGTAGGCCGTCAGCGATCCACCCATGCAGCAGGAGGTGTCGATGCCCACCGACCACTTGAGTTTGTAGATCTCGGGGCGCGAGGTGTGACCGTAAACGACGAACGGGGGACCGCTCCAAAAATCCGCCCACGACGGCGCGCCGGGCGCATCGGAACGCTTGCAGGGGCGCCCTTCGCGGTCGATGACCTGAATGCGGGTGACGATTTCGGCCGGTTGCTTTTGCCATGGTATACCGGGCAAAAATCCGCCGTGCACAAAGACGGTATTAAGCTCAGGCTCCTCGAAGGTCAGCGTCATGCCTTCGAGATATTTCCAGTCCTCGTCCCTGAGCTGCGCATAGGTGGCGAGTTCGGACTCCTTAATGTATTTTCGGTCGCCGGTGCGACGATACTTGAGGAGGCGCAGTTCGTGATTGCCGAGCAGGGAGAGTGCGCGGTGTTCGCGGGCGAGTTCGATGACTTTGGCACTATCGGGCCCGCGGTTCACCAGATCACCGAGTAGAATCAAGCGGTCGTCTTGGGCGAGTTCGAGTCGCTCCAACAATTCGGCGAATTCGGCGTGGCAGCCGTGGATGTCGCCGATGGCGATGAGTCTCCCGTTCATGCGGCAGGAAAGTGCTAGCGTCCGCTGCACGCGGGAGTAAACAAGAAAGCCTATGGATTTGCATCTGCAGCCGCTCAGTGGCGTGTGCGTGGTCTCCCGTGAGCCTTTTGTCGAGGGTTCGCGGGTGGCGAGCTATCTGGTGCAGGCGACGACGATGGAGATTGTGCGGTATGACGTGTTGGAGCCGCACGCCGCGAACTTTAGCCCGGAGGGTTTTGTCGCCTGTCGATGGGTGCATGTTTTCAAACCGCGGAAGGCGGGAGAAAACGCCGACAAGGAACTTAAACTTACGTCGGAGAATCTCTTCGTGACGCTGGCGGATCCCCACACCGAGCCGACGCCGGAGAGCACGCGGTTACTCCAGTTTCTGGCGTTGATGTTGGAGCGTAAGCGGACACTGCGCCCCAAAGGCAAATCGGCGGACGGACAGCGCAACGTCTACGAGCACGCCAAGTCCAAGCAGCTTTTCGAGGTGCCCGTGGGCGAACTCACGCCGGAGTTTTTCGTAGCCGTGCAGGAGCAACTCACCGTTCTTGTCGGCGCACCCAAGCCCAAGGCGGTCACTCCGGCCGCGGCGGGGGCGGCCGCCGCAGCTCCGGCTTCGTCGTCGGCGCCAGTCACTCCGGTGGCGGCGGTCACAGCATCCACCGGCGACGTTCCTCCGCCGGCGGCCGAGGCGGCTCCGGTCGCGAACTGATCAGCGACGCACCGGCACGCCGCGGGTCGCGAGGTAGTCTTTGACCTGTGGAATCGTCAGCGTGCCGAAGTGGAAGAGGCTCGCGGCGAGCACAGCGCTGGCGCGCCCTTGGTCGAGCGCATCGGCAAAGTGGGCGAGGGTGCCCGCGCCGCCACTGGCGATCACCGGCACGCTCACCGCGTCACTTACGGCCCGCGTAAGGGCGCAATCGTAGCCGGCTTGTGTGCCGTCGGCGTCCA
>CANGHW010000286.1 GCA_947453695.1 Opitutia bacterium
ACTGGGTGTGGCG
Organism: Opitutia bacterium; assembly: GCA_947453695.1. GTDB lineage: Bacteria > Verrucomicrobiota > Verrucomicrobiia > Opitutales > Opitutaceae > GAS368. The sequence continues at coordinate 14 of CANGHW010000286.1, forward strand.
TTTCACCGCGAGCGTGACGGTCGCGCGGCTGTAGGTTTCATCGAAGACGTGCCGGTAGCCGGGCTTCACCTCGCCGGTCAGCTGGCCGGGTTGCCACTGGGGCAGCGAAATGCGGGAGGCGATCCGCAGGTTTTCCCGCGGGAGGGTGAGTTCGAGCTCGCTGGCGAGGTATTGAAATGACTCCAGCTCGATCTGCAGCAGCTGCGTGTCGAAGGGTAGCTTGCGGAGGTCGAGGAGGGTGGCGATCTGCACGGTGAGATGGCGCTCGAACTCGACGCGGCCGCCCGGGTGGATGCGCAGGAGGGCATGGTGCAATTCGGCCGGGGCCGTGGTGCGGTTGAACTCCACCATCGGGCGCCAGCCGGTGTTGGCCTCCTCGGTGGCGGCGTCTTCGCGGAAGATCTTGGGTTCCGTGCCCGCGAAGGCTCGCGCGGGATCCTGCCAGGCGCAGCTGAGGAGCACGTGGAGGGTGAACTTCCCGCCGGGTTCGTCGATGTCGGTGATGTCGAGGATGTAGACTCCGAGTTCAGCTTTGCGCGGGGCCGCCGTCGCGGTGGCTGGAGCGGCTGCGCGGAGCACCGCGGTGAACATTCCGAGCAGGACCAGGCAGCGCAAAAGAAGGGTCATGGGCGCGGAGCGGAAAGTGGCGGGGCGGAAATGGCGAGGAATTCTCTCGGCGGACGGTTGTCCGTTTCGCGCGTGGTCGTTCGTTGAAGGGTTGTCAGGCACGCTCGCCTCACGCTCTCTCTTCTTCGCTCCCATGAACTCTCCGTCTCCCCGGCCCAAGTTGCGCGTCAACTGCTTCAGTGTGTCCCTCGATGGCTACGGGGCCGGGCCGCGGCAGGATTTGCAGAATCCGCTCGGGGTGGGCGGTGTAGCCCTGCCCGGCTGGTTTTTCCCGACGCGCACCTTTCAAACCACGGTGCTGGGCGCGGCGGACGGCACGACGGGGATCGACGATGATTTCGCGGTGCGCGGGATGGCGGGACTCGGGGCGTGGATTCTCGGCCGCAATATGTTTGGCCCCATCCGCGGCGAGTGGCCGGACGACCAGTGGAAAGGCTGGTGGGGTGAGACGCCGCCCTATCACGTGCCGGTGTTTGTGCTCACGCATCACCCGCGTCCGCCGCTCGTGATGGCGGGCGGCACCACGTTTCATTTTGTGACGGAGGGCATCCACGTGGCGCTCGCTCGCGCGCGGGAAGCGGCGCAGGGGAAGGACGTGCGCGTGGGCGGCGGCGTCGCGACGGTGCGCCAATACCTGCAAGCCGGGTTGATCGATGAGATGCACCTGGCGATCTCGCCCGTGCTCCTCGGCGAAGGGGAAAATCTCTTCGCCGGCCTCGACCTGCCGAAGCTGGGCTACCAGCGCACCGAGCACGTGCCCTCGGCGCTCGCGACGCACGTGGTGTTTACCAAGAGCGGGTCGTAGTGGGGGAGCGGCGCATCGCGCGCTCGGGAGTTGCCTGCGCGGACGGGCGGGACTGGGATGCGGGGACTCGCTTGTCCTTCCTTCGCCCCATGCCCCTGCGGTTATTTCGCCTGACCTCGTCGCTCCTGCTGCTGTGCCTCTGGGCCAGTTGCTCTCATTTCAGTTCGCGTGCGCCCACGGCGACGCGGGACCTCGTGCTTATCGCGGGCCAGTCCAATGCGGTGGGCTTTGATGCGTATGCCTCGGAGCTGCCGGCCGACGCGGCGGATCGGGACGTGATGTTTTGGTGGCGGGTCGGCGATCCACCGCCGGATGACTATGATGTCACGAGCGGCGGGAAGTGGTCGCACCTCCAGCCCCAGCCGCGCGGCACCCCGCTGGAGACAACCACGGCCGAGGCCAAGGCGAAGTCGCCGCGCCAATACGGGAATTTCAAAAAGGCCGAAGGCGGCTTCGGTCCGGAGATGGGTCTGGCGCGCGAGCTCCGCGCGCGGGAAGGGCGGCCACTGGCGATCGTGAAAGCCGCCTTCAGCGGCACGGCGCTGATGCAGGATTGGAACCCCGACGACGCGGGCCCGACGGGCGCCTGCTACCGGGCGCTGGTGACGGAGACGAAAGCGGCCCTCGCCGCCGCCCGCGCCCAAGGCCTCACGCTCCGCCTCCGCGCCCTCGTGTGGGTGCAAGGCGAGAGCGACGCGACGAAGACGGCCGCCCCGGACTACGCGAAGAACCTCGCGCACATGCTGACGCGCCTGCGCGCAGACCTCGGCGCCCCGCAATTGATCGCCCTGATCGGGGTGAACACGCACTTCGGCAATGACAAGAACGTCTACATGCCCGTGGTCGTGGCCCAGCAACGCGCCCTGGCGGCAAAGGATCCGCTGACCCGCTACGTGGACACCGAGGGCGCCGAGACGCTGCTCCCGTCACAGACGCACTTCACGGCGAAAGGCACGCTGGAGGTCGGGCGGCGCTTCGCGACGGCGCTGCTGGTGGCCGAGGAGCGGAAGTAGGGCACCCAAGTCACATAGGGCAGGTCTCGGATCCGGAATGGCGTGTTGCCTGTTGTTATTCCGGCGTTCGATGGCGCCCAGCGGACAACCTACAAGACGTAATGCCTGCGGCAGCCGCATTCGCACCGCCTCGGCCTTGAGCGCGGCGTCATACGGCTGGGGCGTTGCTCCGGCTTCCTTCGTCTTTGTGCTCGTCGAGTCCTCTTTGGACCCAACCCGTTTCCGTCAAACTGGGGCAAACGCAGAACCGATATTTAAGTTCTCCAGAAGGCCGCCGATGAGAACTGGGACCGGTTGCGCCGACCACGGTGGTGCTGCGCCCCGGTCAAATCCTTCTCCGGCGAACTCTCCTGATGCGCATCACTCCTCGTTTCCTGCTCCGCCTCCTCGTCGTCGGCCTGGCTGCCGCGATCACTGGCTCGGCGCAGACCACCACGCATCTTTACCGGGCCGGCGAAAACGACTCCGGCGCGGGCAACGGTGTCGCGCTCGCCGGCACCACCATCGACGCCGCCGGCTCGACTAATCTCAGCCTCGCCGGCGCCGGCTCCGCCACCTATACGAGCAGCACTTACGCTCCCGGCTCGTCGCTCGCGTTCTCTTTTGGCGGTGGCAATTACTACGCCGGCGCCGTCGATACCTCCCTCACCACGTCCGCCAGCTTCGTGATGGAGCTCTGGTTCAAGCCTTCTTCGCTCTCCGGCACCCAGGCCCTTTTCTACAACGGCAACACGGGGGGCAACGGCGTCGGCATCGTCCTCAGCGGCGACAAGCTCACCGGCTTGGCCGGCGGTCGATTTTTCGCCGGCGGGACCACCGTGCTCACCACCGGCACGTGGTATCACGCCGCGCTGGTTTCGAGTGGCGGCACGATCACCTACTACCTTAACGGTGTGTCGGAAACCTCCCGGGCCGCCAATTTCATCAATCCGACCTCGGGTGCCATGGCGATCGGCGGCAACAATTCCGGCGCCGAACTGTTCAACGGCATGATCGATCAGGCCAAAATCTTCACGTTCACCGCGGGCACGTTCAACACCAGCATGTTGTCCTACTCCGCCATCCCCGAGCCTTCGACCTACGCCGCGATCCTGGGTTTCCTCGCCCTCGGCCTCGCCGCGTGGCGCCGGAAAGTCCACGGGCGGTAGCCGCTCCCGGACGCCCGAGCCTGGCGCGTCCCGTCACAGACGCACTTGACGGCCCAAGGCACGCTGGAGGTCGGGCGGCGGTTTGCGACGCAGCGGTTGGAAATCAACGAGCAGAAAAACCCTGCACCGCGAGTCAGGTGCTAGGGCGGTCCTCCGACATGGCCCGCTGCGAGTGCGCAGCAGTTAAGATTCAAGACTAACCCCTTCGTGCATTGCATCGAACCGCTACATCAGCTGATGTGAGATCATGCTGGTTTTCCAGGTTCCGTCCCACGTAAACGTAAACCGCTCGTGCTGCGTCAAGACCCCGTCCGCTGATATATCGACATGGAAAATATAGTCCCCGTGTTCGTTGAACAGGCCGCCGATGGGAGCGTGTCGCCATTTCAAGTTACCCGTGCCGGCACAAACCTCATCAGTTTCGTGCAAAATTGAACATATGGTCACGGATTGGGGCACGTCGTGTGGGATATCAGCAAACTCAAGGTCATCACCTCGGTTGCGAGCCTCTAGTGGTAATGCGCCGCTATTGTGACAGATGACAATACCGTTTCGTTCGATTCTAGCCAACGACACTCTGCAGTTGACGGCCGTAGTGGCTCCTAAGTTGACAATCTTGAATCCAAAAAAAGCTATGCCCTCTTTAAACAAGGTTTGGTGGCCTGTGCTAGTGTCCAAGGCGAACCTTGTGATGAAGCCACTTCTCCCGATTGTGTGGTGATCGTCCCCGCAGAGCACCTTGAATTTTGGCTTCTTAATTTTCTCGATTTCAGCCGCATGCTCCAGCGAGATTCGAGCGGCCTCTCTCTCTAGTTCCTCTATTCTGCTTTTACCGGTTTCCACTGCTTTGCGTTGGTCGCGCCATGCCATAAAAACACCCACGACGACTCCCGAGGCGCCGACTACGGGAACAACAACCGACGGGATTTCTACTCCATAAAATGGTAGTATTGAAAGAATAACGCAGCCGAAAAACGCGGTGATCCACGAATACCAATGCCTGATTGCCGCTGCATTGAACTCGCGAAAATCTCGCCGCCAGCGTTGCTCTCTGTCGTATTCGCTCTCGGCCGGTTGCATGCATCGCTGCATAGTATGTGGGAAACGGCCGTCAAGCATCCCGCTATCCTGCGCGCGACGCAGTCCCCTCCCTCAATCTTTTCTCTGATCAAAGCAACTCAGGCTGTGTTTTGGAGCGCCGAGCCGGTGAGCG
>CANGHW010000287.1 GCA_947453695.1 Opitutia bacterium
CCCATGACCAGGGTGTCGCCGATTTTCGGCGCGCCACCGTAGGCGACGGTGGCGACGTCTTTCAGGCGCACGGGCGTCCCGTTGCCACTCAGTGTGATCGCGACCTCGCCGATCGCCTCCGGCGTCAGCAGCTGTCCCTCGGTTTGAAGGACGATCCGCTGGTTGCGCGTCTCGATGAATCCTCCGCCGCGCACGCCCGTCGCGTTGCGGGCCGCGTTGAGCACATCGGTTACAGTGAGGCCGGTTGCGATGAGCTGTTCCGGGTGAATTTGGATCTGGAGCTGGCGCACCTCGCCGCCGAATACACTGCAACCCGCCACGCCGGGAACGGCGAGCAGCCGGGGTTTGATCGTCCAGTCCGCGAGGGTGCGGAGCTCCATCGGCGTCAGCTTGTCGGATAGCAGGCCGACCTTCAGCACGTCCATGGTCGACGACATGAGCGGCGACATCTTGGGCGGTTTCACCCCGGCGGGAAGCTGGCTCGCGATCTCCCCCAGCTTCTCGCCCAGCATCTGGCGGGCGACCTGGATGTCCGTGCCCTCCTTGAACACCACCGTGATGGCCGACAGTCCCTGGATCGTCTCCGAACGCATCGACTCCTGGGCGCCGAGTCCGTTGATCGCGTTTTCGACCGGGCGGGTGACGAGGGTCTCGACCTGCTCGGGCGACAGGCCGGGTGCCTCGGTCTGCACCGTCACTTGCGGCGGCACAAATTCGGGAAACACGTCGAGTTTCGCCTGCGCCGCGACCCACACGCCATAGGCGATGAGCAGGCACGCGAGCGTCAGGACGACCCCACGGAACCGCAGCGAAAACTGAACGATGGCCTGCAGCATGGGCTATTTTTCCTCGGGCGCTCCGCCGGCCTGGAGTTCGGCGGAGAGCATCTGGCCCGCGCCGCTCACGACGATTTGGTGGCCTTCGTCGATGCCGCTCAGGACGGCGATCTGGTTGCCGAGAGCGCGGCCGAGGGTGACGAGCTTGCGCTCAAAGGTGTCCTCTTCGTCGAGCACGTAGATCCACGCGCTGCCCTGATGGTAGACGATCGCATCCCGCGGCACGAGCAGAGCCGTAGCGGCTTCCCCGCGGCCGGCCAGGGTGGCGCGCAAGGCCGCCCCGCTGGGCAGCGTGCGACCGCGGATGATCGCCAAAAAGCTTTCGCCCTGCACTTGGGCGTCGGCGACCGGCGCGGGGCCGATGATCTCGGCCGCGATGACCTCGGTGCCTCCCGCAGTCCTGACTTGGGCCAGCTTCGTGGCCGCGGCTGGAGTTTCGCCGGGGAGCAGATCCAGGCGAATGAGTGCAGCGCCGGCCTCCAAACTCGCAAAGACGGTTTTGGAATTTTGCGCGGTAAAGTTGCGTCCCCACCCCGCCGTCAGGCGGGCGCGCGCCGAACTGACCGCGACCAGATCGCGCGCCGCCGCGGCTTGGGCGGTCTCGACACTTTGGGCGGAGGCATTGTTGCCCGCGGCGAAAAGCTCCGTGGCCCGATCGGCCGCCTTTTGGGAAGCGACGAGCGAGACCTGGGCGGCCTCCAGTTCCGTCAGGAGCGCCACGAGTGGCGCCGGATCGAGCACGCGGCCGAAGGCGTTGACCTCGGGCGTGAGGTTGGCGGTGGCGGGCTTGGCCAGCGTGATGCCCGCGGCGGCCCGTTTGGCGGCAGTGAGTTGGAGCGGGTTTTCTTTCTCCTTGGGTTTCGCCGCGGCGGCCTCGCTCTTGGCTGGCTCAGGCCCGGCGGCCGGGTGCAGCGCGATCCACGTGGCGCCCGTGCCCAGCGCGAGGCCGGCGATCAGTCCTACGACAACTTTGTTCATGGCTTGGAAGAGGGGGTGGCGTGGGCGAGCGCGTCGAGGCGGGGAAACGGAATTTGCAGGGCGTCCTCCAGATTGCCGGCGGCGAGCGCGGCGGCGGATTCGGCCTCGGCCAGGGCGGCGTCGGCGACCGCGAGCTCGAGGCGGGCCGTCTGGCGCTCGACCTGATCGGCGGCGCCGAGCGCGAGGCGTTTCTGCACCAGGGCGTTCTGCTGCGCGATCTCGGCGCGCACCCGCCGGGCTTGCTCGATCTGAGTCACGGCGCCGGACTGGGCTGCGACGGCTTGTTCGATTGTGGCAATGGCCTGCGCCTGCACGGCGGTAAACTGGGCGACGGCTTCGGCCCGACGCGCCGTGGCTTCCGCGACCGGCCCTTCGTTGCGATGAAAGAGGGGGATCTCAAACGACAGGGTCACGTTCCACTTGTTGGCGCCCTGATCCCATTGATAGCCCGGACCGAGGTGAAAATCCGGCTGCTGCTTGGCGACTTCCCCGCCCAGGGCGGCCTCGGTGGATTGGAGCTTGGCGAGGGCCGTGAGCACATCGGCCCGCGCGTGCAGGGATTGCCGCAGCAGGTCGGTGAGCGTCAGCGCGGGGAGGGCCGATCCGGCGGTGGGGCCGGGGAGGGCGACTCCGGTCAGAGCGGTGCGAGGCACCCCGAGCGCGGCGGCGGTGCGGGCGAGCGCGAGGGTGTGCTGCTGCGCCGCCTCGGTGAGGGCCGTCTCGGCCCGCAGGCAGGCCAGTCGGGCGGCGGAAACCTCGGCCGCCGTGGCGAACCCACTCGCCAGCCGACGCTCAAGGAGCGCCAGGAGTTCGCGTTGCGCACCGGCCTGTTCGCGCAGCGCAGCCGCGCGTTGCGTGGCCGTGGCGACCTGGGCGAGGGCGGCGCGCAATTCGCTCCGCACCTGCCAGGCGGCGGTGAAGACCGTCAATCGAGCCATTTCCGCGTCGGCGCGGGCGCCCTCCTGGAGCCGGGCCCGCTGCGGGGACGTGGGGAGAAGAAAATCGAAACTGATCGACGGAAACCACGGCGAGACGCCGGGCTCGCGCGTCGAGTTGTAGCCGGGCCCGAGCGACACCACCGGATTGGAGCGGGCGTCGGCGGTCTGCACCTTGGCCCGGGCGGCGGCCCACTGCGCCCGCGCGACCTCCAGCGAGGGATGAAAATAAAAGGCCGCCCAGGAGAGCGCCTCGAAGTCCCACGTGGCGGGGACCTGACCGAGATTTTCGCGGAGGAAGCGCTGCAGGCCTTCATCGCCAAGCGAGCGCGTGAGCAGCTGCGCCGTGATCTCAGACGGGGCGGTGGGCCGCGGCGGCGGAGGCGGCGGGCTGGCACAAGCGCCCAGCACGAGACTGAGCGCGGGGAGTAAGATCTGACGGGGCGTCACGCGGACAGGGGACCTAGGATCACTGCCCGCCGACCACGATGGCCTCAAACGTCCCGGGCAAAATGGGGGCCCGCGGACGCCCGCCGCCTTTTACCGGCGGTGGCTTGGGGCCGAATTTTGGGGCGCACGTGATCACGCGGCCGGTCTTTTCGTCGAGCGTGATCGTCTTCACACCCACGGCAGTCGCGACGGTTTGGACAGTGGTATACTTATCGGGCGAGTCCTGATGGATGACCGTCATCGTGCCGTCGGGGTTGGAAGTGTAGATGTTGCCGTTTTTGGGGTCGAAGGCGAGGCCGTCGGGATCCTCGCCGCTCGTGGCGGTCGCGATGAGCTTGCCCGTATCGCTATCGAGCACGACGACCTTGTTGTTGGCGCACGCGGAAAAGAGGCGGTGGTTTTTCGCATCGCAGGCGAGACCGGTGCCGCCCTCGCCGGGTGCGGCGGACCAGACGGCGGTAGGCTTCAGCGTGCGGGTGTCGAAGACGCCGACCGCGCTTTTGTCCTCGAGGTTGACATAGCCCTGGCCGCGGCCGTCAAACGCGAGGGCTTCGAGTTTTCCCTCGATGGCGATGGTCGCGACGATATCGCCCGACTGCGGATCGATCACGGTCACACCGCCACCGCCGTGGTTGCCGGCGTAGACGCGTTTGCTCGCGGGATCGTATTCGATCGCGTCGGGGTTCGAGCCCGTGGACTTGATGCGCTTGATCGGCTCCAGGGTTTTCAGATCAAACATGATGATCAAATCATCGATGCCACTGCTCGCAAAGCCGTGGCCGGTGTCGGCCGCGATCGCGACGCCGTGGGCCCGGGTGACGGGGCCGATCTCGCCCACCTTCTTGCCCGTGTCGGCATCGAGCACTTCGAATTTCTTTTCGTGGGCGATGTAGAGCCGGCGGGCCGTGGGGTCGACGCGGAGATAGTCGTAGCTGGAGGCGTCACCCCCGATGGGAAACCGGGCCGTGACCTTGACGTCAGCCCGGGCGGCCAGGGCACACAACAGGAGGAGGGGCAGGGAGTGGAGGAGGCGGCTCATGGGAGGGGTTCGGGAGTGAGGGAGGGAAAATAGACCGGGCAGAGAGGGAGACTTGGCGAAAGAGGGGAGGGGCCGCGTGCCTCAGCGGGAAACGCGCAGCGGAGCGACCGGCCCAAACGTGAAAAGGGAGGAGGTGCGGAGGAGAGGAGCCGAGTGTCGTTCGCCCGAGAGCATGCGCGAGCAGTAAGTCGCAGGCCGCCGTCAATTGTTGCGACTTTTCTGGTGGTGAGGGGCGCAGGGTGCGCGTGGCGCACACGGTGGCGCGCCAGGGCGCGCACGGTGGCGCGTCGTTGCGCGCACGGTTAGGCGGTCGGACGGTTGGACGGTGGTGCGCGATGCGCACTCGGTAGCGCGCCGTTGCGCGCCGAGCCGCGTAGCGGCGACCCGAGCATAGGCCCGGGCTTCAGCCCGGGTTTGAGATCGATGATTTTTCCCGCGTCACGTCGTGACGCCTGACCGGGAATGAACCCCGCACGGTTCAGGCGTCGCTACGCGACGCGCCCCGTGCACATGCGAGAATACCGGCGATAA
>CANGHW010000288.1 GCA_947453695.1 Opitutia bacterium
CGTTTGCAAGCCGGCGTGCTTCCCCTCTGCGCCGGCTCCCGCCACGGTGCAGCGATGCGAAAATTCCCCGCTTTGCTTTCCTTGTTGCTGTGCATGTGGGCGGTGTCGGCCCGGGCTGAGCCGCGCACGGTTTGGCTGGACGATTTGCCAATCCAGACATTTTCCGAGGGACTGCGGCCGGTCCAGGCGAAGACCAACTACGCGAAGGAGAAGATCCGGATCGCAGGCAAAGCCTACGACCGTGGCCTCGGCGCCCAGTCAGTCTGCGTGCTGTCGTTCGCCCTCGACGGCCGGGCGCGACGTTTCACGGCGCTCGTGGGCGCCGATGATCAGGGCAACAAGGAGCTCCCGCTGACGTTTACCGTGCTGGGCGACCGCCGGGTGCTCTTTGCCAGTGGCGAGATGCGGATCGGCGATGCGCCGAAGGCGATCGATGTTGATCTCACCGGCGTGCGGCACCTCGGGTTATTGATCACCGATCCGGTGGGCGGCATCCGCAACAAGCGCACCTACGGCAACTGGGCTGAGGCGCAGCTCATCATGGAAGGCGACGCGCAGCCGGGGCATCAACGCAACGACGGGGAGAAATACATCCTCACTCCGCCTCCGGCGCGCACGCCGCGGATCAATTCGCCGAAGGTGTTCGGCGCCCGTCCGGGCAACCCGTTTCTTTATACCATCGCCGCGACCGGCGTGCGGCCGATGACCTTTGCCGCGGCCGAACTGCCGGCCGGGCTCTCCCTCGATGCGGCGACCGGCATGATTCAGGGGCGCGTGGCGGAGCGCGGCACGTATCGTGCGAAACTCACCGCAACTAATGCGGCCGGTTCGGCGACGCAGACGCTCACCATTCAAATCGGCGAGGCCATCGCGCTCACGCCGCCGATGGGGTGGAACGGTTGGAACTCCTGGGAGCAGCACATTGATCAGGAAAAAGTAGTCGCCTCAGCCGAGGCCATGGTGGCCACCGGCCTGACCAACCATGGCTGGAGCTACATCAACCTCGACGACGCGTGGCAGGGCGTGCGCGGTGGACCGCTCATGGCGTTGCAGCCGAACGAGAAATTTCCGCGCTTCGCCGAGATGGTCGCGCGCATCCACGCGCTCGGACTCAAGGCCGGACTCTACTCCACGCCCTACATCCAGAGCTACGCGGGCTACGTCGGCGGATCGTCGCTCTCGCCCCGTGGCGGGGAGACGCGCGAGGGCATGCAGAAGCGGGCGGAATTTCGCGGCATCGGCCCCCATCGTTTCGAGGAAAACGATGCGCGGCAGATGGCCGAATGGGGCATCGATTTCCTCAAATACGACTGGCGCATCGACCTGGAGTCGGCCGAGCGGATGTCGGCCGCGCTTCGGCAATCCGGCCGGGATATCGCGTTCAGTCTCTCCAACAATGCCCCGATCGAAAAGGCGGCCGACTGGGCGCGCGTGGCGCAGCTGTATCGCACGGGGCCGGATATCAAGGACAGCTGGACGAGCCTGTTTCTCACGACGTTCTTCCTTGAGCCGTGGGCGGCGACGACCGGCCCGGGGCATTGGGCGGACCCCGACATGATGATTTTGGGCAACGTCCGCATCGGGCCCACGATGCATCCCACGCGGCTCACGCCCGACGAACAATACAGCCACGTGAGCATGTTCAGCCTCTTGTCCGCACCGATGCTGATCGGTTGTCCGCTTGAGCAACTCGACGCGTTTACCCTCGCGCTGCTCAACAACGACGAAGTGATCGCGATCAACCAAGACCCCCTCGGTCGGCCTGCCCGTCTCGTGGCGGATAGCGCGGGCGTGCAGGTCTGGCTGAAACAACTCCAAGATGGATCGCATGCCGTGGGCCTCTTCCACACGGCTGATTTCGGCAAGACGCCGGCTTCCTATTTCCGCTGGGACGACGAAAAGCCGAAGACTTTCACGCTGCGCTTCGCCGATCTCGGGCTGACGGGAGCACGCGTCGCACGCGACGTCTGGCGGCAAAAAGATCTAGGCCCCGCGGCCACCGAGCTCACGACCTCGATCCGGCACCACGGCGTGGTGCTCCTACGGCTCGCGCGGCCTTAAGTGACGGAGAGGCGATTGTCCGCCGCCCCTCCCGCGCACCGGTCCCGCCGCCGGCAGGGCCCGGCGAAGGTTTTGTGCTACAGTTAGACTGATAACATTTTTGAACTCGCCCGCGGCGCTCGTGATGGTGCGCACACTCAATCGTCCACGATCCCTCGCGCGCCGATTTTCCTACCCCTTAACCCTCCAGCTCCTGTCACTCACCCGTTTGACGCGCCCTACGGCGTCGGCGAGCGGCACCGTTTCTTACCCAGCCACCCATGAACCACCGTGCAACCCTGATTCCGGCCCTCGTGGCGCTCACCGCCGCCTGGCCGCTCGCGGCACAGACCGCTCCGACTCCCTCGGCCGCCACCCAAACCAAAGCCGGCTCCGGCGCCAAACCCACCGAGACTGAAGCCGAGACCGCCGAGGTCGTGACGTTGACGCCCTTCGAAGTCTCGACTGCGCGCGACACCGGTTACCAGGCGACGGACACGCTGGCCGGCACACGCATCCGCACGGACCTGCGCGACGTGGGCGCAGCGATCTCCGTCGTGACCAAGGAATTCCTGAAGGATGTCGGTGCGACCGACAGCGCCACGCTGCTCCAATACACCACCAACGCAGAGGTCGCCGGCACACGCGGCACCTACGCGGGCCTCGGTAATGGCACGAGCGTGGATGAGACCGCCACGTTGCGCGCTCCGGGCGGCGCCCAACGCGTGCGCGGCCTCGCCGCCGCCGACAACTCCCGCGACTTCTTCGTCACCGATATTCCGTGGGACTCCTACATCGTTGATCGCGTCGACATCCAGCGCGGGCCCAACTCCATTCTCTTCGGCCTCGGCAGCCCCGCCGGCATGGTCAACGCCACGACCCGCAGCGCGGAGTTCCGCAACTTCGGTTCGACGGACATGCGCATCGGCTCCTACGGCTCTGTGCGCGGCACGCTCGATCTCAACCAGCAGATCATCCCCAAGGTGCTCTCGCTCCGGCTCGACGGCTTGTGGAGTAACGAGAAATACCGCCAGGATCCGGCCTTCGAAAACAACCGCCGTTACTACGGCACCGTGCGGTATGACCCGCAGTTGTTCGCCGACCGCTCGTTCCACACCAGCATCAAGGCGAAATTTGAGAACGGCGACATCAAGGCCAACCGCCCCCGCACCGTCACGCCCAACGACAATATCTCCGCGTGGTTCCGCCCGGTGGACAACACCAGCCTCAACGGCGGCCTGGGCAAGCTGGCGGTAAACAGTGGCTACGATCTCGGCGCCAACGCCGCGGGCACCAACCCCTGGCTCACCGCCGGCCTCGCTAACCAGCAGCAGCCGATCTGGTTCATCGACGGCACGACCAGCCAGCTCTACCGCATCTACGGCGGCTACATCAACTCGGGCGCCCTCAACAACGACGGCACCAACCGCGGCGCCTCCGGCAGCCTCATCGGCCAGCGCTACGCCGACCAGTTTTTCGGTATCTCGTCGCTGCCCGCCTTCGCGACTAATGCCCGCCTGCCCAACTACCAGTTCGGGCAATACAAGAATACATCGATGCTGAATCCATCGATCTTCGATTTCTACAACAACCTCATCGACGGTCCGACCTCCTCGCAGTTTGAGCACTGGAACGCGCACAATATCAGTCTTTCCCAGACTGGGTGGGGTGATCGTGTCGCGCTCGAGCTGAACGCCGATCGCCAGAAATACTCCCGCGGCGGCCAGGCCCTCCTCGGCTTCGGTCCCAGCATCAACATCGACGTTCTGCGCAATTTCCAGGACCTGAGCGCCAACCCGAACTTCGGCCGTCCCTACATCGGCGCCGGCCCGGGCAGCGGCAACTCCTACGCGAGCGACCGCGAATACTTCCGCGGCTCGCTCTTCGCCGAGCTCCGCGCCACCGACGTCGTCGCCAAGGAAAGCTTGCTCGCCACGCTGCTCGGCAAGCACCGCTTCAACGGCGTCTACAGCAGTGAAAACTACGCCACCGAAAACCGTTCCTGGCAGATGTATGCCAACAGCCAGGCTTGGGCGGGCTATTGGAATCAGACCAACGGCGCCTCCTCGCCCTTCACCGATCGCCCGCCCGTGGCCGCGATCTACCTCGGACCGTCACTCGCCAGCGCCACCTCGTCTGCCGGGGCCAATGTCTCGCGCATCGTCGCCCCCGTCGGCCTCAGTAGCGGCCGGGTTTACACGTTCGACGCCACGTGGCGTAATTTGCCCGGCGTCAGCCCCTCCGCGCCGTGGACCGTGCCGTCTAACTTGACGCCCTCCGTGTTCGACGCGGCCAATCCCCCGACTGGCGGATTCACTCAAGCCTCGAATCCCGCCAACTACGTCGGCTGGAACTCCAACTTCCAAAACAACCTCCTCGCCTACGACAATGGCGCCGATCCGAGCCTGCTCACACGGGCGCAGAAATCCGAGCGTATGACCAAGTCATGGGCCGGTTCCTGGCAGGGCTTCCTCTGGCGCGGGGCGATCATCCCAACCTTCGGCTGGCGCTTCGACGACGTCGCCGGCAAGGCCGCCACGGCCCTTCCCGTCACCCTCAACCGCGGCATGCTCAACCTCGCCCCCGACGTTTACAAACTGCCGGATGCCTACCCGGCCAACCAGATCTTCAAAGCGCATTCCACCAGCGGCGGCCTCGTCGTCCACCTAAACCGCCTCTTGGAACGCGACCGCCTGCCACTCAACGTCAG
>CANGHW010000289.1 GCA_947453695.1 Opitutia bacterium
CGGATTCACCACAGCTGAAGAGATTGAGCGCCGGGTGCGTGGCCTCCAGCAACGCATCAGTGCGGAACTGCAAATTCCGGTGTCGTTCGGCATCGCGACCAACAAACTCGTCTCCCAAATCGCCTCCAAGCTCCGCAAGCCCCGCGGGTTTGTCGTCGTGCCACCCGGGACGGAGGAGGCGTTTCTTGCCCCGCTGGCGGTGGGTAAACTACCGGGGGTGGGGGCCAAAACTGAGGCGGCACTCAACACTCGTGGCGTAAAGCTCATCGGCGACATCAGCCAGCGATCCGAACATGACTTGGAATCACTCTTCGGCAGCGGTTGGCGGGAAATGTTGGCGGCGGCCCAGGGCCTCGATGATCGCCCGGTCCACGTCGATCAGGAGGACGCCAAGAGCTATTCTCAGCAAGAGACGTTCTTTGCCGATGTGGGAGACTTTGCAGAGATCGAGCGGGTGGCCAAACGCATGGTCGACGAACTCCTGCCCAAGGTCCGGGAGGATAAGAAGTGTGTGCGCACCATGACGGTGAAGGTGCGCTATCCCGACTTCACTCAGGAGTCCGCGGGACGCAGTTTGGAGACGGCGACTGACCTTGAGGCGCCGTTTTATCCCTTGGTCGCGCCGTTGCTGCGGGCGGCGTGGACGCAGCGGCGGCCATTGCGGTTGATTAGCGTGCGTTTCTCGGGAGTAGGTGAGGGCGCTCGGCAGCTGGAAATGTTTGCCGAAACGGACGAAAAGCGCCGGCGCCTGGCCGACGTGCTCGATAAGCTCAATGACCGCGGGCGGAACGCTATCGTTCGTCACGGCCATCAACTCGGCGGTCGGGATAGCTAGCGTAGGGGCCTTCGCTGTTGGCAGGGGGAAGCGGACCACCGGTCGGGAAAAAGAACCACTGCTTTCCCGTGTCCTCCGAGCCGGAGGCGAACGTAATACCTCGTCTGTTCGCGTCACCCCAACCCCCGTTCGTCTCCCCCTGTCACCCATGAAGCCGTCGCTGTTTTTCCGCCTCGTTATTGCGTTCGCGCTGTTGCTGCCCCCGGCACTCCTCGCCCAACCGACCGCGGGTGTGATCTCGGGCCGAGTCTTCAACGCCGCGACCGGCAGCGCCCTGATCAATGCCCGCATCGCTCTGGAGGGAACGCTGCAGGAAACGGTCACCGACGAAGGCGGCGGATTTCGTCTCCTGGCCGTGCCCGCGGGCCCGGCTCGGCTGACGGTCTCCTATGTCGGCATGGAGCCGCAGACCTCCGCCGTGCTGGTGCCGGCCGGCGGTGCGGTGCAGCGGGACTTTGATCTTTCCTTCACTGGAAAATCCTCCGCTGCGGCGGCCGCAGCGAATGAGCCGCTCAAGCTCGGAGCGTTCTCCGTGGTGGAAGATAAGCAAATGAGTGCGCAAGCCGTTTCCATGAATGAGCAGCGCACCGCGCCCAACCTAAAGAATGTGGTCTCGATCGATGAGTTTGGTGATCGCGGGGCCGAGAACATCGGCGAGTTTTTGCTGTTCCTGCCGGGCGTTTCAGTGACGACCTCTGGCTCCGAGCCCACGACGGTCGCTATGCGGGGGTTTCCGGGCAACAATACTGGCCTCACTATCGATGGGGCAGAGACGACTGCGACGTTTAACGGCAACAGCCGTGCCCTCGATTTGCGCGAGGTGCCGTTTAACAACGTATCGCGCGTCGAGGTCACCAAGGTGCCCACGCCGGACATGCCGGCGACCGGCTTGGGCGGGTCGATCAATCTGATCACGCGCAACGGATTCGAGACGAAGACCCCGCGGTTTACCTATAACGTCTATGGGATGTTTCACGACCGCAATGGCCTCACGTTTGACGGCGGCCCGCGCAGCGTCTCCGGAGCGACGACCTCCCGTTACATCAAGCCGTCGTTTGATTTTAGCTATCTGCGTCCGATCAATCGCGACCTCGCCATTACCGTCGGCGGCTCGCGCACGTGGCGCGCCAAGCCGATGGAGACCGGCATGAAGGGGACCGACGAGCAGCCGACGTGGGATCAGGTTCGCCTCGTGCAGACGACCAGCACGTGGAACAGCCTTGCCCAGCAGTTTACGACCCTGCAGGGCCAGATCGGGATCGACTGGCGGCTGGGGGCGGCGAACACCTTTTCGGTGAGCGCGCAGTATCGCGCTTACGCCCTGCCGATTACGCGCAGCGTGCTCGGCTTCGCCTATGGCGCCGGTGCGACGGGCGACGCGACGTTTTCCCAAAGCGCGATCCCAACGGGCGCGACGTTGCCATCGGGCGTGGTGACGATGAATGGCAGCGGTGAAAACGCCGACATCCTGAGCCAGAGTAGGGTCTACAATTTCAAATACCGGCATCGCGGTGACACGTGGCGGTTTGATTTTGGCAGCTATTATTCCTCCTCGTTCACCGACCGATGGGACATTGATTCCGGCTTCTTCAACACCACTCCCGCGACGATCTCCAACGTCATCCTTCGTGGCGACGGCCTGAACACCGCCGGTCGGATCATCCCGACCAGCTATTCTGCGCGCAATGCCGCCGGACAGGCCGTGGACGTCTACGATGGCGGGAACTATTCCATCACAAGTGGCAACACCAACCAGCCTGACTGGAAGACGCGGCGCTACAGCTTTAAGGGCGACCTTGCTCGCGATTTCCGCGGCCCGGTGCCGTTTACCCTGAAGGTCGGCGGCCTCGTCGATACAATGCAAAACGACCAGCGTCGGTCCGTGAAGACGTGGACCTTCCGTCCCAACGGTCTCAGCGACGCGGCTTCGCGCCAGGCGAAGAACTTCGACGTGTTCGACGAGGCATTCAACGCCACCGGCCCCGACCTCTACGGTCGCAAGGTCCGTTGGATTAGTGGCAAGAAGCTGTATGAGCTCTATCAGAAGAATCCCGCGTGGTTTGCGACCGACGAGGCACAGGTCTGGCAGGACTACGTCAATAATTCGCGCTCGCTTACGGAGCAAGTGGCGGCGGGCTATCTGCGGGCTGACGTTCGCCTGTTCAAGAACCGCCTTTGGGTCGTGGCGGGTGTCCGCTACGAGCGCACCCACGACAAGGGAAGCGGACCGCTCAACGACATTAATGCCCAATATCAGCGCAACGCGAATGGCACGCTCGTCGACGGCAATCCCAACGTTGTTGGCATCCAGCCCGTCAGCAAGTCCTCCGATGCGCTGACCCTGCGCAAGCTCCGTTACACCGAGCGCGGAGCCACCTCTGACCAGCACTACGGCGGTTATTATCCGAGTATCAACGCGTCGTTCAACTTGACGGAAAACCTAATCCTCCGGGCGGCCTATGCCGAGACGCTTGGCCGTCCCAATATCAACAACATCATCCCGAGCACCTCCATTTCCGACGCTTCGGCGGCCAATAATGTCATCACTGTTAACAATGTCGGCCTGAAGCCATGGAGCGCAAAGAGCTACGACCTCTCCCTCGAGAGTTACCAGATCAAGGACGGCTTTGGCTCCATCGGCGTATTTCAAAAAGACATCAAAGATTTCTTTAGCTCAGTCTCGACCGCGGCCACGCCAGCGCTCCTCGAGCTCTACGGCCTCGAGAGCGATCCTTCGCTCCTCAACTACAATATTACCACGCTCACCAATGGCGGTGACGCAAAGATTCAGGGCCTCGAGTTCAGCTACCGCCAGTCGCTCACCTTCCTGCCCCAGTGGGCCCGTGGCTTGCAGGTGTTTGTCAATGCCACGAAGCTCAACCTGAGTGGCACGCGCACCTCGGACTTCTCCGGCTACAACCCGAAATCCGTCGCCGGTGGCGTCAACTTTGTCCGCGGCCGCATCGCGCTGAAATGGACGATTAGCTACCTGGGCGACGTGAACACCGGTGCCGTGGCCGCGAGTGCCACGGTCGCGCCCAACACCTTTGCCTATCAGGCGAAGCGCACCCGCATCGGTATCAATGCCACCTATAGTCTCACCAAGCGCTACTCTGTTTACGCGTCTATTGTCGATTGGGGTGGCTTCGTGCAAAACCTCCAGCGCTACTCACCTACCACGCCCGACTACGCGCGGTATACGCGCCGGCAGGAACTCGGCTACTACACCAACGCCGGCATTCGCGGCTCCTTCTGAATCGATTCCGATGCGCGGTTGTTTTGCTCTGCTCTCGATCGCTAAGCTCGCGCTCGCCGTGGCGTGGTGTAGCAGCGTCTCCACGGTTGTCGCGGGTCCGTTGCTGGAAAAAACACAGCTTTTCGAAGAGAGGACCGACGGGTTTGTTTCCTACCGCATCCCGTGCTTCGTCGTCACGGCGCGGGGCACAGTCCTCGCGTTTTGCGAGGCGCGAAAGTTCTCCGGACTCGACTGGGGCGAGATCGAGATTCACCGGCGCCGCAGCACAGACGGCGGCCGCACGTTTGACCGTGTCCGGCAAGTTGCCCACGTGGGGCCTCGCCTACCGCGCAATCCCGCCAACGCCGACCAACCTCCCGGCAAGGTGATCGGCGAACCGGGCCAGCAAACCGTCAACAACCCCGTGGCGATCGCCGACCGCGATGGCACCGTGCATTTTATCTACTGCGTGGAATACATGCGCACGTTCTACATGCGCAGCACCGATGATGGCCTTACGTGGAGCAGCCCCGTCGACATCACCGCCGCCGCGGATCACCTTCGTCCCGCGTGGCCGTGGCGCGTGATCGCGACCGGGCCCGGC
>CANGHW010000290.1 GCA_947453695.1 Opitutia bacterium
AGTGTGGCCCAGACAAAGGGGCTGACGGGGATGACCTCGCCGTCTTTGAGGGCGGTGAAGGTGAGGTTGGTGCCGTAGACGGAGCGATGGACGGCCTGGCGATAGCCGATCCAGGTGAAGACGAGCGCGAAGAGTAGCAGTCCGGCGGAGATGAGATCGGCGCGGCCCTCGGGAGTGCCGAGACGGCGGAAAGCAGCGGAGAATCCGACGCCGGCGAGCACGCTCCAGAGGACGATGAGGACGCAGGTGAACGTGTTGTCGAGGTGAGCGACGTTGGAGAGGAACGGGACCTTCACGAGCCAGGCCCAGGGGAGCAGGCCAAAGGCAATCGCCAGCGGAACGAGCGAGCTGAGGGCGAGGGCGACGGCGGTGCGGTTGGTGAAGTGGTGACGGAGCGTCACGAGGAAATAGAGGAGACCGAGGAGGATCGCGAAATTAACGGACGGGTTGAAGAGCCTCTCTTCGGCCATGATGGGCCGATAGAAAAGTTCGTCGAAGGCACCGAGCAGGAGAGAGGGCTGGACCTGAAAGGCGGTAGGGGCGTTGTAGCCCGTGTAGGCGTTCTTGAGCGTGTTGAGAAACGTGGCCCAGATCGGGGCGGTGAGGAGGACGAAGAGGACGCCGGCCCACGCGAGGGCGGCGAATTTCGCGAGGCGTTCGCGCCACGGGGCTGCGGAGAAGAGCAGGACGAGGGCGCCGGAAAAGTTGAGCGAGAGAAGCAGCATGTAGGCTTCTTTCGCTGTGCCGCTGTTCATGAGAGCGGCGTTGGCGAGGATCAGGCCGGCGCAGCCGAGGGCGGTGGCGCGGCGGGAAGTGGCGTCGGTCACGCGAATCCAGCAGTAGAGCGCCCAAGGAGCGTAGCAGAGGCTGAAGAACGCGGGGTGGTTGAGGCGGTAGAGGAAGAAGCCGAGGAACGGGGCGGCGAGAGTGACGAGGAGGGCAGGGAGGAGGGTGGCAATCGGCTCGCTGGCGCTCGCCGCTATGGGACGGGTGAGGCGGAGGACGATCAGGCCGAGCGCGGTGGCGAAGAGCCACTTCGCAAGGAGGTATTTCACGTCCCACGCCCAGGCGGCGCCGTTGGCGGCGACGACGAAGAGGTGGAGCGGGTCACCAAACATGGATTGGCCCTGGCCGATGAGCGGCGTGCCGCCGGAGTTGTAGCGATTCCACAGCGGGAGTTCGCCTTGGGCGTAGGCGCGGTGCTGCACCATGGAGAGCGGGAGGTGGGACCACATCACAGCGCCGACGTCGGAGCCTTTGACGTCGACGGTCTCACCGCTCTGGTAACCTGGAAGAGCCGGGTAGTTGTCGTAGAGCAGAATCGTGCCGAGGTTGGGCGAGACGTAGCTCTTGCCGAGGAAGATGACGGGGTAGGCGCTGGCGACGACGGCGAAAGCGGCGACGACGGTGACGGCGCGGGCGGGGCGCTGGGCGAGGGAGCGGGCGGCGGACGTGAGGGCGGTGCGGACCGCGGCGACACGGTCGAGCAAGAAGAGGAGGGCGAGGAGGGGGAAGAAGACGATGGCCGCGCGGGACAGCCAGCCGTGGGTGAGGTCGGCGAAGGAGGCGTCAACTACGAGGGGCGGGGAGAAATTGAGGAAGAACTGCGGGTCGTTACCGCCGGGGGTGACGGCGATTTCGAGGAGGCCGTCGCGTTGTTGGAGCGGTTGGATATGTTGGACGATTTGGAGCGCAGAAAAAGGCAGCGCGCGGATCACGCGGCCGCCGGCGCCGACGACCTGCAGTGATTGGAGCCGAACGGTGCCCTCACGATCAATCGGATCGAAGCGAAAGGCGCGATAGGAGCCGGGTGGGATCGGCAGACGGACGAGCGTGGGCTCGGTGGTTTTGGTGATATTGACGCGGGCGACGGCGCCCTCGTTGAAGCCGGTGCCACTGTCGAAGTAGAGGACGACCTGGCCCGGGACCGAGGAGGCGAGGCGGGCCTCGACGGCGAAAAGGGATGTCTGGGATTTGGCCGCGGGCAGAAACGGAATGACGGCGATCGCGCTCAGGAGAGCGGCGGCGAGGAGAGCCGGGAAGGTGAGGAACTTCATGCGAGGCAGGTGGACGGCGAAACAGAGATAACGAAAGACGGAGGGCGCGGGGACAAAGGCACAGGGAATCAGCTGCGGGCGGACGCGGCGCGCCGGGTCGGGAGTAGAGTGAGCAAAGCGAGTAGCACGAAACCGAAGAGACCGGCGGCGCAGAGCCAGGTGGCGTGCTTGGAGAGTTGCCAGGTGCGATAGCTGAGTGCGGACATTTCAACGGGTTCAGTCAGGGCCAGCCAACGGTCGGAAGATGGGGCGCGCGCGACTAGGGTGGCGGGTGCGGTCGGTGCGGGAATGAAGGCGGCACGCCATTCTTCGGGACGCGGCGCGCGCGAGGGAGCGATGGGGAGAAGGGGTGATGATGCGGCGGAGAGAAAAAGGGCGGGTGACGTGAAGGCGGGGCCGGTGACTTCGAATTTCCAGTAGCCCATGGTGGCGGGAGGAAGCGGGGCGCTGCGCCATTCGCCGGCGGTGTGGACGCTGTGGGTGCGTCGCTCCCAGAAGGGCGGCGCGGGCGGTAGGGGAGTAACGGAGAAATCGGCAATCGGGAGCGGGGCGCGGACGCTCGTCGGGAGAACGGCACGGATATCGGGACGGCGAAGAATGCGGGCGAGCCAATCCGGGAGCGGAAACGGGAGCGGGGATTTAGCGAAGGTCGCGTAGTCGTCGGTGAGGATGAACGCCTGCACGCTGCGCTCGGAGGCGGCGCTCTCCTTGCGTTTGTCGGGGAGCGGGCCAGCGAGAACGGCGCGGGTCGCGAGCACGACGATGGCGGCGACGAGTGCGACGTGGAGGGCAGCGAGCAACGGAAAGGCGAAACGCGCGGTCGGGCGGACGGACGGGCGTGTGGAGGCGAGCTGCGCCAAGGCGAAGAACGAGACGATGAGGCCGAGGGCGGCGATGTCGCCGTAGCGACTGGCGGGGTAGCCGCCGCCGCCGGCGCGCGAGTAGGTGACGGCGGCGACTTGGAGGAGAACCCAGAGGCCGGCGGCGAGGAGGAAGTCCGTGGAGGAATTTTGAACTTCGAGCTTCGAACTCTGAGCTTTAAACGAAGTGAGGCGTTGGGTGAGGAGGGCCAGCCAGGGGAGCCAGAGGAGGGGGGCGAGCCAGGGATATTGAGGGAGCGGCCAAGAGAGGCAGCGGGCGGCGTAGAGGAGAAACTCGGCGACGGTTTTCGCGTGCAGCGTGTCGTGCCACGGCGCCGGGGTGCGCAGCGCGGCACCGATTCCTCCGAGCGCGAGGGCGGCGGCGAGCGTGAGGAGGGTGTCGCGGCGGTCGGATTTGGATGTGATGAGGCGGAGAGTGGCCGAGGCGAGGAGCGGGGCGGCGAGGAGCAGACCGGAACCCATGCTCACGAGGGCGAGGAGTCCGGCCGCGACACCGCACCACCAGCGGCGCGAGAGGGCGGGTGACGTTAGGAGCAGGCCGAGGGAGAGGAGGGTGAAGCCGGCGAGGAAGTAGAACTGGGATTGGAAGCCGCCGAGGACGTTTTCCCACGCGATGGGGGGAGCGACGGCGAGGAGCAGCACGAGGCCGACGGCGAGGGACCAAGCGCGCGAGAAGCGGCGCGAGGCCCAGAGGAAGAGACCGGCGGCCAGCGCGGCGTGGAGGGCGGCGCTGGCGGCGCATTGCACGCGGGCGTCCCACTGGCCACCGCCGGTGACGAGGGCGAGATTGAGCGCGAGCGTCGGGGCGATGCGGTGCTCGTTGTGCGGGAGGAAAAGATTATTCCAAAGCTCGTGGCGCTCGAACCACGGCGTGAGGAGGTAGTCGCCCTCCTTGGCCCATTGATCCCAGTAGGGCAGGTCGCTGCCGTAGCGGTCGAGGGTGACGAGCTTGGTGCCCCAGATGGCGAGGAAGAGGGCGAGCGCGAGCGCGAAGCGGAGGGCGGGGGATACGGACGATGTGTGCGAAGCGCTGGCAGGGGCAGACGAAGCTACGGAGGGAACGGGAGCTGGTTTTGCTTTCGGCCGAGGGGAGCGCGGACGGGTGAACCAGACGAGGCCGGCGAGGGCGGCGGCGATTACGAAGGCGATTTGGGCTAGGAGGAGACCGTGCTTGGCCGCTTGAAAAGCGAGGTAGGAGAGCGTGCCCATTTCAACCGGGGCGCTAAAGGCGAGCCAGCGGGCGGAGTCCTGGTCGCGAGCGACGACGACGAAGGGTTGGCGCGGCGCGCGGACATAGGCGGAACGCCACGCGTCGCCGGGGACCTTGGACGGGACAATGGTGGCGAGCAGAGCGTCGGTTTGCGCGTCGTGAAGTTCGAGGGTGATCGTCGGCGTGGTTCCGAGGTGGCCGGCGGTTTCAAATTTCAGGTATGCTCCGAGGGGTGAAGTGAGCGGGGCGCTGCGCCATTCGCCGGTGGCGGCCGGACCAGCGGTGCGGTCGAATGAACCCCAGGACGGCAGCGAGGCGAGGGCGCCGGTGGTGGGAGACAGGCCGTGGCGCGGGGCGGCCGGAAGATTGAGTTGCGAGGCTTGGTTAAGCGAGAA
>CANGHW010000291.1 GCA_947453695.1 Opitutia bacterium
CTGAGTCGGCCCGACTGCTCCGCTCCTTTCATGCAGCTCGTTTCCGGCCCACTCGCGTCGGCAGATTCCTCGCTCCCTGAAGTTATCCTCCGCGTCGAACGCCTCACGCTCGCGAAACGTCTTTGGCGCGGCACCGCCGAGGATGGCACCGAGTTCGGTTTCGAACTCGAAACTCCACTCAAGCACGGCGACACGTTTTTTCATTCCGCCTCCGCACGCTACAAGATCCAGCAACACCCCGAGTCGGTCGTCGAAGTCTCCCTCGACCTCGCCCCCTCCGCCGCCGCAGGCATCGGCTGGGCCGTCGGCAATCTCCATCTCGAATTTCAGTCGGAACCCACGCGACTGCTCGCGCCCGACGAACCCGCGGTGCGCCAACTCTTCGCACGCCTCAAAGTCCCCTTCCAGCCGACCACCGCCATCTTCCGTCCGGGCCGCTTCGCCCGCGGCCAGCAACCCACACATGACCTCGGCCCCAGCCACAAACACTGACGCCGCGTGGCTCGTCGGTCTCCTGCAGGCCGGCGATTCGTTCTACCCGACGGGGAGCTACTCCCACTCCTTCGGCCTAGAGGGCCTCGTGCAACAGGGCGTCGTCCACGACCGGGCTACGCTCCGCGAATTCCTCCTCCTCTCTGCTCTGCCCGCGCTCCGCCACACCGATCTCCCGCTCGCCGCCCATGCGTGGCACGCCTTCGGTGAGCCCAACTGGAACCGCGTCGGCGAACTCTGCGGGCTTTCGTCCGCGCTCAAAACCGCCCGCGAAGCCCGTGCCGCCTCCGAGAACATCGGCCGCCAGAGGGCCGAACTCATGGCCAACCTCCGCGCCCACCCGCTCGCGCAGGAATTTCTCCGTCGCGCCACCACCGAAAACTGGCCGCACTCCGCCGCGATTTCCGCCGCCCTCGAAGGCCGCGTGCTCGGCGCCCCGCTTACCGCCGTGCTCGCCGGCATTTCCTACGCAACCCTCTCCTCCCTCCTGTCCGCCGCGATGAAAATTCTCCGCCTCGGCCAGAACGCCTCCCAGTCCCTCCTTACCGAAGCACTCGCCGCCACGCCCGCGCTCATCGCCGCGGCCGAGGCCACGCCGCTCGAGGACATCGGCTGGTTCAACCCGTGGCTCGATATTGCTGCCGCCCGCCACGAAACCGCGGACGCCCGCATGTTCATCTCCTAATCATGGCATCTAAACGTCCTCCCCGTATCGGCATCGGCGGCCCTGTTGGCTCCGGCAAGACCATGCTCTGCCTCAAGCTCTGCCAACGTCTCCGCGAGCGCTACTCGATGGCGGTCGTCACCAACGACATTTACTGCTCCGAAGACGCGCAGTTTCTCATCAAACACAGTGCGCTCCCCGCTGAACGCATCGCCGGCGTCGAAACCGGAGGCTGCCCGCACACCGCGATCCGCGACGACACCACCATGAACGAGCAGGCCTGCCGCGCCCTTGAGGCCAAGTTCGCACCCGGCCTCCAACTCGTCCTCGTCGAGAGCGGCGGCGACAACCTCACGGCCACTTTTTCCCCCGAGCTCGTCGACGCCTTCATTTACGTGATCGACGTCGCCGAGGGAGACAAGATCCCCCGCAAGGGCGGCCCCGCGATCCGGTTCAGCGATCTGCTCATTATCAATAAAATCGATCTCGCCCCGCTCGTGGGTGCCGACCTCGGGGTCATGGACCGGGACGCCAAGATCCAGCGCGGCGCACGCCCATTCCTGTTCTGCGACCTGAAACGCGAACATAACCTCGATGCGGTAGTCGCCTGGATCGAGCGCGAGGTCCTGTTCGCCCAAGCCTCCCGTCCATCCGCGCACTGAACCGCACGGATCCGAAATTGTGGCGGACTTTTCTGGACACCTCGACCTCTGCGCCAGCATGCGGCCACACGGCCGCACCGTGCTATCCGCCCAGTCGTTTCGCGCACCTTACCACCTCAGCAAACCTTACTGGGATACCGCCACCGGCACCTTGCTGGTCCAGGTGGTTAATCCCACGGCCGGCATTCTCTCCGGGGACCAACTCTCCTCGGCCATCCGCGTCGACGCTGCGGCGGCGTTGCTGGTGACCACCCCCAGCGCCAGTCGGGTGTTCAAGATGAAAACTGGCACCGCATCCTGCCGCCAAGCCTTCCACGTCGCAGCCGGCGGCTGGCTGGAGTGGATGCCAGAGCCGCTTGTGCCCCATCGCGGCTGCAGCTATCGCCAAACCACCACGGTTGATGTGGCTACTGGCGGAGAACTTTTTTTCGCCGACCTGTTGATGCCCGGCCGAGTCGCTCACGGTGAAGCTTGGGAATGGAATCAGCTTTGCCTTGTGACGACCGTGCGGCTCGACGGGGAATTGATCCTGCAAGAGCGCTTTGCCCAAACCGGTGAAAGCCTCCGTGCCCTCGCCTCCCTCGCCCAGTCCGGTCTTGGCGCCTGTTTTGGCAATGCGGTCCTAATCACCAACCGGCCCCCAGACGATTCCACCTGGCGATCAGCGCTGCATGCCTTGCAAGCCAATGGACTCTGGATCGGGGTCAGCGCGCTCCGTCGTGGTGGCTGGAGTATCAAATGGGTCGCGGCAAACGGAGTGCAGCTCCGTCAAGGTTTCCGCGATATTCGGAGAATTCTCGCTGGGGCTTTCCCTCGGCTTGCCTGCGATCCTCGCAAGCTTTGAGACCGGTCAAAGCCGGTTCACCGTCAATTCTCCCGGCGGGAATCATCCACGCGAACCATCGAGGCCTTCGGCGTCTCCGCCTTAGCCGAAATCACTTTCCACACGAACCAACCGATCGCGCCGATCACTCCGAGACAGAGAATTGTCGCATCCGGGTAATCCGCAAGATGGCGGAAATCCCAGGAAAAATCGTGTCCATCATGACCGGGATGGGCGTGGGCCAACGAAGCAGAGGCCAACAATGCGAAGGAAAGGAAAGCGGTGCGACGGGTGAAAAGCTTCATCTCAGACACCCAATAAGCAGGACACATTCCAATCCGCCACTCCGAATTCGCCCAAGCCTCCCCTTCAGACCAAAAAAAGAACCGCCCACCAATGGGTGGGCGGTTCGAGAAAACAGGGTTTGCGTAGCGTGAACTGAAATCCAATTCGGCTCCGGGAACCGAAACGCCTTAGCGCTTCGAGAACTGGAAGCGCTTGCGGGCGCCGGGTTGACCGGGCTTCTTACGTTCCTTGGCGCGGGGATCGCGCTTGATGTGTCCAGCCTTCTTGAGCGCCGGGCGGAGCTCGGCGTTCATCTTCTGCAGGGCACGGGCGATACCATGGGCCACTGCACCAGCCTGGCCGGCAACGCCGCCACCGGAAACATTGGCGGTCACGTCGATCTTCTCGCGCAGCTCAACCGTAAGGAGGGGCGCGTAGGCCTGCTTGGAGAAGTTCTCGTGGGAGAAGTAGGCGTCAAAGTCACGGCCGTTGACGGTCAACTTGCCGGAACCTTCGGTCACGCGCACGCGGGCGGTGGAGGTCTTGCGGCGGCCGGTGCCGAGGAAAACGTTGGCGGGGGCGGTGGTGCTCATGGTCTAGGCGGGATCAAACGGAAATTTTGACGGGATTGTTGGCCTCGTGCGTGTGCTTCGGACCGGCAAACACGCGGAGCTTGGTGAGCATCTGGGCGGCGATCCGGTTCTTCGGCAGCATGCCTTTGACGGCGTGCTCGATGATGAACTCGGGATGGCGCTCACGCTGCTCGGAGAGCTTGCGGTAGCTCTCACCACCGACGAAGCCCGAGAAGAACATGTAGCTGTTCTGGACTTCCTTCTTGCCGGTGAGGGCGACCTTCTCGGCATTGATGATGACCACGTAATCGCCGTTATCGACGCTGGGGGTGTAGGAAGCCTTGTGACGGCCGCGGATGATGTTGGCGGCTTTGACGGCGAGACGACCGAGCACAACGCCTTCGGCATCGATCAGATGCCACTTGGGCTGCACAGTCTCCTTCTTGGCGAGGAACGTTTTCATGAGAAAAGAGGCCAAAAGGTGAGGTTTACCAAAGGCGTGTCAACCCCTGTTTTGGCTTGTGAATAACTCGTTGTTCCCGCTCGCACCGCGTCCAGGCCACCCCGGCGAGGCCGCCATCACGCTTGTTTACACCGGAGATTTCGCAAACGTCGCGTCATGTCCATACCGTATCGTTTTCCGCTGCTCGCGGCTGGAATATTTGGTGCCACTGGCGTCGGGCTCGGCGCATTCGGCGCCCACGCTCTCCGCGGAGCACTCACCGAGCTCGGCACGCGCGATCGCTGGGAGACGGCCGTGCTTTATCAACTTACCCACTCGGTCGCCCTGCTCGGTGTCGCCGCTTTCCTGCACTCCGTATCCGGCGCAACCGCTCGCCGTGCCCTCTGGGCGGCACGCTGCTGGGCCACCGGCATTGTTTTGTTTTCCGGCAGTCTCTACGTGATGTCAGTCTCATCGACCGCGCCACTCTGGTTTAAGATCGCGGTGCCACCGCTCGGCGGCAGCTCATTTGTGCTCGGTTGGCTGTGCATCGCCGCCAGCGCCTTGGCCCATCGCGACCCAA
>CANGHW010000292.1 GCA_947453695.1 Opitutia bacterium
ATTAATCAGGCGACCGGGATTGGCGGCGGCGCCGGGCGGGACGGCGGTGATCTGATTTACGGTGCCCCATTCGGCCGGATAGGCGCCAAAGAGCAGCGCGCGGGCTTGCAGCCCCAACGGACCAACGGCGGCAGGCGTCAGCGAAAAGGTGGAACCGGCGGGCACCGCGACCGGAGTGGTGGGGGTAACTGTTTGGACGTTGCTCAGCGCAATATCGTCGATGAACCAGCCGACCGGATTGTTTTCCGCGCCCGGAAAGGCCGGCCCCGGAGCGATGGTAAACGCGAAGCGGAGGCGCACGGTGCGCCCCACGTAGCCATTGAGGGACACGGACCGGGCTGTGAAAGCGGTATCAGTGGGAGGCGGCAGGTTGGTATTCGTCGGCGACGTGCCGGCCTGGGTATAGAGATCGACCCACGTCGTGCCGTCATCGACGGAGAGCTGCACGCGCGCTGTTTGCGTGCTGGCCGCGACGTTGAGGAAGCTCAGAAAGTTCAAGGCGCTACCGGCACCGACCAAGAAGGTGTCGGGCAGGGTCAGGAATTGGGTTTCCGGAGGAAGGTTGTTGGCCCGCGGGACGTGGGCGAGACGGTAGGCCGCCGTGCCGCGACCGGCGAGGGCCGTCTGCACGGTGGCGGGAGCGCCGGTCGTCACGGTGGCGACCAGACCGTCGAGCCCCGCCTCTGCCGAATACGTCTTGGCAAAGGTGCCGAGGGCGACGCGGCGCCATTCGAAGCCCGAGGTAAAGGCGGCTTTGACGACGGTGTAGGTCGACGAGACGGCGGTGGTGGGAGTGGCGGATCCGGTAACACTAGTAATGGAGGCATCGGGACCGGCCACATCGGGATCGAAGACCGTCACGTTGTAGGAGACCGGAGAGAGCGTCGCCACACCCAGCTTGGCGCCGGTGATGGTGACGACGTAGGTGGTATCGGCCGTCGGGCGGACGTGGCCGGTCGACTCAACGGTCGAGAGGTTGTCGTAGACCCAAACAAGAGTGTTTTCGCCGGCACCATCTCCGACGGCTTCTTGCCGCACGGCGACGGGCGCGCCATTCCGCGTCATGGTTACTCGGGCGGAGGAAAAATCGACGTTGGCCACCGAGAAGGACCAGCGCGGCCAGACGAGCTGGTAAGGCACGTAGCCGGCCGGCGGATAGGCGACGAAGGAGGTCCGCGTGGTCGGGCGGGCCTGGCCAAACTTCGTGTCGACGATCCAACTGGCGTGGGCCGCGCTCAACGTCGTGCCATTGCCGGGGACGTCGCCCGTGCCCATCTCGATCGTTTGCGGATAAAGAATCCAGCGGCGGTGACCGACGCGGTCGTTGGCGCCCAGCACGATGTTACCGCTGCCATCCGAGTCCTGCATTAGGGAGCTGATCGCGGCCGGTCCGTTGAGACCAAGCGTGAGATTGGAACTCCGCGATGCCTCTGCGCCGGCGGCCGTGTAGAATTTCCAACTCGTGGGGATCGGCGCCGCGGTAGTGTCGTGCTGGAGTGTATTGTTGGCGCTCATCATGAGCGCGGCCTGCTGATTCTTCGTGTTATATGTGCTGTTGAGATTGATCGACGCGGGGACACCGGCGAGGGCGCGGAAAAAATTGATGCGCAGGGCGACAGCATCTTTGAAGGCGGCTGAGGTATCGCCGGCCGCGGTGAGCGGGGTGGTCGCATCGTAGCTGCCGGTCCACCCCATCGGCACGTTTTCGGAAAACGTATAGATGGTGCGGTAGAACTGGCGGACCTCTTCACGCGAAGAAGTGTTGACCGTGAGGGGGATGGTGGCGGCCGCAGTGCGGGGCGTGGCGTCCAGACCGAAAGTAAGAGCCGGCGAGGGAGAGCTAGCAAAGTCCTCGGCGTTGGGCTGCGCAAACAGGGTGGCAGTCGACAAAAACGCGAGGAGCGACAGGTGGGGGCGGCGCATGTGGGCGGACGATGGGAGGTGGACGTGAGCCGTGCAAGCGACCTGTGACGAAACGCTGCTCAGGAGGGACGAAAATCACCGAGTGCGGCTGCCCCTGCAAAGAGGGGGGCAATCGGAGGAGTTGACGGCAGGGCGTGACTGGGCGCAATAGATGGTTCGATTCTATGAACACGCGTCGTATCATTGGGGTAAGTCTGGTTGCCATGAGTATGGGATGGTTGGCGGGCTGCGGTCGGTCCGACAAAGAGCCGACGACGTTACAGCGCAAAGAGGCGGCCACGCTCGTCAGTGAGGCGCAGTTTGCGTTGCAACTGAAGGATCTCGCGCGAGCGGAAGGCCTGCTCACGAAGGCGACGGAACTCAGTTGGGACTCGGGCAAGGTCTGGGTTGATCTCGGGTCGGTGCGAGTGCGGCTCGGTAAGAAGGACGCGGCGCGCACCGCGTATCTGGCGGCCTTGAAGGCCTACGAAAACGAAGCGGCCAAGCCAGCGGACCCGAAGGCGGGCAACGGTCCGGATGTGGCGCCCTGGATGCAGCAGGTCTATGTGCTCGCCCTGCTGGGGCGGGTCGACGATGCGCGCAGTGCGCTGGCCAAGGCACAGAAGAAGTTTCCGGAAAGCCGGGCCGTGCGGACTTTTGTCGAGCAGAAGCAAATCGAGAAAATGATCGCGGATCCGTCCTTCAAGCTCATCGCACTGTGAGCCCGGAGGCGGCTGGCGCGGGTGTAGGTCGACGGGCAAACTTGA
Organism: Opitutia bacterium; assembly: GCA_947453695.1. Lineage (GTDB taxonomy): Bacteria > Verrucomicrobiota > Verrucomicrobiia > Opitutales > Opitutaceae > GAS368. The sequence goes on from CANGHW010000292.1 coordinate 2,670, forward strand.
GCCGGATACGTCGTTCCGCGACGGTCGAAAGCGGTAACGTGAGTGCTCTATTGCGAGCGGACGCAGGGAACGCGGCCCGTGGTTGGACCTCGGAGCGTAGTCGGCGATGAACGGCTATTGGATCGAGTTCACACAGGTGGCGGTGGCCCACCTGCTCGCGGTGGCGAGCCCGGGGCCAGATTTCGCGATCATTGTAAAACAAAGTCTTTCCCATGGTCGTAGCACGGCGCGGTGGACCGCGGTGGGCGTGGGCACGGCGATTTTATTGCACGTGGGCTACTCGGTCCTGGGACTCGGACTGGCCATCAAGAGCTCGCCGACGGTGTTTGCGGCGGTGAAATACGCGGGCGCGGCGTATATCGCCTGGCTCGGAGTGCAGTCGCTGCGCGCGCAGCCGCGTCAGGCGGAAGCAGCGCGCGGGACGACGCAGGGAGAACCCGAGGCCGGCGGTGGAGGAGCAAATACGCCTTCACCGCGGGCCGCTTTTGCGACGGGATTTTTCACGAACGCGCTCAATCCCAAGGTGACGCTGTTTTTCGTTTCGCTGTTTGCCCTCATCGTGAGTCCGGCCACGCCGCGGATCGTGCAGGTGGCCTATGGGGTGTGGATGGCGGTGGCGACCATCGGGTGGTTTGCGTTGGTGGCGACGGTGTTTGCGCACGAGGGCGTGCGGCGAAAGTTCCTCGGTTACGGTCACTGGATTGATCGCGGGCTGGGAGTGGTATTTTTGGGCTTTGCCGTGAGCTTGGTGGTGGCGACGGTGAGTTGATTTAGGCCTCAGCCTCTCGCTTGGCCTATTTTTCCGGAGCCTGGACGCGGTCGAAATGGCGTAGGGGAGCAGTTGCGGCGTTGGAGCGGACGCCGGGGAGAACGATAGCGACGCGCGGCGAAGGCGGTGCTCGCGCGAGTGGACAAGTTGGTCGGGCGTCGATGTAGATTCCGCCCGGGATCACCGATGGGCCAAGGGAGTTTAAGAGGACTGATTACAGACTCGTCATCCTCTCTTTGCCGTTTCGTCACGTGAGCGGGTTGCGGATGTAAAGTGGCTCAGTCGGTGTGACGGAGTATGAAAAATGCCCTTTGGAGAATCTGCTTTCTCGTCGTCATTTCCGCCCAATGCGTCCGCGCCCAACCGGTCAAAGAGGAGGCCAACAAGGCAATCCGCCTGGAGGAAATAGAGGTCACTGAAAAGCGCACGTCCGCGCTCACGCAGGCGCCGACTGAGAGCCGGCTCGAAGCGATGCAGCCGCAGTCGATCGTGGATGTGTCTACGATCAATAACTCGATCGCGCCCTCCGCCGATTACACGATGATCGCCAATCTCACGCCCAGCGTGACGACGGTCCAGGCGAACGGCCCCGGCCTCAGCGAGGCGAAGAACATTATCCGTGGGTTTACTGACGGCCAATACAACATCACCTTCGATGGAATCCCCTTTAGCGACAACAACTCGTTCTCCCACCACTCCACGAGTTACTTTCCGGCCAAGCTGATCGGCCGGATGATCGTTGATCGCGGCCCCGGCACCGCGAGCACCATTGGCCAGGCGACGTTTGGCGGAACCATGGCGATGTTGTCGAAGGATCCGCGCACCACCGACGGCATCGTGCCCACCATTAGTTACGGCAGCTTTCGCACCCTCGTGGCCCACCTCGAGGGTAGTTCGGCGAACTTCGCGCCGTTGGGTGGTTCTTCGACGATCGCCAGCTACCAATATCTCACCTCCGACGGCTTTCTGACGCACTCTTACGAGCGCCGTCACACGCTCTATTTCAAGCACCTTCAGCCTATCGGTAAACGCACGACGCTCACGCTCCTCACGACCGAGAACTGGATCAAGTTTGCCA
>CANGHW010000293.1 GCA_947453695.1 Opitutia bacterium
CTCCGGACGGCTTTGAGAAGTGAGCGATGTTCGTCGAATGAATCGCGTCTCATGCGGCCGGGCCGCCGAGGCGTTATTCCTTCTTCGAAGCCTCGTCGAGAATGTCGCCGAGGTTCATCATGTCGTTGCCAGCGCTGCGGTTGAGCGCCTCGTAGGCCGACGTCTCGGCGGCGAGCTGCTCCGAAGAGTAATTCGCGGCCTTGATGGAGAGCCCCAGCCGGCGTTCTTCGCGGTCGATCTTGATGACGCGGGCGCCGACCACTTGGCCGGGCTTGAGGACATCTTTGATCTTCTCGATGCGCTCCTCGCTGATCTGCGAGATGTGCACGAGACCGTCGATCCCGTCCTTGAGCTCCACGAAGGCGCCAAAGGAAGTGATCTTGGTGACGGTGCCCTGCACGACGTCGCCGATCTTGAAGAAAGCGTCGATGTCGGACCACGGATCGACGGCAAGCTGCTTCATGCCGAGGCTGATGCGCTGCTGCGAGGAATCCACATCGAGGACAATCGCGTCCACTTCGTCGCCCTTCTTGAGGACTTCGGAAGGATGGTTGACCTTGCGGGTCCAAGACATGTCGGAGACGTGCACCATGCCGTCGATGCCCTCTTCGAGCTCGATGAAGGCACCGTAGGTGGTCATGTTGCGGACCTTGCCGCGCACGCGGGCGCCGATCGGGTAGTTATGGCGGACCATGTCCCACGGATTCGGCTCGAGCTGGCGGAGGCCGAGCGAGATCTTCTGCTCGTCCTTCTGGATGCCGAGGACAACCGCGTCCAATTCCTGGCCGACCTTGAGGAGTTCGGAGGGCTTGGTGATGCGCTTGGTCCAGGACATCTCGGTGATGTGCACGAGGCCTTCAACGCCGGGTTCGATCTCGATGAACGCGCCGTAGGGCACGAGGTTGACGACCTTGCCGTGAACCTTGGCGCCGACCGGGAACTTCCGGTCGATCTCGTCCCACGGATTCTTGGTGGTCTGCTTGAGACCGAGGGACACGCGCTCTTTGTCGCGATTGACCTCGATGATCATGACCTGAACTTCCTCGCCCTGTTTCACCATTTCGCTCGGGTGCGAGATGCGACCCCAGCTCATGTCGGTGATGTGGAGCAGGCCGTCCATGCCGTCGAGATCGATGAACGCACCGAAATCGGTGATGTTCTTGACGATGCCCTTACGGACCTGACCGGGCTGGATCGAGTCGAGCAGGTTGCGGCGCTTGGTGGTGCGCTGCTCTTCGATGAGTTCGCGGCGGGAGAGCACGATGTTCTTCCGGGCGAGGTCGATCTTGAGGACCTTGAAATCGTAGGTCTGGCCGACGTATTGATCCAGGTTCTTGGGGGGCTGGATGTCGATGTGGGAGGCCGGCATGAACGCATCGACGCCGATGCTGATGATGAGGCCGCCCTTGACCTTGGCCTTCACGCGACCGGCGGCGACAGAGCCCTCCGGGAACTTCGTGAGGATGTTGTCCCAATTCTTCTTCTGCTCAGCGAGGTCGAAGGAGAGAACGGGCGCGCCGCTCTTGTCTTCGAGTTTCTCAACGAGAACCTCGATGGTGGAGCCGATTTGGAGCTCGCCGATGTCGAGGAATTCGTGGGCGGGGATGACGCCCTCGGACTTGCCGCCGATGTCGACAACGACTTCGTTCTGGCGGATTTCAGTGATAACGCCCGGGACAATCGCACCCAACTTCAGTTTGTCGAAGGAGGACTGCGCGAGCAGCTCTTGCATGATGGAACTCATAACGCGGAAACCCGGCAAACAGGCACCCTGCTCCAAAGACGCCAGCCCACCGGTGATGGCCCCGCCGTAAAGCGGGACCTTGGGTTGACTGTTGATCTAACGGAAGGGTCGGCGGGAGCATCGCGGCGACGCCGACTTGACCGATAACTGAGGCCGCGAAGGTCTAGAGTCCTTCTCCCAACCAAGCGCGGCAAGCCCAAACTCGACGGCGTAGAGCCTTACTTTCGCTCGGGAGGGGGCGCTGATTTGTCGGCCAGCACCTTCCTCAATCCGGCAAAAAAGGTCTCGTAAAGCCCATGTTCTCGGAGAGGCGTATTCGTTGCGCCATTGGCAAGGAGGCCTTCCACCTGCTCCCGCAAGAGCACGGAGACCTCGGTTTCGGTTGGCCCAAGGGCTACCAGCCGGATTTCAAGGGTGAACTGCCGCGCCTCCCGGGGCCCGTCGCCAGAACGGATACGGCTGAATGCATTGATCATCCCCTGGGCCTCGGCAGCGCGGGCTAAGCTGAAGTCCATTTGTCTCAGCGTGCCTTGGGCGGCGTAGAATACCTCGCGAGATCCCCCACCAACGAGCCGAACTTTAGGCGGCACGGTCGCAAAACGTTCCTGCACCCGCTCACGCACAGATTCGCAGCCCGCCAAGAGGACCAGTGCGATCAAACCAAGGCACGCCAGGAGCGATTTCATGCCGGCTGCTGCTGGGAAATACAGTGCAGTGTGCCGAGCCCCCAGACTAGTTCAAGGCAGTCGATCGGGATGATTTCTCGACCAGGGAAGCAACCGCCAAGGATCTCAGCGGCTTCGGCATCACGCTTCGGTTGCCGAAATGCTGGCATGAGCACAGCCCCGTTTATCACAAGGAAATTGGCATAACTCGCGGGAAGGATCTGGTCGTCGCAATACGCGGGCTTGGGCATGGGCAGGGCCACGATTTTAAACTTTCGCCCAGCTGGCGTGCGGAGCGCATGGAGGCGTTCGAGGTTCTCCAGCAAAATGGGATAGTTTGGATCACGCTTGTTGCTCTCCAGCACGGTCACGATGCCATCTGCCGAGAAGAAGCGAGTCATGTCATCGATGTGGCCATCGGTATCGTCGCCGACAATGCCATCACCGAGCCAGTGGATCGTGTGCACGCCAAGGTAGTCGCGTAGTGCCTGCTCGATCTCGATTTTCGACATCGAAGGATTGCGATTCTTGTTCAGCAAACACGACTCGGTCGTCAGCAGCAGGCCGGAGCCATTCACGTCGAGCGAGCCGCCCTCCATAATCATCTTCTTCTCAAAGCGGCGGAAGCCGAGCGCCCCAGCGATCTTGGGTGGAATCGTGTTATCAAGGCCATAAGGCGGGTATTTGCCCCCCCATGCATTGTGCTCCCAATCGGTAACCGCGACTTCACCGGTCTTGTCATTCTTGACGAAGATGGGGCCGTGATCGCGACACCACGCGTCGTTGGTCGGATGATCGTAGAGCATGACCTTCGAGAGATCGGCCTTGGCTTTGTTAATCAGGGACCATGCGCGCTTTTGTAGCGGCTCGCCGATATTGATGCGAACTTCCTCGAAGCGGCTGATTGTCGCGACGATCTCGGCAAACTTGGCCGGAATCGGACGAAAATGACCGGGCCACGTCTTCAAGTTATGCGGCCAAGAAAGCCAAACGGCGACCTGCGGTTCCCACTCGGCCGGCATGCGGAACCCGAGCTCGGCAGGCGTTTTCGATTTCGTCGCGGCCATGCTCAGTCGATAAAGCGCTTTGTGAGATCCCCGTAAGCGTCAATGCGGCGATCTCGGAGGAACGGCCAGTGCGTGCGCGTCACGTCCACTTTGCCGAGTTCCACGGGGACGAGGAGAATCTCTTCCTTATCGACACTCGCCTTGGCGAGGATCTGGCCGCTCGTGCCGGCGACAAAACTCTGGCCCCAAAATTCGAGGCCATCGCCACCGACGCTCTCGATGACCTCGTGGCCGATGCGATTGATCGCGGCGACGTAGCATCCATTGGCCACGGCGTGGGAGCGTTGGATGGTTTCCCAAGCTCCATGTTGGTTAACCCCGTATTCAGCTTTTTCCTTCGGATGCCAGCCGATCGCAGTCGGATAAAACAGGATCTCCGCGCCACGCATGGCGGTGAGGCGCGCGGCCTCCGGATACCACTGGTCCCAGCAAATCAGCACGCCAATGCGGCCGAACTTGGTATCCCATGCCTTGAATCCAATGTCGCCCGGCGTGAAGTAGAACTTCTCGTAGAAAAGCGGATCGTCCGGGATATGCATCTTGCGATACACACCGAGAAATGAACCGTCCGCATCGATAATGGCGGCTGTATTGTGATAAAGACCGGAAGCGCGCTTCTCGAAGAGCGACGCTACGATTACGACGCCGTGCTTCTTCGCCAATTTCTGGTAGGCGAAGGTGGACGGACCCGGGATAGGTTCGGCGAGATCAAAAAAAAGATGATCCTCGCTCTGACAGAAATACTGCGACGTCACCATCTCCTGTGTGCAGATGATCTGGGCGCCCTTCTTCGCCGCCTGTTCGACCAGCGAAAGGTTCTTTTTTAGATTGGCCTTCGGATCTGCCACGCAGGCGTGCTGCAGGAGACCGAGCGTGACGGTTTTGGGCGTGGGCATGGCGACAGCGCTTAGTAAACGACCTTGTTGAGCGGATATTCGACGATGCCTTCGGCACCGAGCGACTTTAGCTGCGGAATGATTTCGCGGACCACGCTCTCATCGATGATCGTCTCGAGCGCAATCC
>CANGHW010000294.1 GCA_947453695.1 Opitutia bacterium
CCCTCAGCAAGTAAACCGATTTTCATGAATCAAACCCCATGCGTTTCCTAAAAACTAACCGCCGCGCATTCTGTGCGCTCACTCTCACCACGCTCGTCGCTTCCGGTCAGGCCGCGGAAAAACCCGACCAGACCGTGCTCCTCTCCGAGTTCACCGTGAAGGAAAACTCGGATATCGGCTACATCGCCTCCGAGTCCGTCACCGGCACGCGCGTCGCGACGCAAATCAAAGATCTCCCGTTTAGCGTGAGCGTGATCACGAGCGAGTTCATGAACGATTTCGACTTCTTCGATCTCGCCTCGGACATCGCCTACACGGCCAACCTCAACGGCGTGGACACGCAGGGAAATTCCAATCTCCGCGGCTACGGCGCGACCTTCACGCTGCGCAACGGCTTCTACCGCCTCGGCCTCAATGACCGCGTGAACACCGACCGCATCGAGGTCATCAAAGGCCCCAACGCCGCGATCTACGGCTCCACCTCGCCCGCCGGTCTCATCAATTTCGTGACGAAGCGCCCGCGCCTCGGCGTGCGCTCCGAGCGGTTGTCGGTGACCACGGGCAGCCTCGATCTGCTCCGCGGCGAGATCAACGTGAACACCCCGCTCGGCTCCATCGGTGGCGTGCAGTTGGCGCAACTCTTCAGCGCGCAGGCGACGAACGTCGATTCCGAGACGCAGTTTGCGAACACCCGCAACCGCCTCATCAGCGAGAGCATTTTGGCCAAGTTCAAAGACGGCAGCACGCTCGTGTTCGATCTCGAGTGGTCGAAGCGCAAATCCGTCACCGCCACGTCCACCATTCCGTTCGAATACAACACCACCACGCGCACCTACTCCTCCATCCAGCGAAAGGACCTCGCCCACGTGAGTCAGGGCGGACCCGACTCCGTCCAGAACCGCGAACTCACCTCGCTCTACCTGACCTACGACAAGCGCTACAATCAGGTCTGGTCCACCCACGCCGGCGCCTACGCCTACGCGCGCCACGCCTTTAACTTCAACAACGGCAGCAGCGATCAGTTCGACCCGCGCACCGGCCGCTTCGGCCGCGGCAACGTGATCGTCGATCCGCTCAACGAAGACGGCGGCGGCGTGCAGATCGACACCCTCGCCGACTACGCGACCCACGGCGGCACCGTGAAGCACAAGACCCTGCTCACGCTCGATTACTCGCAAAACTGGCGCTACCGCGAACAGCGCAGCCCGAATACGCGCGTGTGGACTATCAACGGCATCCTCCTCGCCAATCCCGACTACACGCTCCCGCCGCGCTCGGCGTTCAACATCATCACCCGCCGCGACAAGACGCGCTGGGATGTGCAGGGCTTCCTCCTCCGCCAGCAGTCCACGTTCATGCAGGGCCGACTCCTCGCCTTCGGCAGCCTCCGTCACGATGCGGTCACGTATAACTTCACTTTCGGCGACCAATACAACCGCGCCGGCGGCGCCCTCTCCGCCCGCGGCGCCGTGTCGAACTACACCGACACCGCGTGGTCCCCGAGCCTCGGCCTGAATTTCAAAGCCACGAAGCAGCTCTCGCTCTACGCGAGCCGCAGCAACTCGTTTTCCCCGCAGGGTCAGGTGGCCCGCCTCGGCGATCCGCGCCTCGAAAATGAAACCTCCGCCGGCTGGGACTACGGCGTGAAAGCCGCGCTGTTGGACGACACGCTCGTGTTCACCCTCGGCGGTTTCTACATCGACCGCGAGGGCGTGAAGACCACGCAGCGCGATCCCATCACCGGCCTCAACGAAACCGTCGCCGCCGGCCGCCAAAACACCAAGGGCCTCGAATTCGAGGGCTCCTGGCGCGTGAGCCCGCAGCTCACCGTCACCGCGAGCTACGGCTTCGTGAACGCCCGCATTCTCTACAATGGCAACGCCGTCACCGATGTCGGCCGCCGCCCCGCGAGCGTTCCATTGGATCAGGGCAGCGTGGCCTGGAAATACTCCTTCGCCCGCGACGGCCTCAAGGGACTCGCGTGGAATGCCGGCCTGACCTACTCCGGCATGGCCTACCCCAACTCCACCGCGGCGCTCACGGACGGCCGCCGCAACGTCAACGCGCCCGGCTACGCCCTGGTCAACACCGGTCTGAGCTACTCCTGGAACACCGCGTCCATCCGCACCCGCCACACGGTGCGCCTAAGCGCGAAAAACCTCTTCGACCGCGACTTCGTGGATCAGCGCGGCAATCTCGGCGTCGGCCGCGGAGTTTACTTCGCCTACACACTCTCGCATTGAGCTCGGGAGGCGCCCGCGAAAACTTCCGCTCACTCCCCTCGCGTCGCGCGCCTCCATTTAAAATGTCCGCCTCGTTCTCCACTGAAGCCGAAAGCCGCAAGCGGCTCATGGCGCTGATGACCCGGCATCAGCGCCAGATCTTCGCCTACATCTTCACCCTCGTCCCCGACCGCCACGATGCCGAGGACCTGCTCCAGGAGACGAGTGTGGTGATCTGCGAAAAATTCGACGAGTTCACGCCCGGCACCGACTTCGTGGCGTGGGCCTGCCAGATCGCGTGGTGGCGCATTCGCTACTCCCGGCAAAAATTCGCGCGCTCCAAAGTCGTCTTCGACGATGAGGTCTTGGCCGCCGTGGCGCAGACCGCCGTGGAGTTGCGCCCGGAACTCGACGAGCGGCATGAGGCGTTGGCCGGCTGTCTCCAAAAACTGCCCGCCCGCGACCGCGATCTCGTGCTCACCCGCTATGAGCCCGGCAGCGGTGTCGCCGAGGCCGCCAAGCGCAGCGGACGCTCCAGGGACGCCGCCTACAAAGCCCTCAACCGCCTGCGCAAAGTGCTGCACGATTGCGTGACTAACGAACTCGCGCAGCGCCAGCCGCAAGGAGGTGCCGCGTGAATCTGACCGACCGTGAAATCCTTGAGCTCAACCAACTCTGCGGCGCCGTCGTCGATGGCACGTTGACGGACGCGCAACGCGCGCGTCTGTCGCAGTGGCTGCGCGAATCGGCGGCCGCGCGCCGTCACTACGTGCGCGCTCTCGGCCAGTCCGCGAGTCTGCACTCCTACGCAGCGGAGGTGCACACCGAGGCCCCGGATGCGCCCACGCGCGCGGCCAAGGTCGTGCGCTTCCCTCTCTGGTGGGCGGCGATTCTGCCCGCCGCGGCGGCGCTGGTCATGGGCTTGATCTACCTCCGCACGCCTGCGGTCGACGAGAACAGCGGCGCGGCGCAGCCCAGCGATTTTGTCGGCCGCATCACCGGAGTGAAAGACTCCCAGTGGGCGGCCGGCAGCCTTGCGACCGGCGCGCACGTTCGCAAAGGGCAGAAGCTGGAACTCTCCGCCGGCGTCGCCGAGGTCACGTTCGATTCCGGCGCACGCGTCGTGCTCGAGGGCGCGGCGTCGCTGCACATCAATTCCGCCTGGGATGTCACCCTCCGCCGCGGCACCCTCAAAGCCAGCGTGCCACCCGAGGCGGTCGGCTTCCGCGTCTCCAACGCCGCCGTCGAAGTCGTCGATCTCGGCACCGAGTTTACCATGGTCGCCGATGCCGGCGGCGCGGAAGTCTTCGTGCTCAAGGGCGAGGTCGAGGCCGCCCCCCGCGGTGCCGGCCAGGAGGCGATCTTGTTGAAAGAGGGCGCGTCGCGCCGCTTCGCCCCGACCGGCGTCTCGGACGTCAACGACAGTGCACGCAAGTTTGCCTTGTTCACCGAGCCGCTCGCCCTCGACCGCCTCGCACTCGTCACGCGCCACCTGCACTGGTCGTTCGACGAAGCGGTTGACGGTGCATTTCGCGCCGCGCCAACCGACGCCACCGGACACACCTTCGACGCGCGACTCCAAGGCGCGATGTCGGCACCGACGACCGGTCGCCGCGGACTCGCGCTTCCATTCACCGGACAAAACTACGGCGTAGCCAAGTTTCCCGGTCTCTCCGGCAATACGCCGCACACCATCGCGTTTTGGGTGCGCGTGCCGGAAGACGCGCCGCTGTCCGACGCTTACTCAATGGTTACCTGGTTCGCCAACAACCGGAAGCTCGGCAATCGCCACGTCGGCATCAATTGGAACCGCGACCGCAACGACGGCCCCATCGGTGCCCTGCGCACGGATTTCGGCGGCGGTCAGGCGGTGGGCCTCACGAGCCTGCGCGATGGGCGCTGGCACCACATCGCGGTTTGCTTCAGCCCCGGCGACGAAGATCCGACCGTGCCCGTGCAGGTGAAGCAATATGTCGATGGCCGACTGGAGAGCAGCACGATCATCCCCGGCAAGACCCGCGGCCCCGCTGTCGCGGAAAATACCGCGCTCGCCGATCTAGTCTGGCTCGGGGCGCGCCTCGGCGCCACCGGCCCGCGGCAACAGCGCTTCCGCGGCGACCTCGACGAACTCTTTATCGCCGATCGCGGCCTCGAGCCGCAGGAAATCGTTTCGCTGATGAACGAAAACCGACTGCCTTCCGCCACACTCGCCGCCCATCGGTAAACCGGTGCCGCGGGGACGAACCGGCGATTCTCGCA
>CANGHW010000295.1 GCA_947453695.1 Opitutia bacterium
CTTGAAGCGGTGACGCGGTTCTTTCGGATCCTTGGGCTCCCCCGGCGGACCACCCATACCCATTTCATCGCCGTAAGGATCGCCTTGGCCCGGCTGTTCCGGACCACCCAGTTGCTCTTCCAGCTTGTCGGGATCGGTGCCCTCCTCGAGCTTGCGCACGACCTCTTCCATTTCGCCGTCGATTTTCTCCCCGGTGAGCTCGGACATTTTCCGCATCATGCGGGCCATGGCGCGGGGATCATTTTCATCCACATTGGAAAACTCCTTTTCCATCGCCCCCATCGCGGCCTCCATCCGGGCATCATCGGCTGAATCGCCCTGATCTTGCGCCGGTTTGGCGTCCGCAGACTCTTCTTTTTTTCCGCCGGTGGTCACCGCGAACGCGGAAACTAGCTTTTTCATGCGGAACTTCGGGTTATCCGGACAATGCGGAACCTTCTTACCTTGCGCCAGAGTCTTGGCGAAGAATTGGTAGATCGTATGGTTATCCGGGCAGTAATACTCGTAGATCGGCATAGACATCGGCAGAGTAACAATCCGTTGGCGGCGCGCAAGAGATGAGCGCACCGTGGTCGCAGTGGTTCAAGAATCGAGCCAGCACCCTCGCTCTCGCCTCGCGCGACGGAATCGCCAATCACCTTTCTAACCCCATGCGCCCCTCGCTGCTTGCTCTCACGCTGCTCGCTTTTGCCCCCGGTCCGGCGGCGGAGCCGAACCAATCAAGTCTCACCGCCACCGCCATGTCGCCTCTCCTTTGGACTTCTCTGCCCGATCTGCCCGACCGCGAGGGCTTCGCCGGAAGCTTTGCCGGAGTAACCGGCGGAGCACTCCTCGTCGCCGGTGGTGCCAACTTCCCCGACAAGCGCCCGTGGGAGGGCGGGACCAAAGTCTGGTATGACGATACCTTCCTGCTGACGCCAAACGCTCCCGCTTGGCGGCGTGTTGATCGCTTGCCCGCTGCCTCCGGCTATGGTGTCTCGCTCACCGTCAACGGTGGCGTGCTGCTGATTGGCGGCGGCGACGCCAAGCGCAACTTCGCCGAAGTGTGGCACGCAAACTGGGATGGTAAGCGCCTCACCTACACTGCCTGGCCAGCACTCCCCCGCCCTCTTGCGATGATGGCTGGCGCATGTGCCGGACGCTTCGTCTACGTCGCAGGCGGCGTTGATCGTCCGGACGCCACGACCGCCCAGCGCACGGCCTACGTGCTCGACCTCGATCGCGTAATCGCAGGCTGGCGTGAGCTCCCGCCGTTCCCCGGGGTGGAGCGTATCTTGCCCGTCGCCGGCGCGACCGCGGACGCTTTCTACTTGTTTAGCGGCGCGCACCTCATCGCCGATCAGACCGGCAAAACCTCCCGCGAATGGCTACGCGACGCCTACCGCTTTACCCCGAGTGACGGCTGGCAACGCCTCGCTGACCTGCCGCGGGTCGCGGTCGCCGCGCCCGGATTGGCTCCGCTTGTCAACGGACGGTTGCTGGTCGTAGGCGGAGACGATGGCGCGCAGGCCGCGCTGGCCCCCACAGCCCATCGCGGCTTCCCGCGCGACATCCTCGCCTACGATCCCGCGACCGATCGCTGGGCGCAGGCCGGCGAAGTGCCTTTTTCCCTCGTGACCACGCCCCTCACGATTTGGCAAGGACGGCTCATAGTGCCCGGCGGCGAAGCGCGTCCTGGTGTGCGCTCTCCGCGAGTGTGGACATCGACCGACACGGTCCGCTGAATGCCGGCCAGTTCGTCCGCGCTCGAGAGTTCGCCGCGGCCGCGCTCGTCGCATGACTCTGATTCCTCACCGCACCGTCGCCAGTCAGATTGCCGCCCAGCTCCGCGCTGAAATCGCCAAGGGGGCTTGGCGGGAGTGGTTGCCCAGTGAGCGCGTGCTGAGCCGCACGGTGCAGGCGAGCCGCAATACGGTCCGCACCGCCCTCGAACAGCTCAAAGCCGAGGGGTTGGTCGTCCCGGCCCGCGGCCTCGGCAACCGCATTGTCACTACGACGCCTGCGGCCCCCGCGAACAACCAGCCCTCCAGCGTCGGCGTCCTTATTCCCGAGCCCGTCGGTCGACTCCGGCCGCTCATTGCGCTCTGGATCGACGAATTGAAAGACCTGCTGTTGGAAGAGGGCTGCCGCCTCCGTGTCCATGAGGGCAAGCAATACTACCTCTCCAATCCGGCCCGCGCTCTCGAACGTCTCATTGGACAACAGGACCATGGCGCGTGGGTGCTCACTCTCTCGTCCGAAGCCACGCAGCGCTGGTTCGCCCAGCGACAAATTCCCTGCCTCGTCGCCGGCTCGACCTTTGCCGGTGTCGCGTTGCCACACTTTGATTTGGACTACCGCGCCATTGGCCGGCACGCCGCGGGCTCGCTGTTGCGCCTCGGCCATCGTCGGATCGCTCTCCTGAATCGTGAAGCCCGCCGGGCCGGTGACGTCGACAGCGAAAACGGTTTCCTTGAGGCGGTGCAGGCGTCGCGCTCTCGCGATGCCACGGCTGAAATCGCCTACCACCGCGACGACGTGGAATCCGTCGCCCGCGCCCTGCAAAAACTCTTCGACCGCGGGCGTCCTCCGACTGGTCTAGTGGTGAGCAACTCCTACGCCTATCTCTCGGCCGCCTCGCTCCTCGCGCAGCGTGGGCTCCGGGTGCCGCGCGACGTCTCTTTGATTTCCCGCGACGATGATCCCTTCCTCGCGTCAATGGCCCCGGAACCCGCGCGCTACGTCGTCGCACCACAGGCGTTTGCAAAAAAAATGATCGGGCCGGTGCTCCGCCTGTTGAGCGGGGAACAGAGCGCACGGCCGCCAGCTCCCCTGCTCCCCAAGTTTGTCGCCGGTGGATCGACCAGCGCGCCGGCCACTTAGCTGCGGCAGGCGAACTCGAAGAAGCCAATCTCCGTCAGCCGGGTGCGCATGGTCTCAATCTGCGTCGCTGTCGGCTGCGCGAGCGGTAGTCGCGTGGGACCGCAGTCGACGCCAAGCATGGGCATCAACGCCTTCGAGGCAGCAAGGTGGGTCACGCCCACGCCATTGCAGATCGCGATCATCTTGATCGCCGTGTCCTGCAGCGTGCGGGCCTTCGCCTCATCGCCGTTTCGCAGGGCGTCCAGCATGCGAAGATAAAGCGGCGCAGCGTAGTTGTAGGTGCTGCCGACGGCGCCGAGTGCCCCAGCCTTGGTGCCTTCGAGGAGCAATTCATCCCGACCGAAAAGAATATCAAAGCGTCCGCCGGCCGCACTGACACAGGCCGTGTAATCCGGGAAATCCTCATAGGTGTATTTCACGCCCACCAGCGTCGGAATCCGATCCGCCGCCTTGGCCAAAAAGTCTGCGACCGGAATCGTGACACCAGTCATCGACGGAATGTTGTAATAGTAAAACGGCAGTGTCGGAGCCGCGGAGGCGACGGCCTCACACCAATCGACGAGTTCGCCGACATTGCGCGGCTTGAAAAACATCGGGGCGAGAGCGGAAACGGCCGCGGCGCCAATCTTCGCTGCGTGCGCCGTGAGCGTCCGCGCATCGGCGAGGCACGTGTGACCGACATGCACAATCACCGGCAGTTTGGGGCCGGCTGATTGCGTCCATTTTTCGGCGATCGCCAGGCGCTCGGCCAAAGTGAGCGACAGACCTTCGCCAGTCGTCCCGCACACAAAGGCGGCGCTGACTCCGTTGCCCGTCAGGAACCGAGCATAGCCGGGAATGGCGTCGAGATTAACTGAGCCGTCGGTTTTGAACGGCGTGAAAGGAGCGGAGACGAGACCGCGGAATCGATTTTGCATGGAAAAGAAGAGCTGACTTAGGGTGTGGCGAGCGGGACCAGCGCAAACGTGATGCGCTCGTAGGCCCGCTTCTCGCCGTTTTCGTAGAGGCATCCCACCGTGCCGGCGTCGAGTGACACGAGGCTGGAATAGGCGGAGGGGCCGGCGTGAAGTTGAACGACGTCGCGCCAATTCGCACCGCCGTCGGCACTCGTGCGCACGGTAAGTTGCACGCGGGTCTTGGCCGCCGGATTTGAGAAAACTAGAAGTCCCGCACTCCCGGCCTTCACCTCGTGACGAATCAAACTCGCCTGGCAGACCGGCTCGATCAGCGCCTCTGCATCGGCGAGCGGACTCCAAGTCGCACCACCATCGGTGCTCGTCGCGTGAGCCCGGCGATTGCGTCCATGATTAGAGCGCATGTTCATGAGCAGTGTGCCACGCCCGTCGAAGAGCTCGGCCACCTGGCATTCGTTGACCTTGGGCTGAATCGGAGCGCCCAGCTTCCACGTTTTTCCGTGGTCATCAGAGTAGATGGCATGCGAACCGGACAGGTGCTTTTTTTCGACGGGATCATCGTAGTTGTGGTCGCATGGAATCACCATTCGCCCGGCGTGCTCGCCGTGCTTGATCTGAATCCCGTTGCCAGGACCAGTAGCATACCAGGTCCAGGCCGGATCCTTGGTGGTCGAAGTAATATCA
>CANGHW010000296.1 GCA_947453695.1 Opitutia bacterium
AGTCATACTCGCCATTTACCCAGACGTTGGGGCCGCCCACGTTGGCCAGGCCGCCGTAGGTGATTTGTGAACCCGTGATTGAAGCGAGGGAGGAAAAAACCACCACGACACGATCATAACTCGAAATGACATAACCCGCCGCCGTGGCGGCAGTGCGCGCATCGGTATGGAGCTGGGTGTTGTTGCCCGCAGTCGCGTAGGAGGCGGCGGTGGAAGGAAGACGAAACACTTCCGCGGTGACCGTAGTGGTGAGCGAAGTCTGACCGTAGGAACTGGCGGCGTAGAACGGAGCCACTTGAGTATCCGCCAAATTCTTGATGTAGGCGGCGGTATAGATCGTGGAACCGCTCTTCGGCTCGCCCACCAAGTCGGAAAAATCGACGCGAATGTGCAGAATTTTTTTGGGCCCAACCGTCCATGCCGTGGCAGGGAGGGCGGCATTGCCAGTCCCGCCATTGTAGACAAGGGACGATCCCGCGCCCGCGTTGTCCGATCCGAGGGCGGGAATCGGGCGCGGGCCGAGGCCCGCCTCGGCCGCCTCGAATTTTCGCGCCAAGGTGACCAAGGCCTCCACCGAAGAGAAGGTAACGGCCTTGCCACCGAGATCAGCCGACAACGAACCGGAAGCACCTCCGACGGATTCGTAAACTCGCAACGGAGACTCATGCAGTGCGACCACGTCGGCCAAGATGATGCCATGAAGCGGTATTCCCTGTTTGGTGGTTTGCCCTTCGCGCCGGCCGTAAACATAGGCCTGATACTCGGCGCTGCCCGGCCACTGAACGGTGGCCTGAAAAGGGGCGGTGGCCAAGCCCGCCTGCTTGCGGCGGATAAGTTCGATCGGACTGTAATCGAACGCCAGCACGGTAAAATCTCCGATGGCCGAAAAGTGAGTCTCAAGCTCGGCGACGATAGCCGCCGGCAGCGCCTGGCGAACCGCCCACGGCACGGCGAGAGCCACCGCCGATCGGGGGTCGACCGGGATCAGAGCACGCAAGGCGACGCGACGAAGGCGAGCGAGGTCCCGACCTTCCAGTTCGAGGACAGCGCGATCCGCGGAAGCAGGTCGGGCGAGGTAACGGGCGACCCAGTGGCGAAAATCGGCAAATGCAGCCGGCTGCTCACCGTCCCAACGCTGCCCGTAACCATACGCCGCGAGAGTATTGGCGCCCGGGACGACAGACGGAGGCGGCGATGAATCACGCGCAAGCTCCGCGGGCGTCGGCGGAAGCGCTGGGCTAGGAATCGGGGCCGCGGCCGTGGCTACCGCTTGACGGACCGGTGGTGCAGACCGCGAGCGAAGCCCGCTCCATGCCGCCACCATTGCCAAAGCCACAAGCACCAGAACCAATGATCGGCGAAATCGCATAGGGGGAGAGGTTTCCGAAGTCGGAAAGAAATCTTCATCGCCAATTTGTGGCAATCACCGAACGCCCCCTCCCCTGCCCCACCGTCATCGAATTTTCGGAGCCTAGCTGGCAGGGCCGTGCGCTACCGAAACGTCTTCGATCCGAGGCAGGTGAAACGCCTGATCGCGCATCGCACAAGCGACCGGCGCAGCGCTGAGCGTGCGCCAGTGGATCCGCGGACGGACGCCATGATGCGGACACAAAAAAGGGCGGACCAAAGGTCCGCCCCAAAGCTGAAAAATCTGCTGAGCGATCGAAGAATCGACCAA
Source organism: Opitutia bacterium (assembly GCA_947453695.1). Lineage (GTDB taxonomy): Bacteria > Verrucomicrobiota > Verrucomicrobiia > Opitutales > Opitutaceae > GAS368. Next base: position 1,679 of record CANGHW010000296.1, read on the forward strand.
GAACGAAAAGCTTACTTCGAGCTGAACTCGACCGCGGTCGGGTTCAAGGTTGCGAGCTTGCCAGCGGTGCGAACGAGCACGGTGGGCGTGGCTTTCGCGCTTTTCACGCCAGCGGGATATTTAACGATCACCGAGAATTCCGCCCGGCCGGCCGGAGCGGAGGTGTAGGCAAACTCCAGGGTGCCGGTGGTGCCGGCCTCGGGGGCGATCTCCGGGACATTGGCGCCACCGACGCTTACGAGCGTCCAATCGGCGGGGAGTGCAATGGACCAACCCACGGCTCCGGGCTGCGCATCATAGGAGACGGAGGCCGAAAGTTGAATACTACCACCGGAGGCGGAGAGCACGGAGGCATCCGCCTTGAGAGCAGCCGATTGGGCAAACGCAGCAGTGGCGAGAAACAGCGCACCGGCAGCGGAGAGGTAGCGAAGGAACGGAGTGAGTTTCATGGGAAATGCGAACGAAGAAATACCTAGTGAAGGACCTGACCGAAAACACGGATAAAATGCGGGACGATCAAAAGGGGAACCGACCGATGAGGCGGAGGGTTCCCCGGAGAGTTGGACTAACGATTTCGATTACGGGGCGAGATCGTAGCCATCTTCAGTGCCGACGGCACCGCGGTAGGCACCGGTGCGCACCGTGCCAGCGCGAACATTGTAGAGCTGAATTACACGAGAGAGTTCGGTGACATCAATGAGTCCATCACGATTACTATCCGCGCTGTGGAACTTGGCCAGCGAGGCCGTAACCGTCGCAGCACGAGCCGGGTCGGCGACGAAGCCATCCTCACTGGTGGTCGCCGCAACGGCGTAGGCGCCGGTGCGGGTGGTGCCGTTGCGGGTGTTGAAGAGTTCAATCACACGCGTGAGCTCAAGGAGGCTCAGACGGAAGTCAGCGTTCGTGTCGGCGCTGTGAGCGCTGATACGGGAGACAACCAAGGGATTCGGATTGGCCGTATAGACTATCGGACCGCTGGCGGGCCGCGCGATGGCGAAGGCCGTGAGCGTGCGCGCGACCGTTTCGCCCGCGGGGACCGCCAAGGTGTAGGTGAAAGTAACGGGGCTAGACGGGACACTGGTCCAGGCCCAGCTGATGGTGCCGGTGGCCCCATCGGCTGGCTGCGAGTTCCCATTTTGACCGGAAGACGAGACGTAGCTCCAGCCGGCTGGCAGGACCACAGACCAGCCGAGGGCACCGGAGCCGACGCTGGGAGCGTAGGTCAACGTGTTGGTAATCGTGACCGTGCCACCCGCAGTATAGCCGCCGGAGCCGGCAACCGCCTGCGTCGCGGAGTAGCCTGCGGGCGGAGTAACGGAAACCGTGACAGGAGCACTGATCGTGGTGCCGGCGGCATTGGTCATTTCGACGGTGTAGAGGCCGGTGTCGGTGGCGAGCGCGGCGGGGATCTGCAGCGCACCCGGCGAACCAGCGAGCGGAACGCCGGAGGTGACGGCCGCGCCGTCCTTCTTCCACACGTAGGTGACCGCCGGGCTCTTCGCGAGGACCGGGGCGCTCAGGATGAGCGGAGTGCCGGCGAAGACGGACGTATTCAGCAGCGGAGCGAGGAGCGCGGGCTTAAACGACGGCGCGCGCAGGGTATCGATCACATGCACCTCAAGCAGCACAAAGCCCGAAGTGGCGGCGCTGGCCTGCACGCTGTAGGAGCCCGGAGCGAGCGAGAGAAGCAGAGCGGAATCATTGGAGGCGAGCGGGAGCGCGCCGGCAGCTGCGGTAGCGGCCGTAAGCTCGGCGGACGCGCCCCAATTGTCATTGGTCGCGACCAATGAACTCGAAGAGTTGAAGACACTCAGCACGGGGTTCGACGCCGCGCCGAGCGCAGTGACGAGAGGCGAGCCAACAGCGCGAATCAAAACGCTGCGAGTGCCCGCACCCGACCCGACAACAAACCCGCCAGCAGCAGAAGCCCCCTCGGTCTGAGCACGCACCGCGAGGTGAGCGAGGCGGGCCGAACCAGAAACATCGTAAACCTCGATGATGGCAACACCGGTCGTGCCGCCAGCCCCCGATACACGGGCTGTGTAGGTGCCCGGAGCAAGGGTGAGCTTAAGCGCGGAATCCTTACTGCCGGCGCTGAAGGGGAATGCACCAACCGTGGCAAAGTCGGAGGAGAGCGAAGCGGGCCAATCATCATTGCGCGCGATTTCAGCGCCGGTGCCGTCGTGCACAGTCAACACGGGGTCAGCCAGCGTGCCACCGACGCCGAAGACGGCGAGAGAAGGGCCGACAGCACGGAGGAGCACGGTCTTGGAACCACCTTCAACCGTGAAGTTGGCGAGGAGCGCGTTCTCGCCCGTGCCAACGAGGCCGCGGCTGGAGAGGTTGAGGAGGTTCGGGCCAGGCGTAATCGTGAAGGTGCCGGGCGCGGTGAGCGTGGAGCCGGGTTTCACGACCGTGATGGCGCCCGTGGTGGCGAGAGCCGGGACCGTGGCAGTGATTTGCGTATCAGAGACCAGGGTGAAGGCGGCATCCACGCCGTTGAACTTGACCGCGGTGGCGCCGGTGAAGCCGCTGCCAGTGAGGGTGACGAGAGTGCCGCCGGTCGCGGTGGCGGGAGTGACCGAGGCAATGGAGCCGTTGGGATCGGGCAAGGCACTTACCACAAGGTTGTCGAAGATGAAGCGGTCGAGCAGCGCCTTGTTGGTGGCGGAGGCGACCATACCCATCTCGACGTCAAAGGTGCCAGGTGTGGTCCAACCGCTGAGGACGAAGCCGTTGGTGTTGATCGGCCGGTC
>CANGHW010000297.1 GCA_947453695.1 Opitutia bacterium
GAACTCGCCGACACATACGTGGCGGGGACGGTCTCAAAGTTCCCCGTCGATTTTCAGTCGAGTGCCGGCTTGCGCGACGCCAAGGCCGCTTTCATGACGGATTTTACGCCCGCGCTTTACGATCTGCTGGAGCTGCACGAGGAGACCGGCAAACTTCGTTACCGTGATGCCGGCCTGGTGAGCGCGCGACAGATGCTGCTCTGGCTGCGCTCCAACCCGATGGCGCCGGCGACAAACATTGTCGTCAATTCCGGCGGTCGCGTGCCCGGGGTCTTCCCCGGACGCCGTCACGAAGCCGATAGCTACGAATTCAAACCCTACGACACGTCGACGGTGATTCCCGAGCAAAGCGTCGAAGCTTGGCGAACTTCGTTGGTCGGCCTCCCGCCCGAGCAGCCGGGCACCTACCGCTATGGTCCGGTGATGCTCGCGCATCATGCCGCGTGGTTCCTGCGCCTCTCCCACCTCGGACGAGACGACCTGTTGGGTGAGGCCGCCAGCAATGCCATTGTCGGCCGTTACGCCAACTTCCCTGGCTACTATTTCACCTCCCTCGCGACCACGGTTTATCAGCAGGCTGACTATCCGCTGCGGCCCTATTTCGACGTCAAATACAATGCGATTTTCTACAACCATATATGGCCGCACATCGCGCTATTGCAGGATTTCCTCGTCAGCGAGGCATACGCAAAATCCCAAGGTCGCGTCAGCTTTCCCTCCGCCTATGCGCCGGGCTATGCGTATTTGACCAGCAAGGTCTACGGCCACCGCGCCGGTGAAGTCTTCGGCGACCAAGGCGTGCGCCTCTGGCTTCCGCGCCGCGCGCTGCGCTCTTCCGCAGTGGCTCTCAACCACCTTTTCGGCGCCGGCCCCGACGCCACCTATCTCATCCTGAGCAACACCCGCCCCGCCGAGGTCACCGCCGATCTGACGCTCGACGCCGACGTTCTTCATCTCGACACCGGCAAGGCCTATCCGATTACCTTCCAGCGCAGCGATGGCACTAGCGAAAAAGGCGAACTGCGTGACGGCCGACTCCGCGTGCGGGTTGGCGCCGGCAATCTCGTCTCGGTAAAAATTCACGGCCTCAAAAACCTCGCCGCGCTACCTACGCTACCCGCGGAAGCCGCCGACTCCGGATCAGCCTCCACGGCGGCGCCGGACTATTTCCGTCTGTCCGACACCGCTGAAGCCGGCACGGTCACCGGTATGATCCTGCGCTTCGGCTCGCGCACCGATGCGTTCATCTACACGGATCGCACAGAAAAACAGGCGCGGAAAGCCACACTTCGCTACCACCTCGGCAGTGCACCCGAGACCGAGATCGTGGACACCCGGTATCCGTATGAATTCAGCCTCCCGCTCGTGGACGCGTCCGCTTCCCTGAAGGCTCGCCTCTTCCTTGAGCAGCTCGACGGCACCGTCACCGAGCGTGCGCTCCCCGCGCTGAGCACCCGCTGAAGATGCGCGTCGCGGTTTACCACCAGCACCTAGGATGACCACGGAAGCCCCTATTTCTGAAACCCTTCAGGCGCGCCTTCATCGCACGGGAGCCATTACCCTGCTTGGGATCGATGAACTCGACGATGCAATGCCGCTGGCGCGGGCTTTGGGCGTGAACCCCGAGTGGCTACTTTTCGGCCCGGCGCTAGTCATTCTGCCCCGCCTCATTGCTCTATGAAACTTCGCTTCCTACTGCTCCACTGCCTCACCGTGGGCGCCGTCTGTGCTGCCGATGGCGTTGCCATCGATCTGACCAAGCGCACTTGGCAGGGCATTCCGGGGGTCGAACGCACCGCGCAGGGTCGCGTGTTTGTTTCGTGGTTCACCGGTGGGCCGAAGGAGCCGTCGCCGGACAACACAGTTGTGCTGGCACGCAGCGACGACGGCGGAAAGACCTTCAGCGCGCCTGAGGCGATGGCACGGCCCGGGAGCGACGGCACCCGCTGCTTTGATCCGACCCTGTGGATCGATCCGAAGGGTCGGCTTTGGTATATCTTTAATCGCGGGAACAAAGACACCGCAAAGCACGACGTGTGGGCTCGTATCTGCGACGATCCCGACGCCGCGTCGCCAGTGTGGAGCGCAGAATTTCGCGTCGGCTACGAGGTGCCGTTCGCCTTCCGCATGAACAAGGTCACGGTGTTGTCTACGGGCGAGTGGCTCATGCCGGTGACGTTGGCGGAACAACCTGTCCGGGCGTGGAGCACAGGCTATAATGACCAACAGATCCCCACGCTCCACGGCGTGGGCATCTCCACCGATGAAGGTCGGACATGGAAGCTCCACGGCGCGGTCAAATCACGGCCGTGGGCGCTGGAGAACATGATTACCGAACTCAAGGATGGCCGCCTCTGGATGCTCATCCGCACCGGTGCTGGCGTGCTTTGGCAAAGCCACTCCTCCGACCGAGGACGCACGTGGAGCGAAGGCACGGCGAGCACGATCAAGAGCCCCGGCTCGCGCTTCTTCATCCGGCGACTCGCCTCTGGAAACCTCCTCCTGGTGAACCACCATCGGTTCACCGGGCGCAGCCATCTCACCGTGCAGATTTCCACTGACGATGGCGCGACCTGGAATGACGGCCTGCTGCTCGATGAACGCGGCGGCATCTCTTACCCCGACGGTGTGCAGGACAAAAACGGACTCATCTGGATCACCTATGATTGCGACCGCAACGGCGCGGGCGAGATTCTGCTGGCCAAGTTCCGCGAGGAAGACGTGGCGGCAGGCAACAACGTGTCCGGCGCGGCGACGCTGCACCAGGTGATTAACAAGCTCGAAAAGCCAAAACTGCTCCCCTCCGGCTGGGACCCGAAAGTTGCGGCGGACAAGGCGCTTTCAAGCATGATTCAAGTCACCGGGCCTGAGGTGAAGGGCGCACACGACTCCGATCTGGTGATGGCGGGCGACCGCGCGTTTGTCGTCGCGCTCGCCAACGATGTGAAACCCGGGCACGGCGCGAAAGAGGCCCAATACTGCACAATGTCCGTCGTGAACCTAAGGACCCTTCAGGTGGAGCACCGTATTCCTATCGCAAAGTCGCAACAGGCTTTTGCCAATCACACGTTGCCGGTCGGAGCCTGCTTCGTCCCGCGCATTCTTCAGCTCAATACGACGACGCTGCGGTGCTTCTTTGTGTGCGAGGATCAGTCGGGACGAGGACAGGCGCAGGTCTGGTATCGCGATTTCGACCTTTCATCGCTCGCATTCTCGCCGGAGATCCACCGGATGAAGGTCAAGACGGCGGCCGGCACATTCAATCTCGGGCCAAAGGTGTTCCACGACGATGCCGTTGCGCAGGGGTTTCGGCAGAAACTCGTCAAGTTCGGGGTCTACCTCATTGATTCGTTCAAGGTGATCGACGGCCGGACCTACGCGGTCATCAACAACTATCCTGGTGCGCAGAACGCGTTGGCGGTGCTTAACGATTCCCGCGACACGCTCGAAATTCTTGGCCATTACAACGAACCTGCCGCGCTGCGCCTGACCGAATCTTCCGTCAATCGACTGCCTGACGGCACTTGGCTGGCCATTTGCCGAGCCGAAAGCGGCGATCGCAACTATGTCTTTACCACGAGCAGGGACGGTCGCACCTGGAAACAAGGTGAGCCGCGGCCCTTTGTTGCCAAAGGCAGCAACTCCAAGCCGACTTTCGACAAGTTCAACGGGGTATATTACCTCGGTTGGCAGGAGGCTACGCGTATCGCCGACGGCCACGGCGTCGGTCGGAAGATTTTCAACATCGAGGTCTCGTCGGATGGCGTGACGTGGGAGCGCAAATACCGCTTCGAGTCCGAGGACTCATTTCAGTATCCCACCTTCCGCCTGCACGATGGGTCCATTTGGTTCACCGTAACCCAAGGCATCCGTGATAGCACTGATCGCATTATGTTGGGGAAACTCGAAACCTTGAGTGCCCGTCAGTAAATGCCGCGGAAACTTTGACCGCAGAACACGCACAGCAACACCGCAACTTTCATTTGAGTGTAAACAAGACGAAGCCGGTCGTGAGACGGCCCCGACTTATTCCACTCTGAATCAGTCCTAATCATTTTATGAAACACCACGTTTCCGCTCCTACCTTCAGTCGACGCGATTTCGTCAAAGGATCCGCTGCCCTTGCTGCCGGGCTCGCTTTTTCCGGCCCCGCCCTTACCGCCGCGGAGCGGGCCCGCTCGATTGGAGCCAACGAACGCATCCGGATCGGCATGATCGGCTGCGGCGACCGCGGGCGCACCGCGCACATGCAAGGTATCTACAAGCATCTCGCCGCGACCAATTTTGAAATCGTCGCATTGGCCGATCCTTGGCGCATCCACCGTGAGCAGGCTAACGGTATGGTGAAGGAATGGTTCGGTCGGGAGGCGAAGCTGTTCACGTCCTACCGGGATCTC
>CANGHW010000298.1 GCA_947453695.1 Opitutia bacterium
GCCATCATGGCCGTCGCTCAACAGGAGTTTCGCCAGATCTTCCCGCAACCCGGCTGGGTTGAACACGACGCCAACGAAATTTGGGCCTCGCAGTCTGGTGTCGCCGCCGACGCCCTGAAGAAAGCCAACCTCTCCTCCACCGATATCTCCGCCATCGGTATCACCAACCAGCGCGAGACCACCGTCGTCTGGGACCGCGCCACGGGAAAACCGATCTGCAACGCGATTGTCTGGCAGGACCGCCGCACCGCCGGCGCCTGCGATCGCCTCCGCCGTGCCGGCCACGCGCCGATGATCCGCAAAAAAACCGGCCTCGTGGTCGACGCGTATTTCTCCGGCACGAAGCTTCAGTGGATTCTCCAAAACATCCCCGGCGCCAAAGCCCGCGCGCGCCGCGGCGAACTCGCCTTCGGCACCATCGACTCCTGGCTCGTGTGGAATCTCACCGGCGGCCGCGTCCACGTCACCGACGTCTCCAACGCCTCGCGCACCATGCTCTTCAACCTGAAGACCTGCGACTGGGACGACGACCTCCTCAAGCTCTTCGGCATCCCGCGCTCGCTGCTCCCCGCCGTGCGCGACTCCAGCGAAGTCTACGGCGACTGCACGCTTTGGGGCGCCGCGATTCCCATCGCCGGCATCGCGGGCGACCAGCAAGCCGCGCTCTTCGGCCAGGCCTGCACCAAACCCGGCATGGTCAAGAACACCTACGGCACCGGCTGCTTCATGCTGATGAACACCGGCACCAAGCCCATCGCCTCGAAGAACAATCTGCTCACCACCGTCGCGTGGCGCATCGGTGGCCGCACGGAATACGCGCTCGAAGGCAGCATCTTCATCGCCGGCGCCGTCGTGCAATGGCTCCGCGACGGACTCGGCATCATCAAGACCTCCGCCGAAGTCGAAGCCCTCGCCTCCTCCGTCGCCGACAACGGCGGCGTCTACCTCGTCCCCGCTTTCGCCGGCCTCGGCGCACCGCATTGGGACCAATACGCGCGCGGTCTCCTCGCCGGCGTCACCCGCGGCACCACGTCTGCGCACCTTGCCCGCGCCGCGCTCGAAGGCATCGCGTATCAAGTCCACGACATCCTCGACGCGATGCAGGCCGACTCCGGCATCAAATTAAAGGAACTTCGCGTCGACGGCGGTGCCTGCGCTAACAACCTCCTCATGCAGTTTCAGGCCGACCTCCTCGGCGTTCCTGCCGTGCGTCCGCGCGTCGCCGAGACGACCGCCCTCGGCGCCGCGTATCTCGCCGGCCTTGCCGTTGGGTTTTGGAAAAACCCGGCCGAAATCGCCGCCCAGTGGCAAGCCGACCGCCGCTTCCGGCCCGCGATGAACCCCGCCGATCGCACCCGCCTCCTCGGCGGCTGGACCAAAGCCCTCGGCCGCGCGAAACGGTGGGAAGATGCGGATTGATCGGGTAGTCCTGCTCGTGAGAGGAGGGACCGGGGGCAGCGTTTGCGGTGGCCTGTCCCGCCTCCCAAGAGGCTGGCGACCACACGAAAGAATTCGGCTCGCTGGTGCTCGCCGCTCCGCCCTACTTCACCCGTTGATCGGCCAGCCGTCGCGATACGGACGCTTGAGCAGCGCGTTCGCGGCCTCGTCGTTTTTCACGCGGCCGGCCTTCCCATCATACTCGAGTTTCTTGCCCGCGCGATACGCCACTAGGCCAAGCGCCATCTGCTCGGTCATGAGACCATTGTAGTCGAAGTTGCACGAGGTCTTCAGGTCCGTCTTGCAGGCGCGGAAAAACTCCTCCTGAAAATTTCCGAGCGGCGGCGTGACGGTGGATTCGTTGCGTGGCTGATAACCAACGAGGTCGATCTTGTCGTCGGTCGGGATGATCATCCGCGTGGCGAAATCCGCGACGAGCACGCCCTTCGCGCCCTTGAACATCACGCCGTGCCCTATGCCGTTGAGATCGATCCAGCGCTTGGGCGAGGTGGGGAGCGCGCCGCCCTGATACCAGCTCACGCGAATCGCGGGGCGCCAGCTGTTTGCCGGATGATCAAAGTGCGCGGTGAGCTCGACCGGCGTCACGTCGGGATTAAACGTATCGCCCTTGGCCTCGATCGCGCTCGGGTGAGTGGCGTCGATGGCGTTCCATGCGAGGTCCATCGTGTGGGCGCCCATGTCGCCGACCTGGCCGGTGCCGAAGTCCCAATACATGTTCCACTGGAGGCAATTCGCGCCCGGGCCGCCGGAGAAATAGCCGGGATTATAGGGATGCGCGGGCGAGGGCCCGAGCCAGAGATCGTAGTGAAAGCCCGCGGGCGGCGTCCCCTCGCCGGGCAAGTAGGCGGGACGCGGGAGCTTGCGGTTGCCCCACGCGAAGACGCCGCGCAGCTCGCCGATTGCGCCGTCGCGCACGAGCTCCCGCACGCGCGCGAAATTTGGATTCGCATGGCGCTGCGTGCCGGCCTGCGTCGCGATCTTGTTTTTCATCGAGAGGTATTTCGCGCGGAGCAGGCGCGCCTCGTCCACGCTGAGCCCGATGGGTTTTTCGCAGTAGACGTGGAGGTTGCGGTTCATCGCCCACATCGCGCAGTGCGCGTGCGTGTGGTCAGCGGTGCAGATGACGACGGCGTCGAGCCCCGGGTGATCGAGGCACTTGCGCCAGTCGACGTAGGTCTTGGCGCCGGGGAATTTCTTCAGTGCATCAGGGAAACGCGACTCGTTGATGTCGCAGAGCGCGACGACGTTTTCGCGCGAGAGCCCTTCGTAGTGCGCGAGGCCCCGGCCCCACACGCCGATGAGCGCGACGTTGAGCTTCTTCGACGGCGTATTCTGGCCGAAGAGCGTGCTGGATTTAAGAATCAAAAGACCGGAGCCGGTGACAACGGCCCGCTTGAGGAATTGACGACGGGGTGTGGGGTGCATCGGACGGAAATTAGGCGCCGGCACCTCCGAGGGTCAACGCCCCGGTCGGTCTGGTGGTGGGTCAGTTGATTGTGGGAGGGGCTCTAGGCCCCGACAAGTTGCTGGGTAGACCCGCTCCCACAGTTCCGTCCGAATGAAAACCCTCGGTCTCCGCCCGACTGTCCGGGCGCGCCCCGGTTGTCTCGAGCGGGAGCGTGGAGTGTCGTCTGCGCCTCCACCCCACCCCATGCGCTCCTCCGTTCGCTTTTTTTTCGCGGGCTTCGCCGCGGCTATCTCGGTCTCATCCTCGACTGCGGCCGACGCCCCGTCGTTTCCCGTCACCATCCGCGTCGACGCTGCGCAACCCCGTGGCGAGTTGAAACCTATTTACCGCTTTTTCGGCGCCGACGAGCCGAACTACGCCTACATGAAGGACGGGAAGAAACTCCTGCGCGACATCGGCCGTCTCGGCGAGCCGCAGGAATACTTTCGTGCGCACAGCCTGCTCGTCACCGGTGACGGCACGCCTGCGCTGAAATGGGGCAGCACCAACGCCTACACCGAAGACGCCGCGGGCCGCCCGATCTACGACTGGACTATCGTCGACCGCATCTTCGACGCCTATCTCGCTAACGGCGTAAAACCCTACGCGCAGATTGGCTTCATGCCGCAGGCGCTCTCCACCAAACCCGAGCCCTACCAGCACGAGTGGCGCCCCGGGTTTCCCTACAACGACATCTACACCGGCTGGGCCTACCCGCCGAAGGACTACGCGAAATGGGCCGAGCTCGTTTACCAGTGGGTGAAGCACTGCGTCGCCCGCTACGGCGCGAGGGAAGTCGAGTCGTGGTATTGGCAGGTCTGGAACGAGGCCAACATCTCCTACTGGAAAGGCACGCCCGAGGAGTTTCGCAAACTTCACGACTACGCCATCGACGCCGTGCGCCGGGCGCTCCCGACCGCGCGCGTCGGCGGTCCCGACACCGCGGGCGACGGCGGGAAGTTCATGCAGGAATTTCTCGAGCACTGCCTGCGCGGGAAAAATCACGCCACCGGCGAGATCGGCACGCCGCTCGATTTTCTTTCGTTCCACGCCAAAGGCACGACCCCTACGTTTCCCGAAAACCACGTGCGCATGGGCATTGGCGGCCAGCTCAAGACGATCGACACCGCGTTTGCGCGCTTCGCTTCGTTTCCCGAGTTGAAGGGCAAGCCCATCATCATCGGTGAATCCGATCCTGATGGCTGCGCCGCGTGTCAGGGGCCGCATCTCGGCTACCGAAACACGACCGTTTACTCGAGCTACACGGCCGCGAGTTTCGCCCGCAAACATCTCCTCGCCGAGAAACACGGCGTGAACCTCGAGGGCGCGATCACCTGGGCCTTCGAGTTCGAAGACCAACCTTACTTCGCCGGTTTTCGCGCGATGGCGAGCAACGGCCTGACGCTCCCGGTCTTCAATGTCCACCGCATGATGGCCAAAATGTCCGGCCGTCGCGTTGAGGTGCAGAGTTCCGGTGATCC
>CANGHW010000299.1 GCA_947453695.1 Opitutia bacterium
ACTCCACCCTCCTTCAGTTGTCCGTTCTCGTCCTGACGTTCTTTCCACTGTCCTTTTTTGCTTCATCCTTCTGCGCCTGCGGCGGTCATCCGCTAGCACCTGGCTACCAGTCGTTTACCAGCTTGGCTGTTTTTACGAATTTTCTGAGTGGCCCGGTCATCACTTTCCCTGCAGCGTGCTTCGGCGGATGAAACTCAAACTGACATGTCGGAACGTTCTGGACTGCCCAGTGTGAATAATTCCGCCTTCCCGCCCGCCTCATGCCTTCTTTGTCCCTAGCTCCCAGTCTCTGGGAAACCGTGAAATGCGACTTTAAGTCGCTCTTCCCGGAAGATGTTTTTCAGATGTGGTTCGAGCCCGTCGTCTGCCTTGAGACGACTGCCGAAACCATGACGCTGGGCGTGCCCAATGACTTCGCGGCCATCTGGATTCACGACAACTACCTCGACCTCATCACCCAGCGTCTCCGCCTCACCGCCGGCCGCATGGTAACGGTCACGCTCCGTAAGACTGATGCCGGCCACCCCAATCAGGCCGCCCGCCTCACCACCGAGCCTGCGCCACGCGCCCGCACCGCCGCCACCAAGGGTCGCACCACCCGCTACGATGAACGCGGCCCGGCCGTCGCCACGCTCAACCCGCGCAACACCTTCGAGACCTTTGTCGTCGGCAATAACAACCAGATGGCCCACGCTGCCGCCCTCGCGGTCGCCCAAGCCCCGGCTCAGGCCTACAATCCCCTTTTTCTCTACGGTGACACCGGCTTGGGCAAAACCCACCTGATGCACGCCATCGGGCACGCCATTCTCCGCGCCAATCCCGACGCCCGCGTCGCCTACCTCTCGACCGAGAAGTTCACCAACGAGTTCATCCAGGCCCTCCAGGAGAATTCGCTCACGAAGTTCCGCCAGCGCTACCGTCACGTCGACGTCCTTTTGATCGACGACGTCCAGTTCCTTGCCGGTAAAGAGCGCATTCAGGAAGAGTTCTTCCACACATTCAACGACCTCTTCGAGTCCGGGAAGCAGATCATCCTCTCCAGCGACCGCCGCGCCTCCGAGATCCAGAAACTCGAAGCCCGCCTCGTCTCCCGCTTTGAGTGGGGCCTCCCCGCCGATATCCAGGCGCCCGACCTCGAGACCCGCCAGGCCATCCTCCGCACCAAGGCCGCCAGCCTGAAGTGCAACCTGCCTGACAACATCCTCAATTTCATCGCGCAGCATATCACGAAGAACATCCGCCGCCTCGAAGGCGCGCTGATCAAGGTCGCGAGCTATACGGCGCTGACAAACAAGCCCATCGACATCGCGACCGCCGAGCGCCTCTTGCACGACGTCCTGATGGAGCAGGCACAGACGATCCTTACGATCGAGACGATTCAGAAACGCGTGGCCGATCACTTCCAGATCCGCCATAGCGACATGACCAGCAAGCGCCGGCCCAACAACATCGCCATCCCCCGCCAGATCGCGATGTATCTCGCCCGCACGCTCACCAAGCACTCCCTCCAAGAGATTGGCGATGCCTTCGGTGGTCGCGACCACGGCACCGTCATCCACGCCTGCAAAGCCGTCGACAACATGTGCGAGCAAGATTCCTCCACCCGCGGCAGCGTCGAGTTCCTCAAGACGCAGCTGTCGAAGTAATCTGGCCGCTAAACTCGCTTTGCTCCCGTAGCCGCGTCTGTTAAGACGCGGCTACATTATTTTTGGCCTCCGCGCGCACTCATCGTGCGGCTTGCTCCGGCCTCCCAACTCTCAACACTCCGCTCTCAACTCTCAACTTTCTCCCCCATGTCTCTCACGCCCGAACAAAAAGCCGCCGTCGCCAGCTGGGTCGCCGCCGGCGATAATCTCTCCGCCGTGCAGAAAAAGCTGATCGAGCAATTTCAGCTTTCGATGACCTACCGCGATGTGCGGTTCCTCGTCGATGACCTCGACCTCGCGCTCAAGGACCCCGCGCCCAAGGTCGACACGTCCGACGTCTCCAAGACTCCGCCCCCTCCCGCCGCCAAACCCGCCGCGCCCGCGAAAGCACCCGAGAAAAAAGGCCTCCTCGAAAAGGCCAAAGAAAAGCTCGGCCTCGCCAAGGAAGAGCCCGCCGAGGACGAACTCCCGCCCGACGCCGAGGCCGATCTCGACGACGGACTCCCGCCCTCAGCCAGCACCGTTACCGTCACCGTCGACAAGGTCACCCTCATCCCCGGCGCGCTCGCCGGCGGCACCGTGACCTTTAGCGACGGCGTGACGGGCAAGTGGATCATCGACCAGCAATACCGCCCCGGCTTCACCGAGATCAGCAAGCCCGGCTACCGCCCTTCGCCCGAAGACGCCCAAGCCTTCATGCAAGAACTCAGCCTGCAGCTCCAGCAACGCGGCTTCTGAGCGGCGCACCGTCCACACGGCTGCCGACCTCAGTCCACCCTGGTAAACATCTTAGCCACCGCGGCGCGAAATTCGCGCGCCGCAAATGGCTTCGAGAGACACGTCAAGTCGTGCTGAATGAGAAAACTCTGGAACGTGTCACTCATCACGTCGCCGGTCATGAACATCACGCGCCGCGCCGCGTCGGGATTCGTGCTGACCAAATGCTCGTAGAGCCTCACTCCGTTCAGGCCCGGCATCTTCCAGTCAGACACGATGACATCGAATTTACTCCGCCCGATCAGTTCGAGCCCCTGCTCACCGCTTTCGGCGATCTCGACTTCATGTCCAGCTCCGATGAGTAGCGCCTGAGCGAGCTCCAAAATCCACGGTTCGTCGTCGATCACCAAAACCGAGCGTCGCATCTGCGGTTGTTCCTTGAAAAAGGGCGCGGCCGAGTTCCCCGAACGGACCAGCGCCGACGGGTCCTCACGCACGGCCGGAAGGTCGATGGCGAAGATCGCCCCGCCCCCTTGCTCGCTCCGCACGCTGATCTTTCCGCCATGCTCCTGGATGATTCCGTAGCACAGGCTCAATCCTAGTCCCGTGCCTTTACCCACCGGTTTTGTCGTAAAAAATGGATCGAAGATCCGCGCCAGGTTTTCCGGACGAATTCCCGGACCATTGTCTTCAAATTCCACCGTCACAAAACCCGGCTTGGTCGCCGTGCGAATAGTAATGCGACAGTCGCGCTGCGCCGCCTCCATCGCCTGCCGGGCATTGCTCAGGATGTTGACGAACACCTGCTGCAATTGGTGGGAGTCCACGCTGATCAGCGGAAGCGTGGGCTCAAATTCACGCACCACCGTCACTCCACTCGTCCGCAAATCATAGGCCATGATTTCCAGCACATCCTCCAGCACCGCGTGAAGCTGCACCAACCTCCGCTCCGGCGTCTGCTGCCGCGCGAAGCTCAACAAGCTCTGCACGATCTTATGACAACGCATCGCACTCTTCGCGATCAGTCCCAAGTATCCGTGGGTCACTTCACTCGGAGGCAATGTCTGGACCAACTCCGAAAAGCCGACCACCGAGGTCAACGGATTGTTTAATTCGTGCGCCACCCCGGCGACGAACTGCCCGACCGCCGAAAGTTTTTCCCGCTGAAACAACTGTTCCTGCGTCGTCTTCACCGTCTGCATTGCTCGTTCCAGCTCCGCGCGCGACGTCTGCAGATTTGTCGTCATTCGATTAAACTCCTGCGCCAGATCGCCGACTTCATCGTTCGAAAAGCGCTCCACCCGCCGCGAGAAATCCCCCCGGCCCACCGCTTCCGCACTGTCCCGCAGCTCTCGCAGCGGGCGAGTCACCCGGCGCACAAACCACGAGACGACCACTCCACTCCCCAATATCCCGCCCAGACCCAGCGCCAATAGCGTCAGCCGCGTCGTGCCCAGCACCCGCAACCGCGGTTCATAGGAAGACAATAGCATATAGCGAATACCCGCCTGCTTGCGCCTCACCCCATAGTCTCCGACGAGTCCGAGGAAATGCTCGCCCCCCGCTTCCGCAGGAAACACCCGCCCTCGTCCCGTTTTGATCCTTTCTGCGGTCATGGACCACTGCCGCAGCACACTTTCCCCGAATTCCGGCGAGTCGAAACTCGTCGCGGCGATGCTACCGCCGATCATAAGCAGCACCTCCGTGCGCGGAAGTCGCAATTGCTGAAAGGATTCCGCGCCCAGTCGAACCCCGACCGTCAGCACACCCAAGACCATCCCTTCGTCATTCGTCACGGGCACCGCGATTACGTTGTATATTCTCCCTTCGATTCCGACCGTGCCCGTCACCGCCTCACCGGCAAACGCAACTTCTGTGATCAATTGCGCCGCTTGCGCCAACACAGCGGCCGTCGGAGCATCATCACGCCGCTCCCCGGCAATGAGCCCGTCTTCGCGCGTGGAGAATAGAAACACATCGTGCTCGCCCGGCGAATTCGCGATTAC
>CANGHW010000300.1 GCA_947453695.1 Opitutia bacterium
TCTTTCGCCTCTGTGAGCAACGCCTCGGTGATAAAGCCTTCTTTATCCAATCCGAGGCAGGGATTCGGTCACGCGAGGACGTTGAGCACTACGTTTACATTGGAGGCGGCACGGGAAGAACCGAGCCCCGTCCGCTCTGGTGCGACGACCCGGCACCGAAGCGCGTGCTCATCACCGGCGGCGCCAGTTGCCCGGACGGTATCATCCAGCAGGTGATCACACGGATAAACTCCTTCTTTCCGCCGGAGCGTCTGCGGAGCGTGGACGACGTGTTGCGCGATCTGACTCCGTAGTTGACGTGAATTGCTAACGTGAGGTGGTGGTTGCCCTAGGCTTGGTCGCCAGGACGAGCCAGCACCAGAAAATCGCGCTTACGACGAGCGCTCCAGGCAAGAGCGTAACCGTGGCTCGTTGGAGATCGCCCCAAGTATCCGAGAGGTGGCCCACGAGACGCGGAGACCAAAGATCGCCGAACATGTGGATCGCAAAAATCGAGCCCGCCATGGCCGTAGCCCTCATCGCCACCGGGACGGTTTCAAGGATCAAGGTGTTGACCGGTCCGGTGGACAGAAAGATCAGGAACATCGAGAGCGTAAGTGCGATCTTCGAGGTCAGCGGGTCACCGGCGGAGAAAGCGAGATAGGCGGCAGGGGCCGTGAGGATCGAGCTGAGCGCGAGCATGCCCGCGTAGCCTCGCCCGGTGCGGCGTTGCCAGGCCGTGGCAACGAAACCGCCGCCCAAAGTCGCGATCAGTCCCGAAATAACCAGTGCCTTCCCAAAAAAATCACCGGCGTCCTCATTCTTCATGTGATGCACCCGGTGAAGAAAGGTCGGGGCCCACAGGGCAAATCCGCCCATGGCAAAAGTCTGGGCCACGTAGCCGGCAACCACGAGGCGATACTCCGGGAAGCGAAAAAGGGCGATGTAGGCGCTCCACCCCGCGACCTTCGTCTCCTGCGGCGCCGTCGAAGCATTCACCGCCTCGGAGGCCCCGCGCGCCGGTTCCCGCAGGATAAACAGCACAAAGGCGAGCACGAGCCCCGGGTAACCGGCCCAGAGAAATGCGGCGCGCCAGCCATGTTTGGCCGCGATCGCACTGCCCAGGATGTAGCCGAGCGCCGAGCCCACGGGAATGGCGAGATAGAAGATCGAGATCGCATTGTTGCGCTTCCCGGCGGGAAAGAGATCGGCGATCCAGCCGGGACTGATCGTGCCAAAGCTGGCCTCGCCGAAGCCCACCAAGACGCGGAAGAAGATCAAGGCGCAGAGCGCGCTGACGTGCCCCGACATCAATGTGCCAAAGCTCCATACAAAGACACCTGCCGCTACCAGCCACCGCCGCGGCACACGATCACCGAGATAGCCAAAGATCGGTGAGGTAAGAAAGTATCCCCACATAAACGCGCTTTGGATAGTGCCCAGCTGCTCATCCGAAAGATTGAGCTCCGTCTTGATGGGCGTGAGCACCGCCGCGAGGAGCTGGCGGTCGAGGTAGTCCAACAGGTTGAGGCCGGTCAGCACGATCAGTGAACCGACGGGCCAGAGGGGTTTGGTCTCGTTTTGACTGCTCATGGAAGCAAGGGATTGACCGACGGAAGGGAGCCACCACACCAAAACAAAAGCCGGTCACCAGGGACCGGCTTGAAAATCTAGATCGCGTGCACCGCGAGAACTCAGAAGCGAATCGTCATGCCGCCGCGGAAGCCTTGCTGGCGGGCGAGATCGATTTTCGATGAGGACTGCGCCGCGGTGGTGCTGAGATTGTGGGTATACTCACCCGCCCCCTGAACGACCGCGCCGGCATAGAACCCGGTGCGCTCCGTGAGGTCGAACTGCAACGTCGCATCGGCGTAGTAACCCGGCAGGAGGTGGCTCGTGGAGCTAGTGCTGGTGTCGGTGATTTCCGCGCCAGTCTCAGGTGTATAGGTCTGCGTAATGGTATAGGTGCTGCCCGAATAAACCAGCGCGGGACCGGCACTGAACGTGGCCTTGAGGCGGCTACCGAACGGCACCAGCACGGTGGCACCAGCTCGGAAGGTGTAATAGGCGCCACTGAGCTTCCAGCGGCTATTAACGCTGGTTGTGTCGGTCGTGGTCTTGCTGGTCCGCAGCGAAGGTTGATTGGTGATGAGCGTCGTAGTGTCGACCGTCACGTTTTGGGCGCTGCCGTCGTCGTTGAGCACGGCGTTGCCGGCAGAATCGAGCACACTCGTGGTCGTCGAACTGGGCGCACTGTAGGGCGCGGTGGGGGCGACCTGGCCATCGAGCGAATAAAGATCGGTAATGGCCGTCAGACGGGCCTGCACGCTGTCGGACTTGGAGCCGGAAAGATCATTGATGCTCATGCCGGCGATCAACTGCCAGGTCATGCGCGTGCCGAGGAGCTTCCCCATGTCGCGGGAAACGGCGAGCTCCATGCCAAAGTTCGCCTTGCCGTCAGTGCTGCGAACCGTCGAATCGATGACCTCGGCCGAATAGGTGTTGAACCCCACAAAGCCATCGGCCGTGACCTGCGTATCCTTTTGGAAAGACCAGGTGTTGGTGCGTCCGTCCGGCGCGATCGGATCAAAAATCTGCGAACCAGAATCGGGATCAACGACCGGATTGCCATTGCCATCGACGCGGGCAGCAAAGCGGGCATCAGGGGATACACTACCGTCGTGGTAGGTGCGGGTAAGATTGCGGCCCGCAGCCGGACCTGGATCTTCCGTCGTGGCCAACTTCCCGGTGCCAAAAAACTTCAGTTTGGGACCGCTCAACCGACGAAAGCCGAAACTGAGAATGCTCTTCGGCTCATAAATGTAGTCGTCCAAATTGCTGAAATCAGGGATCTCGGTCGGTGGGCGCTGTTGCTGCTCTTCTTGGGCGCGCGAAAGGCAGGCGGCGGTGGCAAGAGCGACGAAGACGAGACGAAGATGTTTCATTCGGTAGGAAGATCGGTGCCGCTTGGGACGGCACGGCAGGGAAAATGTTGCAGAAAAGATTCACGGCGCTCCCGCCGGCGTCAACGCGAGAGTTCCTCGACTCCAGAAGCTCACTTCACCGACCATCACTCGTTAAATTCATCCCGTTGTTTGGCCTTCTCGTCTTCGGCCTTCAGGGTGGCGGCTGCCTGGGGATCGGTCGCCGCCTCTCGCTCCCGGAACCGACGCTCCCGCGCCCGTAAATCCTCTTCCCGCTGCTCCAGCTCGATTTCTTTCTCCTGCTGGGCCTGCACCTTTTCGAACAGCTTGGCTTCACTTTCATCGAGGAATTGCTCGCGCTCGCGCTGCGCCTGCTTCGCCTCCTTTAGGCTCTCTTCCTGGCGCTCCAATTCGGCCCGCAGTTGCTCGAGGGCGAGCTTCTCCTCCGGGGAAACGCTGGCCTGAGCCGGAACCGCCCTCCGCGTGGCTAGAATCAGCTTTTCCCGGGCGCGGAGCAGGGCTTCGGCCTCCGCCAGGTCCCGTTCCTGCTCGGCCAGACGGGCCTCATTCTCCGTGACGACCCGCTCGCGCTCGGCGAGGGTCAGTTCGAGTTGTCGCAACGACCGCTCCAACTCGGCGACCTGGGGGGGCGGCGCAACCGGGACACCACTACCGAAGGGAGCGCGGGTGGCGGAGACGATGGCTTTGATCGATTCCCGAGCGGCGGCCGAAGCATCCGATACGTCGAAGGGCGACCGGGTCACCACCGCGCGACGGCGCGGGAGCGACAGAGTGACGTTGCCGCTCGGCCCACGGGCGCCGGGAAAGCGAATCGAACCAGGTTCAGGCATGAGTTCGCGGCGGACTATTTCTTGAACAACCAACCGAAAAGGCCGGACTTCTTCTTTTCACTGGCCGCAACAGCGGCCTTCGCGGCCGGGAGGCGGAGGTGCGGCCTGATGAGCGCCGCGGCCTTTTGCTCAATCTCGGGCTTGCCCAGCACCACGAAGTGACGCGCCAACGAGCCGCCCGCCGCGACGTCCTTTTCGATATCGGCAAGTTCTTCGCCGAACCAAGTTGTCGCCAGCTCCGCCCGCGCCGCTGGATCGGTCGCTTGCACGGCGTGTCCCAAGGCTTCCACAAGGTGAAGCCCACGGGCGCCACGGCGAAATGGCAGCACCTCTGCCAGGGCGCCTTCGTCGACGTGAGAGAGCGCATTCAGCAGCTTCTTGAAGTCGCCACCGACGATCACATTTTGCGACATATTCTGCGCAAAGACCGCAAATTCGCCGAGGGTGGAAAGTTTTTCCAATTTGCAGAAATCCAGGGTGCCCGACTCCAGTCCGGTGAGCGCCACCGGAAAGTTTTCCGGGATACCCAACTTCAGCAGATTCTTGAGCATCTGGTTCTCTCGCACCGCCGAGACCTCGGCTTGGGCAACCATCTCGCCAAA
>CANGHW010000301.1 GCA_947453695.1 Opitutia bacterium
ACCTTCATCTGGCCCAAATTGTAGGCCGTCCACTCGTCGTGGTAGTCGGCGACCCGGAGTAGCACGGGGCCCTTCCCCGCGCGCCAGTGCTGGTCAAGTTCCGCCAACGGACCATCGTTGAGCAACTGCACATCCTTGAATTCGGCCGTGGCATACTTCGTCCTTAGATCGCGTTCGAAAGCCTCGTGTCGTCGCGCCCCCTCTCCCGAAAACTCGATTTGCACCAAGGGCCAGGTAACTCGCACCAGCATCGGCACTGACACTGCGATCGCGAGCCCGCCCGCCACCCACGCCGTTCCCCTCGGGTGGGCACGGACGACCCATTTGGCGACCGCAACAATTCCCACCATCGTCAAGATCAGGGCCAGGGGCACGACGTGACTCAAGTTCCGCTCAAAAAACACCCCCCGCGTGGCGAAGTAGCCGGCAAACAAGACCACCGGTCCCACGAGGAGCGTAAACTCCGCCCACCGCCGCTGCCACAACAGCACGCCCGCGCCCCACAACATCGCCAGCACCACCGGCCAGCCGAGGGTTGCGACAAAATAACCCGCCAACAGATCGCCCACCGGGCCGCCATTCATGTGGCTGTGTGGCGGATGCAGACCGGCATATTGATCCATCAGGTGCTGCACGCCGTGCACGAAAACGTGCGGATGCGCCACCGCTCCGGGGGCACCGAGCGCAAATCCGACTACCAACGCGACTGGCATCGCCGCCAGCACCCAACCCCGTCGGTCTCCACTCTTTCCGCGCGTCCACCAAGGCACGAGCGGCAACCACGCCAGAGCCAGCATCGAAATCTTGCACGCGACCAAGAGACCGATGACGGCTGCGGCGCCCAACACGCGCGCCGGGCTCGGGCGTTCCGTGGGCCAGCAGAGAGCAACCGCCGCGAGGGTGAGGACCGTCACGAACGCCTCCGGGCGAGAAAAATGCGCGTCCTGCACTAAAATCGGAGCGACACCCACCACTAGTCCTGCGCCCAGCGCTACTGCTTTTCCGCCCGTCCGCCAGCCCACGTGTATCGCCAATCCGACCGCCAGCGCAGCGAGCAGCACCGAGAAAAAGCGATAGACCCAGAAACCGCCGTCGGCCGACCTCCAGCCCGTCGTGCCGGGCAAGATCTTCACCAGCCGGTAAAACCCAAAGGTCGCCAGCAGATGTGACGAGAAATTATACTGATCATAGCGCAGTCCTGCTTCGAGGTTCGGAGCCTTGGCCCAATTCGTATCCCAATCGCCCGAGGAGCGCATGTGCCCGACCACCTCGGTCGTGATCGCCTCGTCGGGGTGACCGTAACCCTCGTGGTAATGAGCCCCGCGCAGGCCAAAGCCCAGCAACAGCACGGCCACCACCCCGGCCCACCATGCCACGCGCCTCAACCGCGAATCGTGTTCCCCTGCTGCACGTAAGATCATG
Organism: Opitutia bacterium; assembly: GCA_947453695.1. Lineage (GTDB taxonomy): Bacteria > Verrucomicrobiota > Verrucomicrobiia > Opitutales > Opitutaceae > GAS368. The sequence continues at coordinate 1,423 of CANGHW010000301.1, forward strand.
CGCTCATTCGCGCTCCAATCGCTTGCCCAGATTGATCATTTCTTCCGTCACGAACCCCAGCCGCTCATAGAACTCCACAACTTTCGCATTCGTCGTGCGCACCTGCAGATTGATTTTCACGCAGCCCACGCCGCGCAGAATTCGCTCCGCTTCGACCATCAACGCCCGCCCGTGCCCGCCGCCCTGCCAGCGGGGTGCGACCGCGAGAAAGTTGATCCACCCGCGGTGCCCTTCGTAGCCGACCATGCAGGTGGCGATCACGCGCTCCGCCACCTCGCCCACGAGAAACCACTCCGGATTTACCCGCAGCTTCCGCGCGATCTCCTTGCGCGGATCGGCCCAGCGCACCATCTCGCACTCGTGCCACAGGGCGAGCACGTCCGCCTCGTCGGCGGTGCGATAGGGTCGGATGATCATCATCGGGGGCGCGGAGCAACCCTCAGCCGCGCGCGCGCATTGCGCGGTAAAGATCAAAACAACGCTGGGCGGTCTCGAGTTCCGAATAGCGACTGCCTTCCTGCTCCATCAAATAGTGCTCCACGCCACCGACCGATTCCGCCTCCGCGAACAGCGTCATCCACGGCGTCACCCCCTCGCCAAAGAGCACCCGGTAACCCTTTTCCTGCGCCTTGTCGCCGGGGGCCCAATCTTTCAGGTGCATACTCCGGATCCGGCCCGGATTCGCGCGGATCCACGCCGCTCCGTCGACACCTGCATCCATCGCCGTTCCCACGTCGAACTGCAGCACAAACTCCTTTGGGGTCTCCGCCGCGAGCACGTCCATGATGCGGGGTCCACCCTCCGCGATCGGGGCCCACTCGGTCTTGTGATTATGAAAGCCCGCCGCGAGTCCATGAGTCTTGAGCTGTTCCGACACTGTGGTGAGCTGAGCTCCGAGTTTCTTCCAGCCATCGAGGCCCTTCGCCCACGCCGGGGCCGAGGCCAACACAATCTGCCGTGCGCCGAGAATCTGATTCAGCTCAATGGCCCGCCCCATCGTTTCGCCGGGCGTGAGCGAGGCGATGCTGTTGTGCGTCGAGTAGCACTTCAATCCGAGGTCGTCCAACTGCGTCCGCACGTCCTTCGCAAAAGAGAACGTCCAGCCGAAATACGGCGAATAGAACTCCACCACCTCGTAGCCGATCTTCGCCACCGCCTTCAGTGTGCCGGGCAGGTCTTTGGCCAGTTCCCCGCGGACCGCATACAGCTCGATGCCGAGTGGCACCTTCTTTTTCGTGACCTTGGCACCGGACGCCGCTTCCGCTGCGCGACTCGTCGTCCCTCCGCTCAGAGCGAGACCAGCTGACAGCGCGGACATCGTGATAAAGTTGCGGCGCGACACCGTCGATACGCCATTCGCAGTCGGGGATTTTGAGGGGATCATGCGCGAAGGCTAGTCGGCCGACCCCGCGCAAAACAACGCCGATTTCACCACTGCTTCAAACGGATGTCTCGCACCGCAGCCTTGGTTTGAAAGGCCGCAATGCCCAGCGGCAAAGAGTGCCGAATCTCTCCGAAGCGAAGCTCGATCTTTTTATCCTTCGTTTCGAGGTCTACCATCTGCTCGCCGTCGACCCACGCCTCGATCTTGGCCGGCGTCACCCGCACACGGATTTTATACCAACGCCCACTCTTAAACTCCCGACCCTGCGTGGTCTCGTTCTCGGAGGCGTCCAGGTTATCGACGTTCGACAGGCCCACGACCATGCCGCCCCAGCCGCCGACGATAAAGCTGCACGCCGTTGTTCCCACGGGAAAAGTCAGACCGCAGAAAAAATCATTCCCATCCACGCGCATCGCCTCGAGCGAGATCTCATAGTTCGACTTTGGTAACGCCGCACCATCGGCCCACGAGATCCCCGAGAGATAATCGCTTTTATCGAGGACGATCGCCGCCTGCCCGTCCCGAAACGCCTTCTCCACCTTCACCTCTTTTTGTGAATCAAACGCCGAGGGCTTCCATCCCGCGAGCGTGGCGCCGTCAAACAGCGCCCGCGTCTGCTCCGCCGCGCGCAGGCCGACACTCGCGCTCACAAGCCCGACCACCAGCCACATCCACCTGCACAAGCCCAGGCTCATTTGTGGTCCCACGGCAGATGCACCACGAGTTTCTCGTGTTTCCACACGTGAAACACCTCGAACATTTTCCCGGGATTTAGAATTCCCTTGGGATCGAGCGCCGCCTTCACCGCCTGCATCGCGCGCACTTGCGCCGGCGAGTGCTGAATCCGCAGAAACGGCGTCTTCGCCAGGCCGATGCCGTGCTCGCCGGAGATCGAACCACCGAGCTTGACGACGGTCTCCATGAGTAGCTGCACCGCCTTTTCAGCAGCGCGCGTCTCCTTCTTATCGGCGCGGTGATACATAATATTCACATGGAGGTTGCCGTCTGCGAGATGGCCAAACGTCGGCACATAAAGCCCCGACGCCGTCTTCAATTTCTTGAGGAACTGCGCGAACTTCACGTAACTCCGCATCGGGATCACGATATCCTCGTTCAGCTTGGCGTCGCCGAGTTCAAACATCGCCCCTGAGCACTTGCGCCGCACGGCCCATAGCTGCTCCGCCTCTTCACGGTCTTTTGCCACCCGGTGCGCCGTCGCGTGCGCCTGCGCCCATGCCAGCACCGCTGCACTCTGCTCCGCCACGTCTGCTTTCGATCCGGCCAACTCGAGTAGAATCACCGGCCGCCCGGCCTGCCCCGCGAAGACTTCCTGCTTCGTGGCCCGCTCCGCGCAAAGCACGCTCTCGCGATCCAGAAACTCACAGATCGCCGGCTGCACGCGCGACCGAAAGAGCGCCAATGCCGCCTCCAGGGCGTGGGTCTCATCGGGAAACGACGTCAGCAGCGTCCACCGCTCCGCCGGTTTCGGAATCAGTTTCAACACCGCACCGGTCACGACGCCCAGCATGCCTTCACTTCCGATCCAAAG
>CANGHW010000302.1 GCA_947453695.1 Opitutia bacterium
CGCGCCTGTGGCTACCGCGGCCGCGTCTCGGTCTTCGCGACCGACATGCACCGCGACTCGCTCGCCCACGCCGCCGCGGGCGTCTACGAGCGCGTCCGCCTCGAGAATCTCGGCACCGAACGCATCACGCGCTACTTCAAGGACGAGCCGAACGGCCACCTCCGCGTCGTGCCCGAGCTGCGGCAGCGGATCATTTTTTCCGCGCACAATGTCGTGAGCGACCCGCCCTTCACGAAGGTGGATCTGCTCACCTGCCGGAACATGTTGATCTATTTTCAGCCGGCCACGCAGGAGCGCGTGCTCGCGCTGTTTCACTTCGCCCTCCGCCGCGGCGGCTGCCTCTTCCTTGGCTCGAGCGAGGGCCTCGGTGGCGTCGAAGGCGGTTTCGCCACCATCAACAACCGCCAGAAGATCTACCGCAAAACGGCCGACAGCCTGATCGCCCCGCCGGAGATTCGCGCCCTCCCCTCCGCCCGCACGCTGCGCACCGTCGCGACGTCGATGACCGGTGCCTTGCCGAGCACCATCACCGTGAGTCGCGCGCTCCTGCAGGCCTACGATTTTCTCCTGAAGCGATCGATGCCGCCGAGCTTCATCGTCTCGGAAAACGGCGAGATCGTGCAGTATTTCGATCAGTCGAGCCGCTTCCTGCTGCCGCCCGAGGGCCGCTCGCACGACAATCTCTTCAACCGCACCGAGGGCGACCTGCGGCTCGCCCTTTCCACCATCATTCCCAAGGCGATCAAGACCGGCCTGCCGGCCCAGGCCCGCAGCGTGCGCCAGGGTCCGGTCGGCGCCGAGCAATTGCTCGATGTCCAGGTCACGCCCATCCCCGATGATCGCAATGGCATCAGCCTCGTGCACGTGGTGTTGCTCAATCCTCGTGAGGCGCCTACGCCCATCACCCCGGTCGATCTGCGCCACGGCGAGGAATCCTTCGCCGCCAGCGACGCGCTTGGCCATCGGGTGCACGATCTCGAACTCGAACTACACACCACCAAGGAAAACCTGCAGTCCACCGTCGAGGAGCTCCAGACGAGCAACGAAGAGCTCCAGGCCACCAATGAAGAGTTGCTTGCCGCCAACGAGGAGCTCCAGAGCACCAACGAGGAGCTCCACTCCGTCAACGAGGAGCTCTACACCGTCAACGCCGAGTTCGAGCGCAAGAATCACGAGCTGAAAACCATCGGCGAGGATCTCAACAACCTCCTCGCGAGCACCGATATCGGCACCCTCTTCCTCGACCGGCACCTGCGCATCCGCCGCTTCACGCCCGCGATCGCCCGGATCTTCCACCTCTTGCCGCAGGACATCAGCCGGCCCATCGATCACCTCGCCTACCAACTCGACGGCGAACCCGATCTCATGCAGCGCTTGCGCGAAGTCCTCGCCAGCGGCGTGCCCAACGAGCGCGAGACCCGCACCCGCGACGGCAATTGGTTGTTCCAACGCGTGCTGCCGTTCCGCACCGCCGAGGAAAAAATCGACGGCGTCGTGATGACGTTTACCGACATCTCCGGCATCAAATCCATCCAGGACAAACTCAACCTCGCGATGGAGTTCTCCCGCATGGTCTGGTGGGAGTGGGACCTCGAGGACGAGGTCATCAATACCCACACCGGCGGCCAGTCGATCTTCGGTTACGCCGGCTCCATGGTCACCAACTCCTCCGTCGAGTGGTATGGCCTCATCCACGGCGAGGATGTCGAACGGGTGAAAGAGAGCTTGGAAAACTGCCTGCGCGGCGACGTCGCCCGCTGGGAATGCCAACACCGGTTCCTCACCCGCGACGGGCAGTGGCGCTGGGTCGTCAATAAGGGCAAGATCGCCGCCCGCGATGCCTCAGGCCGGCCCATGCGCATGCTCGGCACCACCCAGGACATCCACGAGCGTTTTCTCGCCGAGCAAGAGATCCGCAAACTCAACCTCGCCCTCGAGCGCAGCCCCGTAATGGTCATGATGACCGACCTCGAAGGCCGGATCGAATACGTGAACCAGCAGTTCACCGACACCACCGGCTACAGGGCCAGCGAAGTTATCGGGCAAAATCCCCGCATCCTGAAGTCCGCTGACCAACCCGAATCCACCTTCAACGAGATGTGGTCCGCCCTCAAACGCGGCGAGACGTGGCAGGGCGAACTGTGCAACCGCCGCAAGGATGGTCGTTGCTTCTGGGAGCGCGCCACCATCGCCCCCCTGAAGGAGGCCGACGGCCGGACCACGCACTTCATCGCCCTGAAGGAGGAGATCACCGCCCGGCAAACCGCCGACGACGAAGCCCGCCGCATGGAGGAGCAACTTTCCCAAGTGCAAAAGATGGAAACCCTCGGCGCCCTCGCCGGCGGCATCGCGCACGATTTCAACAATATCCTCACTGCCATCATCGGCCACACCGAGCTCGCCGCCGAACTCGCCCCACCGCCGCACCCTGCCGCCGAGTGCATGCGACAGGTGCGCCAAGCCAGCCGCCGCGCCTCGGACCTCGTGCAACGCATCCTGTCCTTCAGCCACCGCGGCCCTTCCGACCGCGTCAAACTCAACCTCGGCCATCTGGTCGCCGAGGTCATCCCGCTCCTCCGCGCCAGCATCCCTTCGACGATCAAGGTCGATCTCTCCATCGCGAGCAACGATCTCACCGTCCTCGCCAACTCCACTGACATCCAGCAGATCGTGCTCAACCTCGGAGGCAACGCCGCCCACGCCATGCGCGAGCGCGGCGGACTCCTCCACCTAAGCATCGAGCCCTGCCACTTCGAGCGCCCCCTCAAGACTCTCTCCGGCACCATGGCCGCCGGCGACTACCTCCGCCTCCGCGTGAGCGACACCGGTTCCGGCATCTCACCGCAGGTGATGACGCGAATCTTCGAACCCTTCTTCACCACCAAGCCCTCCGGTGAAGGCACCGGTCTCGGTCTCTCCATCGTGCTCGGCATCGTCTTGGCCCACAGCGGGGGCATCGACGTCCATTCCGAAGCCGGCAAGGGCACGGCCTTCGACATCTTCCTGCCAGCGACCGCCGCCGATCCCGTGGAAGAGCCCAAAATCGAGCCGCCCAAGATCGTCGGCACCGGGCAGCGCATCGGGTTCGTCGACGACGAGATCCCCATCACCCTGATCGCGCGCAACGGTCTCGCGATGCGTGGCTACCGGCCCATGACGTTTGATCGGGCCCAGGCGCTGATCGACTATTTCACGGCCGGAGGAGAACCGTTCGATCTCATTATCACCGACTACACCATGCCCGGGATGACCGGCTTGGAGCTGATCCGCTACCTGCGCGAATCCGGGAACAAGACACCCATCATCATCCTCTCCGGCAATGCCCGCTACGTCTCAAAAGACGACCTCGCCGGCCTCGGTCAGGTGCAATTCATGCCCAAGCCCTTCGAGCTCAGCGAACTCGTCGAACGTATCTCACTTACGCTGGGACCCCACCCCTAAGTTACCCTCCCCGCCTACCGCCGAGCTGTCCGCACCGCAGGATGCTCGGCCAGCAGAGCCAGCGCCTGCTTGAGCAACGTTTTCCCCGGCTCCATCCGGTGCCACGTCGAAGCCCCCGAGGGATGCGGCAGCGGGATGCAGTCCACCGCATACCCACGATAGGTGATCTGAAACACCTGCCCGATCGTGTCCACCAGCGGGCGCTCACCGAGGAACTGCCCGATCGCCAGCTTCCCCACCGGCAGCAGGAGCTTCGGTTGCAGCAACTCAAACTCCCGCTCCAACCACGCCGAGCAATTCGCGATCTCGTCCGGCGCCGGCACCCGGTCGCCGCCCTTCGGATTCTTCCCCGGGAAACAACGACACACCGCCGCGAAGTAGACCCGATCACGCGCCGCCTCCTCGCTCCACCCGAGAGCGCCCTCGAACCACGAGAACAGCGTCTTGCCCGCCGTCCAGGCAAAGGGCCGCTGCAATTTAGGCTCCTTGTCACCCGGGGCCTGGCCCACGAGCAGAATCCCCGTCGTCACCGCCCGCCCCACCACCGCCGGTCGGTGCATGCGCGGACAGCGTTCGCAGGCCCGCAAGGCAGCGAGGTGTTGATCGAGAAGACGGCCCATCAGCCACCAGTGTGCAGGTATCCCGTGCTAGTCGAAGCGGAATGCGCCGATCGAGCCGGAGGTTGCACCGTAGCCTCATTTGCACTAGCGCGAAAGTCGCTCCCGACTTCCGAGACACCGCTCCCGACTTCCGAGACACCGCTCCCGACTTCCGAGACACCGCTCCCGACTTCCGAGACACCGCTCCCGACTTCCGAGACACCGCTCCCGACTTCCGAGACACCGCTCCCGACTTCCGAGACACCGCTC
>CANGHW010000303.1 GCA_947453695.1 Opitutia bacterium
CCCTCCGTTAACTCATCTTTTGTCCGCCTTTCGTTCTTTAGCTCATTTATTGGCCGATTTCCGGCTCTATCTTCGCACCCGTTGTTCACCGCAGCCATTTTCCTACCGTGAGACTCCATCGCTTCGCCTCCGCCTTCGTCGCCACCCTCTTCTCTGCCGTCGCCGCCTTCGCGACCATTGATGTTCAGAAGCAGATGTTGACCGGCAATCCCAGCAGTGCCGACAACGCCAGTGCCACCCTCAGCCGGACCAACTACCTCATCTCGCGCGCCCAATACGCGATGGCCTACAACGACTCCACGCGTGAGCCCAACTGGGTCGCGTGGAATCTCACCGCCGGTGATGTCGGCTCCAGCGGCCGCTCGAACTTCATCGTCGATGGTCCCCCTCTCTATCCGGCCAGCTTCTATCAGGTCCTCACCACCGACTATTCCGGCTCCGGCTACGACCGCGGCCACCTTTGCCCTTCCGCCGACCGCACCGTGACGGCCTCCGACAACCAGGTCGTCTTCACCATGTCGAACATGATGCCGCAGACCCCGGACAATAATCAGGGCGTCTGGGCCAGCTTCGAGACCTACTGCCGCACCCTCGCCTCCGCCGGCAACGAAATCCTCATCATTTCCGGTCCCGGCGGCTTCGCCGGATCCACCATCGCCAGCGGCGTCGCCATCCCCGGTTTCACGTGGAAGATCGTCGTTGTCGTCCCCCTCGCTGGCACGGGCGACGCCATTGACCGTCTCCTCGCGACCGGCGCCGCTAATATCCGCGTCATCGCCATCAAGGTCCCGAACATCGCCGGCGTGCGCAGCACCCCTTGGCAGAATTTCGTCACCTCCGCAGGTCAGCTCCAATCCGACACTGGCTACACCTTCTTCTCCGATACCCGCCTCGCCGGTGCGGCCGCCACGCTTCGCGCCAAAGTCGATGGCCAGACTGCCAGTGGTATCCCGACGATCGGCACGCCGCCCGTCGCTCAGACCGCCACCGTCGGTGGCTCGGCCACCTTCACCGTCGCCGCCAGCTCCACCACCGATACGAGCTTCACCTATCAGTGGCTGAAGAATGACGAGCCCATCACCGGGAACGCCACGGCCACGACCGCCTCTCTCACGCTGACCAACGTTCAGGCCGCCGATCTCGCCATTTACACCGTCGTCGTCACCAACTCCGTCGGCTCGGTCACCAGCTCCGGCGCCAATCTCGTGATCAACGGCATCCCGCCCAGCGTGACCACTCCGCCCGTCGCGCTCACCCGCGCCGCCGGCACGACCGCCGTCTTCTCCGTCACCGCCACGGGCTCGCCTACCTTGTCTTACCAATGGCGTAAGGGGGCCACCGATCTCGCCAATGGTCCCACGATCACCGGCGCCACGTCTGCCACGTTAATTATCTCGAATGTCCAGAGTGCCGATGCCGGCAGCTACACCGTCGTCGTGACCAACGGCGTAACCCCCTCCGCCACGTCTGCCGCCGCCACGCTCACCGTTACTGCCGCCGCGCCCACTATCTCCACCGCCCCGGCCTCGCAGTCCACCACGGTCGGCAGTCTCACCACGCTCAGCGTCGTCGCCACCGGCACCGCACCCTTCACCTACCAATGGCGCAAGGGCGGCTCTGCGATCGCCGATGGGGCCACCGGGAACGGCTCGACCTACTCGGGGGCGACCTCCGCCACCCTCACGATTACCAATACCCAACTCGCCGACGCCGGCTCCTTCGACGTCGTCGTCGCCAACACAATCTCGCCCGACGCCACCAGCGCCGCTGCCACGCTCACGGTTAGTATCACCGCCCCGACGACCGTCGCCACGTGGGATTTCACCGTCGCCACCCCATCTGTCGTAGCACTTCCGTCCGACATCACTGGCGGCACCGTCACGCAGAACAACAACAACGGCACGACGACCACCCTCACCACCACTTCGGCCTCCACCGGCTACACGGGTGCTTCAGGCACGTCCAACGCCGGTGCTGCCGCCCGCGTGGGTGCGCTCGATAAGACGGCCGGCACCGGCTCGGCCTTCTTTGAGGTCTCTTTCACCCCGGCCACGGCCAACAAGTCGGTGAGCATCTCCGCCCTCGCTTTCGGCACCCGCTCCACCGGCACCGGCCCGCAGGCCTATTCGATTTTCTCGAGTGTCGATAACTACACCACCGCCATCGCCACCGGCGCCATCTCCAACAACAGTTCCTGGGCCTTGTTGACTCCCACGTTGGCCGCTCCCGTCGTCGGCGCCGCTGGCGCGGCCGTCACCTTGCGTCTCTATGGACACAGTGGTGCCGGCAGCCCCGGTGCGAGCACGGCCAATTGGCGTATCGATGATCTCAAGGTCACCCTTACCACGGCCGCAGCGGCGCCTACCGCCCCGGCTATCGCGAGCACCACGCCCGCCGCCGGCGCCACCGGCGTTAATGGCAGTGCCAACATCGTGCTAACGTTCAACCAAGCCGTCACCGTCAGCAACGGTTGGTTCACTCTTTCCTCCACTCGCACCGGCCCGCTCTCGGCCACGGTCACCGTCAGCGCCGACAGCAAGACCTTCACGATTACGCCGCCGGTCAGCTTCATCGATAACGACACGGTCACCGTCACGGTCCTCGCCGCGAAAGTCTCCGATACCGCGACGCTCAGTCTCCGTCCCGCGGCCGACACTACGCTCAGCTTCACGACCGCCCTCGCCCTCGCCCCGACCATCACGACTCCGCCGGTCGCCACCACCGTCAACGCCGGCGCCAACGCGACGTTCACCGTCGTCGCCGGCGGCACGGCCCCGTTCACGTATCAGTGGCGCAAGGCCGGCGTGAATATTACCGGCAACACCTCCGCCACCACCGCCACGCTCGCGCTCACCGGTGTCCAAGCCGCCGACGCGGCCGACTACGATGTCGTCATCTCCAACGGCACCGCTCCTGATGCCACGTCGACGCCCGTCGCGCTCACCGTCACGCCGGTTGCGCCCACGATCTCCACGCCTCCGGTCGCCGCCTCCGTGGTCTTCGGCGCCAACGCCACCTTCACCGTCGCCGCGACCGGTAGCACGCCCTTCACTTATCAATGGCGCAAGGGCGGCGTAAATCTCACCAACGTCACCGCGGCCAATGCCGCCACCATCGCCGGCGCCACCTCTGCGACCCTGACGCTCACCGCCGTCACTAGTGCCGACGCCGGAAACTACGATGTCATCGTCACCAATTCCGTCAGCTCCACGACCTCGACCGCCGTCGCGCTTACCGTGACGCTCCCGCCGCCCGGCCCGCAGATCAACTACACGAGCGGCACCTACGCGCAGAACTTCGACACGCTGCCCAACACCGGCTCGTTCACGTTCACCGGCACCGGTCCTTTCGAACTTTCCGCCGCCGTGCCCAATGGCGTGGGAGCCAGCGATCTCGCCGGCTGGAGCATCACTAAGAACAGCGGATCCGGCGCCAACGTGCTGTTCAAGCCCGACACTGGCTCCAGCAATTCGGGCGGCATCAACTCCTACGGCGCCTCCGCCGCGACCGACCGCGCCCTTGGCTCTCTCGGCAGCGGCACCTTCGCCGGCCGCTACGGCGTCGCCTTCGTCAACAACACCGGCCAGACCCTCACCACCTTCACCGTGGGCTACACCGGCGAGCAGTGGCGTAACGGCGGTTCCAACACGCCCAACAAGCTCACCTTCGCCTGGGCCACGGGTGCCACCACCCTCAGCATCGGCACCTACACCAACGTTGATGCCCTGAGCTTCACCGCCCCCGTCGCCAGTGGCACGGCCACCGTTCTCGATGGCAACGTCGCCGCCAATCGCACAGTGATCGCACCGGTCACCGTCACAGGTCTCACCTGGGCACCCGGTCAGACCCTTACGCTCCGTTGGACAGACACCGACGACTCCGGCTCCGACGATGGCATCGCCATCGACGACCTCACGTTCACCGCCGCGCCCAACATCGCCACCGCCCCGGTCGCGCAAAACGTGATCTCCGGCGGCAGCGCGACGTTCACCGTCGCCACCTCCGCCTCGCCCGTCACCTATCAATGGCGCCGCAACGGGGTGAACATCACCGGCAACACCTCCGCCACCACCGCCACCCTCACGCTGTCCAACGTCACCACCCAGTCGGCCGGCAATTTCGACTGCGTCCTCACCAACATCGCCGGCAGCACGACCACCACCGCCGTCGCGCTCAACGTCGGCACGCGCAATGTCGCGATCAACTTGACCAACCCGTCCGCCACTTACGACGGCACGCCCAAGGCGGTAACCGCCACCGCGAGCCCCGCGAGCGCGCCCGTCGTTGTCACCTAC
>CANGHW010000304.1 GCA_947453695.1 Opitutia bacterium
GACGCGCCTGTTACCCTCACTGGCGCGCTCTTCAGCGAAGACACGCACCTCATGGCCGAGGCCCTGCGCAAACTCGGCTTCACCGTAACAGCCGACGAGTCCGCCCACACTCTTCGCGTCTCGGATCAAACCAAGGGCTTCACCGTCGGCACCACCGATCTCTTCGTCGGCCTCGCCGGCACCGCCGCCCGCTTTTTGACAGCCCTCTGCGCCGCGGCCCCGCGCGGTATCTACCGCCTCGATGGTGTCGCCCAAATGCGCAAGCGCCCGATGAAGCCCCTCATCGACGCTCTCCGCACCCTTGGCGCCGATATCCGCTGCACCAGCGTCGAAGGCTTCTTCCCGCTCGAAATCCACGCCCGCGGCCTCCTCGGCGGGCCTGTCAGCATAGACGCCAGCGAGAGCAGCCAACTCCTATCGGCGCTCCTCATGGTCGCCCCGTTGGCGAGCGCGCCGATCTCCGTGACGCTCATCGGTGGCGTCCGTTGGCCCTTCGTGGCGATGACGATGAACCAGATGGCGCAGTTTGGCTTTGCCCAAAAACTCGCACGCCAAGGCGACGCGATTGCGATTCCCACCGGCCGCTACGCCCCGCCCCCGAGCTACGCCATCGAACCAGACGCCACCGCCTCCAGCTACTTCACCGCACTTCCTCTTTCAGTGGGCGGTAACATTCACGTCGCCAATCTCCTCCCGCCCGCGCAGGGCCTGCAGGGCGACTCGCAATTTCTCAACGTTCTGACCCACGTCGGAGCCTCCGTGCTCGCGGCTGGCGGCGACGTAGATGTCACCGTGCGACCCAGCGCGACTCTGCGCGGCCTCAACCAAAACTTCAGCGATTTCTCCGACACCTTCCTCACCCTCGCCGCCCTCGCCCCACTCCTGACCGGCCCCACGACCATCAGCGGCATCGCACACTCCCGCAAACAAGAGACCGACCGCGTCGCCGGTATGGCCCGTGAATTGACCAAACTGGGCCAATCTGTGGTCGAGACGCACGATGCCCTCGCCATCACGCCCGACCTCGCCGCGCTCCGCCACCTCACAGTGGCAGCGCCCATTGAGATCGAGACCTACGGCGACCACCGGTTTGCCATGAGTTTCGGCATCCTCGGCTCGCACGACCTTCATGGCAACGGACGCCCGTGGCTGACGATTCGCAATCCCGCCTGCTGCGCCAAAACTTTTCCGCACTTTTTTGAGTTGCTGGAAACCGTGCGGAAAAACTCCCTCGCCTCGTGACCCCTGCTTCCGCGCCTTTCCTCATTGTCGCCATCGACGGCGGCGCCGCCTCGGGCAAGTCTTCCACGTCGCGTGCACTAAGTGAGCGCTTCCGTCTCATGCATGTGGACACCGGTTCATTCTATCGTGCCGTCACAGCAGAACTGCTCCAACGTGGCGTGCAGGCTGATGACACCGCATCGGTGGAAGCTGCCCTAGCTTCGCTCCGCTTCAGCACGCGCCTCGAGGGCCGCCGCGCGCAGATGGAGATCTCCGGCCGCGTCGTGCCGGATGCCGAAATCCGCACCCCCGCCGTCAACGCCGCCGTCTCCCCATTCTCCGCCATCCCCGCGCTCCGCACCGCCCTCCTCGCCTACCAGCGGGGCCAAGCTGAGTTTGCGCGTAGCCAGGGATTTCGTGGTCTCGTCATGGAGGGGCGCGACATCGGCTCCGTGATTTTTCCGGACGCCGATTTTCGCTTCTTCCTCCACGCCGATCCCGCCGAGCGCGCTCGCCGCCGCGCCAGTGAGGGCCAACAGGATAGCATCACCGAAAGAGACCGTCTCGACTCGTCGCGCAAAACTGCGCCACTCACTTGCCCCGTCGGCGCCACCGACATCGATTCCACGTTTCTCACCCTCGATCAAGTGGTCGACCGCATTTCCACCCTCCTCGCCCCCCGTCTCAACACCCCATGAGCCGCGCCTTTCCCCAAGTCGAGATGCAGCCGATCTACGGCGTGTGCCACTACCTCATTGGCGTGCTGCATAGCATGTTTTTTCGTGGAGATATCATTGGCGTGGAAAACCTGCCGCCCGCGGGTGGCTTTCTCGTCGCGGCCAACCACACCAGTTTTCTCGATCCACCCTTCATTGGCTGCCAAGTCCCGCGCCAGATCGCTTATTTCGCCCGCAAGACGCTCTGGAAGGGCGGCTTCTCCACGTGGTGGCTCGACTCGGTCGGCACCATTCCCGTCGACCGCGACGGCGGGCAAGACGTGAGCGCCATCAAGCGCGTGCTCAAAGCCATCAAGGATGAACGAGGCCTCATTCTCTTTCCTGAAGGCACGCGCTCGATCGACGGCCGACTTCAACCTGCCAAGGCCGGCGTGGGTCTCATCGCCTGCCGCACGCAAGTCCCCGTCGTGCCGGCACGCATCTTCGGTTCTTTCGAGGCTTACGGCAAAGGTGCCAAGATTCCGCGCCTCGGCACCCGGGTCACCGTCGTCTTCGGCAAGCCCATCATTCCCGCCGACTACGATGTTCCCTCCGCCGGCAAGGAACGGTATCAAGTAGCAAGCGAGCGCATTATGTCGCACATCGCAGCCCTTAACCCGCCGACGGACGCGGTGCTCTAATTTCGCGTCGTCCCAGCGGCAAGGATTAGCGCAACCCGCTCGCCTTGCGAGCCCGCCCGATCACCTGTTCGGCGACAGCGCGCGCGCGCTCGGCACCATCGCGCAACACAACCTCCACATGATCGAGATTCGCCGCAAATTCAGCTCGCCGAACCCGGGCTGCGGTGAAGTGATTCCAGTAGTGCTCAAACAACGCCTTCTTCAAGTCGCCGTAGCCCAATCCACCGACGCGCAAGCGATTTTCGTAGTCGGCCGAGACCTCAGGCGTCGCAAAGAGCTTCAATAACTGGACCGCGAGATTCTTATCGGCATCCGGCTTGGGTTCGGCCGGCGTGCGCGAATCCATCACGATGCCCATGATTTTTTTCCGCAGCGCCTTTTCGTCGCCGAAGATCTCGATCGTGTTGCCATAGCTCTTCGACATCTTTTGGCCATCGAGTCCCGGAATCACCGCCACTTCGTCGCGAATCTCCGACTCCGGAATGACAAACGTATCGCCGTAGGTGTGGTTAAACTTGATCGCCATGTCGCGAGTCATCTCGACGTGCTGCTTCTGGTCGCGGCCGACCGGAACCCGGTTCACATCGTAAAGCAAGATGTCCGCCGCCATCAGCACGGGATAGGCGAAGAGACCAAAGTTGGCTTCAATGCCCTTCGCCGTCTTGTCCTTGTAGCTGTGTGCGCGCTCCATAAGCCCCATCGGAGCAAGTGAGCCGAGCATCCACATCAGTTCGCAGACTTCAGGCACATCACTCTGCCGCCAGAACACGCTGTTTTTCGGATCCAATCCGCACGCGAGCCAGTCGAGGGCGATTCCCATGGTATTCTTCCGTCGCTCCGCCGCGTCCGTTACCGTCGTCATCGAGTGATAGTCGGCGATAAAGTAGAAACAGTCGCCCCGCTTCTGTGCGTCGATGGCCGGGCGCATCGCGCCGAAGTAATTTCCGATATGGAGCGTGCCGGAAGGCGTGATGCCAGTGAGAGTGCGCATGAGAGGAGGCGAGAGCTTCGGGGACGCGCCGAGCCGCCGTCAATCCCGGCGGGGGATCAGTTTTATCGCCGCCCGCGTATGTGCGATTGTAGACGGCGGCAGATAGCCAGTAAACGCCATCGCCGGCATTACCAGTGCACGCGGGCCTAACAGGGTGCCGGGATTGAGCACGGCATTACAGCCCACTTCCGCTTTCTCCCCCACAATCGCGCCAAATTTTTTCAGCCCCGTTTCATACGTGGCCTCCGGCATCCGAACGACAATCGGCTTCTGGTCCAAGCGCAGGTTGGAGCAAATGACGCCGGCGCCAAAGTGCGCGCCGCTCCCCAAAATCGAATCGCCCACGTAGCTAAAGTGCGGCACCTGCACGTGGTCCATCAGGACGCAGTTTTTGAACTCACACGCGTTCCCGAGCACGCACCCTTCACCGACAATCACATTACCCCGGACGAACGCACCCGGGCGGATCTCCGTCTTCGCGCCAATCCAAGCTGGCCCGATGATCGTCGCATGTGGCGGCAACTTGACCGACGGATGGAGAAACACCGCCCCCTCCACGTGCAGGCCAGCGGGACGACCCGCTGGCACAGAAATCAACTCCGCCCACGGCTGAGCAGCCAGAGCTGCACCGATCACCTTTAACCATTCCCACGGTGCCACATCGGCAGAAAAATGGGCCGAAAAAGGCGCCAATGACGCAGGCAAGGTGAAGAAGTCAGA
>CANGHW010000305.1 GCA_947453695.1 Opitutia bacterium
GCATGAATGAACCCAAATGGGTCGTCTATCGTCCCGAGTCACATTTCCTCTACGTTTCCAACGGCGACGGCAAGGTCCGCACCTTCGACTCCGCCACCTATTTCCCGGGTCGAATATTCGGGTTCCGCGAGAAGGCCAACAACCTCCGCTTCGACGACGCCACCGGCGAACTCTTCGTCGGCATCGGCAAGAGATTCGGTGCCCTCGCCATTATCAATACCCGCACCGATACCCTCGGCTCCGAAATCCCCCTCGCGAATTTCCCCAAGCAGTTCGAACTCGATGGTGACCGCATTTACGTGAACGTCCCGGCCGCGAATCACATCGCCGTCATAAGCCGTTCGCAGGGCAAGGTCATCGCCACGTGGCCCGTGCGCGCCGCCAAGGATAACATCCCGATGGGCTTCGACCGCGCCTCGCACCGCCTCTTTGTCGGCTGCGAATCCGGCAAGCTCGCCGTCTTCGACACCACGAACGGCCGTGAAGTCACCAGCCTCGACATCAACGCGGAGCCCGACGGCGTCCACTATGACGCCAAGCGCCACCTGATCTACGTCTCCTGCGGTGCCGGTTTCATCGATGTGATCCGCCAGCAGGACGCCGACCACTATGCGCGGATTGAGCAGATACCCACCGCCAAGGGCGCAGCCACGTCACTCTTCGTCGCCGAACTGGATCGCCTCTACCTCGCGGTGCCCGCCCAAGATGCCACCCCCGCCGAGCTGCGCATTTTCCGCCCCCGCGCTCCGTCTCCCTGATTCCCATCGCTTTCTTTCTGCTATGCCGCTTCCCCGTTTTCTCCCCGTAGCCCTCGCGACCGGTTTTTTCGCTGGCTGCACAACGTATCAACCGAAGGATCTTAACCCAGCCACTTCGCAGGTCCAACTGGAGAGCCGCACCTTCGGCGACTCCGGGCTCGTGCGTTTCCTGAGCGCTCGCGGCGCACCGGCTACCACCGAAGAGTGGGACCTTCAACGCCTCACGCTCGCCGCCTTTTACTTCAGCCCTGAACTCGACCTCGCCCGTGCTCAGCTCGCCGAGGCTGAAGCCAACGCCCAAACCGCCGCCGCCCGCCCCAATCCGTCGCTCAATTTCACGCCCGGCTACAACCAGGATGCAACCGCCGGCGTAAGCCCTTGGATTCTCGGCTACGCGCTCGACCTCCCGCTCGAACTCGCCGGCAAACGCACCTATCGCACCGCGGAGGCGCGCGCCCAAGCCGAGGCCGCCCGCCTCACTCTCGCGTCGGCCGCCTGGCTCACGCGCACGACGGTTCGTCGCGCCCTCACCGACCTTCACGCCGCCGAAGGTGCCGCCCTCATCTGGCGCGATCAAAATCCACTCCTCGTGCAAGCGGCCAAGATTGTCGATACGCAGGTGAAGGCCGGCGAAGTTTCGCCGCTCGAAGCCGCCCAAGCCCGCATCGCCCTTAACCGCGCCGCACTCGCCGCCCGTGAAGCCGACCGCACCGTCACCCTCGCACGCAGTCGCCTCGCCGAAGCCGTCGGCGTCCCACTTGCCGCTCTCGCGGATGTGAGCGTCTCCTTCGCCGGCCTCTCCGCTCCCACCGCACCGCTCGCTCCCGCCGACGCGCGCCGACTCGCCGCGCAAAATCGCGCCGACGTCCTCGCCGCGCTCGCCGACTACGCCGCCAGCCAGGCCGCCCTCCAAGTTGAAATCGCCCGTCAATATCCCGACCTCTCCTTTGGTCCCGGCTACCAACTCGACCAAGGCGCCGGCAAATGGTCGCTCTCCCTTGGCGTCACGCTCCCGATCTTCCACCAAAACCAAGGCCCCATCGCCGCCGCGCAGGCCCGCCGCGAATCCTCCGCGGCGAAATTCCTCTCCCTCCAGCACCGCATTCTGGCCGAGGTGGACCGTGCCTCCGCGGCCTACACCTCCGCCCTTGGGGATTTGGAGACGGTCAATGCGATGCGCCGCAGTCTCACCCAGCTGGCCAAGACCGTCCTCGCGCAACAAACCGCCGGCGAGACCTCCCGCCTCGAACTCACCCGCGCCCAGCTCGAACTCGCCGACAATGCCCGCGCCGAACTCGAAGCCCGCAGCCGCGTCGAGCAAGCCCTCACCGCCTTTGAAGATGCCCTCCAACGTCCGCTGGCGTGGCCCGAGGACGCTTGGCGAAAGGCGGCCCGCACCACCTCCAACTAACACCCTTTCCTCCCTCCCATGCTTCCCCGCTTCACCCGTCCCCTCTCCCTCCTCCTGCTTCTGACCACGCCCCTCGCCGCCGCCCGGGCAGAGGAGGAAAAGAAACCCGAGACTGTTGTCACCGTTTCCGTCGGTAAAGTCGTCCGCACCACGCTTCACGCCTACGTTACCGGCTATGGCACGGTGGAGACCTCGCCCACGGGTGGCGCTCGATTGGCCGCCTCAGCAGCGGGCCTTGTTGTAGCTGTGCCTGGCATCGAAGGAGCCTCGGTTGAAAAGGGAGCCACCCTCGTGCAACTCGACTCCCGGGCGGCTGATGCCGCGTTTACGCGGGCGCGAACCGCCGTGGCCAACGCGGAAAAAGCCCGCGATCGCCAAACGCAGCTCCTCGCCGCCGAGGGCACCTCGGAGCGCGCCCTGCAGGAAGCCGCCGACCGCCTCGCCGCCGCTTACGCGGAAGTCGCCGCCGCCCAGCTCCAGCAATCGCAGCTCGCGATTCGTTCGCCTCTGGCCGGCACTCTCGCTCGGATTACCGTCAAACCCGGGGAGTGGCTCGATGCCGGAAAGGAAGTCGGCGAAGTCGTCGACGCCGACCGTCTCACCGTCGCACTCCAGCTACCTGCCCACGAAGCCGCCGCGGTGCAGTCCGGCCAAACCGCGGCCCTCTTTGCGCGGCTCGCTAGCGACGAAAAACCGCTCACCGCGGCCACCGTCCAGTTCGTCGCCCCGGTCGTCACCCCGGCCACAGACACGGTGCTCGTTCGCCTTGCCCTGCCCAAATCGAGCGGCGTGCGGCCCGGTAAGTTCACTGCCGTCCGTATCGCCACGGAAACCCGCGCCGATCACCTTGCGGTTCCCGCCGAGTGCGTCGTCACCGACACCGAGGGTCACAGCACCGTCTCCATCGTTACGGGCGAAGTCGCGAAACAAATGCCCATCCATGTCGGACTCCGCGACGGTGATCTGATCGAAATCTCCGGCGACGGCATCGCGGAAGGTGCGACGGTCGTCACGGTCGGCGCTTATGGTTTGCCGAAAGTAACCAAAATCCGCGTCCTCGCTCCCGCCGCCAAGGAGGCCGCCAAATGAGCGGCGGTTCCTCCGCGGCGGCCACCACTGGCGCTGGCTCGTTCGCCGTCCGACATCGCTTGGCGATCACGTTCATCACTCTCGCCGCATGCATTGCCGGAGTCTTGTGCGCGCTGCGTATGCCGTCGTCGGTTTTCCCGCAGACGAATTTTCCGCGCGTCGTCATCCTCGTCGACAACGGCGTGATGCCGGCCGACGAGATGATGGCTGCCATCACGCGCCCCATCGAGGAGGCGATGAAGGACATCCCTGGCTCCGTCACCATCCGCTCCACCACCGGCCGCGGTTCCGCCGAAATCAGCGTGTTCTTCAACTGGCAGGTGGATATGATCCAGTCCGAACTCTACGTGCACAGCCGGCTCGGCCAGATCCGCTCCACGCTGCCATCCACCGCGAGCACGACCGTGTGGCGCCTCACATTTTCCGCCTTCCCCATTATCGGCGTCAGCCTCACGAGCCCGCAGCGATCCAGCACCGAACTCTGGGAAACGGCCCGCTACGAACTCAAGCCGCGCATCCTCCGCATCCCCGGCGTCGCCCGCGTCGATCTGGTCGGCGGTCGCACCCCGGAATACCACGTCATCGTCGATCCCCTGCGGCTCCAAGCTGCGGGTCTCGCGCTCACGCAAGTCGCCGACGCTCTCACGAAAAACAACCTCGTCGCCCCGGCGGGGATGCATGAAGAAAACCACACGCTCTACCTCACCGTGGTTGACGGTCGCCTTCACACCATCGCCGATATCGAGGCCCTGTCCGTCGCCGTCGTAAACGGCCATCCGATCCGGATTCAAGACTTCGCCCGCGTCGAACGCGGCCCTGAACCCATCTTCAACGTCGTCTCCGCCGAGGGGGCTCCTGCCGTGCTGCTCAATATCCGCAGTCAGCCGGACGGCAGCACACTCGATATCGCAACGGCCCTCACCGCCGTCCTCCGCGACCTCAAACATGACCTGCCGGCCGATATGAAGACGGCCTACTACTACGACCAGTCCCTGCTCGTGCGCGCCTCGGTGCAGAGTGTCTGGGA
>CANGHW010000306.1 GCA_947453695.1 Opitutia bacterium
GCTCTTCGGCACCGGCCTCGTGAAGACTCTCGAGGACTTCGGCTCCCAGGGCGAATGGCCCAGCCACCCCGAACTCCTCGACTGGCTCGCGCGCGACTTCGTCGACGGCGGCTGGAACGTCAAAGCGCTCTTCCGCACCCTCGTCCTCTCCGCCACTTACCGCCAGTCCTCCGCCGTTTCGCCCGCCCTCCTCGCCCGCGATCCAGAGAACCGCCTCCTCGCCCGCGGCCCGCGCGTGCGTCTCCCCGCCGAACTCATCCGCGACCAAGCCCTCGCCGTCTCCGGACTCCTGACACCCCGCATCGGCGGCCCCAGCGTCTATCCCTACCAACCGGAAAAACTCTACGAGGGCATCGTCGTCGGCGCGGCCTACCCCAGCACCAAGTGGGGCGTGAGCACCGAGTCCGACCTCTATCGTCGCAGCCTCTATACTTTTTGGAAGCGCACCGTGCCGCACCCGGTAATGACGACGTTCGATTCGCCCGACCGCGAATTCTGCACCGTCCGCCGCTCGCGCACCAACACGCCCCTCCAGGCTCTCACGCTCCTCAACGAACCCGGCTTCCTCGAGGCCGCCCGCCGCCTCGCCACGCGCGTCCTCCGCGACGCGCCCGGCGACACCTCCGCGCGCCTCAGCTTCGCCTTCCAAGCCGCCACCGGCCGCAAACCGCTCCCCGCGGAATCGGCCGTGCTCGTGCGGACGTTTGATAAACTCCGCACCGATTTCGCCGCTCACCCCGCCGATGCCGAGGCCTTGCTGAAAGTCGGCACCGCCGCCGTCGATCCCTCGATCCCCCCCGCCGACCTCGCCGCCGCCACGAGCGTCGCGAGCCTCATCCTCAACCTCGACGAGACCGTCACCAAACACTGACCGGTAGCCCGCCTCGTGAGAGGCGGGAGGAATCCCCCGACCACCGATCACCCTTCTCCGCAAATGTCCTGCCACCAATACCAAGCCTTCCACTCCCGGCGCGACTTCCTCACCAAGACCGGCCTCGGCCTGGGCACCGCCGCCCTCGCCCAACTCTTCGGCCGTGACCTCCTCGCCGCATCTCCTTCTCCGCTTTCCTCGGTCACACCGGCCCCGACAGGCGCGCTCCCCGGCCTCCCGCACTTCGCGCCGAAAGCCAAACGCGTCATCTGTCTCTTCCAATCCGGCGGCCCGTCCCACCTCGACCTTTTCGACGAAAAACCCGTCCTCGCCACGCGCTTCAACGAGGACCTCCCCGACTCCATCCGCCGCGGCCAGCGCATCACCGGCATGGTCGCCTCCCAGGCCCGCCTCGCCGTGCAGCCGAGCAAGTTCGCCTTTCAAGCCGGCGGAAAATCCGGCACGCGCATCAGCGATCTCCTGCCGCACACGCGCGATATCGCCGACGAGATTTGCGTGATCCGCTCGATGCACACCGAGGCGATCAACCACGATCCCGCCATCACGTTTTTCCAGAGCGGCAGTCAATTGCCCGGCCGTCCCAGCATGGGTGCATGGACCGACTACGGCCTCGGCCGGCTCAACGATAACCTCCCTTCCTTCGTCGTTCTCGTCTCGGTGAACAAGAAGAAATCCGGTCAGGGCCTCCTCGCGCGCCTCTGGGGTAGCGGCTTTCTCCCGAGCCAGCATCAGGGCGTCCAATTCCGCAGCGCCGGCGAGCCCGTGCTCTACCTCGACGATCCCGTCGGCCTCACGCGCGAGCGCCGCCGCGTCATGCTCGATGGCCTCGCCGAACTCAACCGCCAGCAACTCGCACAGAGCGGAGACCCCGAGGTCGAGACGCGCATCGCCCAATACGAGATGGCGTATCGCATGCAGCGCAGCGTCCCCGACCTCATGGACCTCGCCGGCGAATCCGCCGCCACGCTCGACAGCTACGGCGCCGACGTCCGCGAGCCCGGCTCCTTCGCCCGCAACTGCCTCCTCGCCCGCCGCCTCGCCGAGCGCGGCGTGCGCTTCATCCAGCTCTATCACCGCGACTGGGATCACCACGGCAGCCTTCACGAACTGCTCCCGCAGATGACGCAGGACACCGATCAACCCGCCGCCGCCCTCGTGCGCGACCTCAAGCAACGCGGCCTCCTCGACGAGACGCTCGTCATCTGGGGCGGCGAATTCGGCCGCACGCCCTACGCGCAAGGCACCGCAAACCGCGACAAATACGGCCGCGACCACCACGGCAAAGCCTTCTCCCTCTGGATGGCCGGCGGCGGCATCAAAGGCGGCATCACGCACGGCAGCACCGACGACTTCGGCTTCAACGTCGCCGAAAATCCCGTCCACATCCACGACCTCCAGGCGACGATTTTGCACTGCCTCGGCATCGATCACACGCGCCTCACCTACAAATTCCAAGGCCGCCAATACCGCCTCACCGACGTCCACGGCGACGTCGTGAAAGCGATCCTGTCTTAAGCGTGGGGCGGACTGTCCCCTGTCCGCCGTCTTCCGCGGGTGGTCACGCTACACGCTAGCCGACCCGCTGCCCCTCATTTACGCCACCGCCGCAGGCCGTAAATCACCACCGGCGGCACCGGTAGCAACGCGGCGGCCATCATCACCCCCGCCCACTGCCCCGCCCGCGAGGGCGCCACGGCCCACATCCCAGCCGCGATTCCCATCGTCACCAGCGCGTGCAGCCCGAAAGCCCGCCACTCAGCAGCGGTAAAGACGTTCAGCGCAGCCCAGGTTTTTTTCATAAGAGCGACGATCTCCACGCCGTAACTCCCCTGCGTGCAGACGAGTGCGAACACCCCTTACGGCGCCTTGCCAGCCTCCGCCGCCTCGATCAACGCCAGGCTCTTGGTTCCGACCGGCACCAAAACCAGCCCCTGCCCCTCCAGCGCCGCCCGGAGCTTCGCGAGGCCGACCTCGCCCGTGACCTTCGGTGCATGGACGGTGATCTTCTTTTGCACGACCCGGCCGCTGATCATGACCTCTTTACGCGCATAGGTGGCGATTGTCTGCCCGGCGGTTACCAGCGCTGCATCTTCGATCACCAAATCGTGCGCCTCGGCATACCACTTGTCGTCGTAGCGGTAAGGTGCGAACACGATCCCGCGCTCGCCGTGGGCGGTTTCCAGCAGCTTCCGCCGCTTCGCCACTTCATCCCTGATTCGATCCATGCGGGCCTTTTCGGCCGCGTCCTGCGCCACCAATCCGCCGGCCAGCGCCAGCATCCCCGTCACGAGCAAGAGTCGAGCAAAGTTCATGCTCCGCCCAGCCAGTCAGGCCCCGATTCCGAATGCAACCCAGCCCGATTCGAGCGCCGCCCCGGCCTCTCTCCTCGGATACCACGCCGAAGTTCCTCTTCCCCACGGCGCGCTCAGACCCAATAGAGCCCGCCGACAAACACCGAGTCTACCCGAGCCGCGGCCGGGACGACGAGTGCGTTCAACACGACCGCCCAACAACGTCCCACATCCGCATTCGCGGCCGCTACGTCGGCAGGATCACCGCTCAAGTCCACCTCACCCCAACCACGCCGAGTGCACCCACAGCCCTCACGATGCAACGCAGGCCCCGCCTGCCCTGACCGCACCATCCGCCAAAGCTCCGCCCCTCGTAGCCCGGAGCTTCAGCCCGGGCTGCCCGCCCTCGCGCGCACCATCGTTCGTTTGGGGCGGGCGGGCGCGTCCCATCCCCCGCATGGCCAGAGGCCAGTTTCTCCTACCGGCCCAGAGACGTCCCGGCCCACCTGCGACCCAACGCGCTCAGCCACTTGCGATTCTCGCCTTCCACCCGCGTCCCGCCGCGCGCTCCGGCGCAGCAAAAACGCCCTGAGTCGGGCTCCTTACGGCGTAAACGAATACCCAAAGTCGCCGATTTGGATGCCGAAGGGCTGTCCGGGGATCGCCACCACAGAGGGCGCCGACAGCACTTTCTCTGTCCCGTCTTCGTTAGTGGCTACAAACTTCGCGTGATAGAGAATATTGCCGTCCGGATGCCGCTCGGGCTTAAGGCGAAACACGATCCCGTTCTTCAGTGGGAAACTCGCCTCTTCACCCAAAAACAACGATGCCCGCACGCCTTCGACCTTCTCACCCATGAACTTCAGCGAGCCATTAATGGTCGCCTTCCCCTCTTTCACTTTCGAAGCCCGCAGGGGGATTTTCACCCGACGTTCGCCCTGCTGAAGCGTGATCACATCACGCTCCCGATCAAAGGAGAGTATGGTATAACTGCCAAACGACTGGCCCATCTTCAACCAGCCCGACCAACGGTGCGTCTCCGTGTCCGTGAGGGAAAAAAATGCTTCGTGTGAGGTCGTGAAGAAGCC
>CANGHW010000307.1 GCA_947453695.1 Opitutia bacterium
CACCTGCCGCACGCTCGCTGGATTCCGCCTTGGGCTCCGACAATTCATGCCCCCGTTTGCCTTCTACCTGCTGCCTCCCCCGCAGTTCCACTGCAAGGGTCTCCAGAAGTTTTTTCTGCGCCTGCAATTGATCCTGCAATTCGCGGTTCTGCTCGGCCAAAACCTGCAACCGAACCTCCAGAGAATCCTGCGCTGCCAAAGCGGCCCCACTGAACATGAACATGAAAGCAAAGGCGGGGAAACGCTTCATGATTACCCTCATCGGCCCAACGCCCGCGGAGTCAACCGGACAAAAGTCAAATTTAAATCACATAACAAAAAATCGCCCAAAAACTACTCAATTCCCTCAGCCGCGACCATCCGCAAAAATATTGCTTCATCGACAATAGCCACTCCGAGTGCCCGGGCCTTTTCCAGTTTCGATCCGGCCTCTTCACCGGCCAGCACGTAGCTCGTCTTCTTACTCACGCTGCCGCTGACCTTGCCGCCGGCGGCCTCGATCTTAGCCGACGCCGCCTCTCGGGACAGCGTCGGCAAGGTGCCCGTCAGCACAAAGGTCTTTCCCGTAAACACGCCGTGAACCGGCGCCGTCGCCAGCCGCGCCGCTACTGGGGCGATACCCAACTCCGCCAGCCGCGTCACTGCGCGCCGCCCCCGCTCACTCGCGAAGAAATTTACCGTATGGCGGGCCACTTCGGCGCCGATTCTTCCCGCACCGGGCGTGCGCTCACGCATCGCCTCCAATTCGGCTTGTTCGCCAGCGAGGGCGGCATGCCGTGCGACACGCGCGACGCGATCGGCTTCGTCCTTCGGAGGATTCAATCGCGACCGCGGACTCACCGCCGCCATTTCCTCGGTCACATCGGCGAGCCGTGCGAGCTTCGGCAAAATCTCTGACTGCGCCACCGCCGCCAGCGTCCCATGCACCGCTGCGATGTCCTGCGCCGTCGCCCCGCCCACATCGCGGATCTGCAACGCCAGCAACCAGCGTCCAAGATCAAAGCCCCGCGCCCGAGCGATTGCTTCGACGATCTTCGTCGCGTTCTTCAGCCCGAGCACGCGCGGCGCCTCTGCCGTGCCGAGATTCATCGCGCCCAATGGCTCCGCCTGCAGCGCAAACAAATCGAACAACTCCCGCACCGCGCCCGTCGCCACGAGTTTTTCCGCCACCACGCCGCCGAGACCTTCGAGGTCGAGCACACTGCGGCCCGCCACATAGTCGAGGCGCCCGGTGAGCTGCGCCGGACAATCCGGATTGGGGCAACGGATCGCCACCTCGCCTGTCACCTGCACCGCGGTCGTGCCGCAGACCGGGCACTTGTCGGGATAAACGTAAGCCACGCACTCCGGCGTGCGCTTGGCCCCATTTACTCCGATCACGGCGGGAATGATCTCGCCCGCCTTCTCCACGTAAACCGTATCGCCCACCCGAATGTCCTTTCGCGCGATCTCGTCGCGATTGTGGAGTGTGGCGCGCGATACCGTCGTGCCTGCGAGTTGCACCGGCTCCAGCTCTGCCACCGGCGTCATCACGCCCGTGCGGCCGACCTGAATCGTGATCGCCTTGAGTTTCGTCTCCGCGCGTTCCGGCGCAAATTTGTAGGCGCACGCCCAGCGCGGCGACAGCTTGCGCGCGCTCTGCCCTTCGCCGCGATACCCCGCGCGCTGCTGCAGCGCGAAATCATCCAACTTCACCACGGCGCCGTCCGTCGCATAGGGCAGCGTGCCTCGTAATTGATCCAGATTCCGAATCGCCGCCACCACCGCCTCAATGCCACGCACATTGCGCCGGTGCTCCAGCGTCGGCAGGCCCCATTGCGCCAACGCCGCGTGCCAGGCCGCCTGCGAATCGACCAAGCCCTCCGGCTCACACGCCCCGAGACCGTAGACCACGATCTCCAAGCCCCGCGCCTTCACTTCGGTCTGATCGAGCAACTTGAGGGAACCCGCCGCCAGGTTCCGCGGATTCGCATACGGCTCCAGTCCAGCCTCCTGTTGCACTTGGTTTACCCGCGCAAACTCCGCGAACCGCATGAAGATTTCCCCGCGAATTTCCACCAGGGTCGGCACCGGCGTGCCCGTGAGATCTTCCGGCGCGCGCAGCGTGTGCGGCAGATTCGCGAGCGTCTTCACGTTTACCGTCACATCGTCGCCTTCCTCGCCGTCGCCGCGCGTTACCGCCCGCACCAGCTTACCGTTCTCGTAGGTCACGCTGATCGATGCGCCGTCAATCTTCGGCTCCACCGAATACGCCAGGTCCTCATTCCCAAAGAGCTTCGCCAGGCGCGCATGAAACTCTCGCAGCTCCGTCTCATCGTAAGTGTTGTCGAGCGTCGTCATCGCCTGCCGATGCTTGGCCCGCGAAAACCCTTCCGTGCGGTCGTCGCCCAACGTCAGCGTCGGCGAATCGGCCGCGAGAAACTGCGGGAACTGCGCCTCGAGGTCGGCGAGCGTGCGCTTCAGCTGGTCGAACTCGAAATCGGGAATCTCCGGGCGCGCGTGCTTGCGATATAGCTCTTCATGACGCGCCACTTCAGCACGAAGTTCGGCGATGCGGGTATGGGCCTCGGCGGGAGACATGGCAGGAAAGTGTTCACGCCCGCCGCGCGTCGTCCAGCGCGACCTCGCGTTATTTGCCAGCCGCCGGCGCCGCCACCACCGCGTCGAGCCACGCCTTCGCCTGCGCGTAATCCGGCTTCTGCTGCAGCGCCGTGCGCAGGTGCGTCAGCGCCTCGTCCCGCCGCCCGAGTCGAGCCAGCGTGAAACCGAGATTCGCGTGCGCCTCGGGATTTACGCTCTCGAGCCGGATCGCCTGCTGGTAATGTTTCACCGCTTCCTCCAACTGCCCTTGGGCGGAGTAGACATTGCCCAAATTGTTCAACGTGCGCGCGTCGTTCGGACTCATCTCCAAGGCCCGGCGATACTCTCGCGTCGCCTCGGCATGCCGCCCCATCAGGGCAAACACGTTTCCGAGATTGCTGTGCGCACTGAGTTTGTCGGGCGCGAGTTTCAGCGCTTCCTCGATCCGCGCCACCGCCTCGGGCAGGCGACCTTTCATCGCCAGCGCCACACCATAGTTGTTCAACGCGTCGGCGTGCTGCGGTTTCCGCGCGAGCACAAATTCGTAGTGCGTGATCGCCTCATCGACCTCTCCCAGATCGGAGAGTGCATTGCCGAGGTTGTTGTGGGCCTCGATCAACTCGGGCTTCAGCTGCAGTGCCTTGCGGTAAAGCTCCACCGCCTCGCGCGGACTTCCTTGCTGCGCCAGGGCGTGGCCCAGGTTGTTGGCCGCCTCCTCGTAGCCGGGATTCACCGCGAGTGATTTCCGATACTCGGCAATCGCTTCGTCGACGCGCCCCGCATCGAAGAGCGCCGTGCCACGATTGTTGTGCGCCAGGTAATTTCGCTCCGTCTTCGCGAGGGTGTGCTCAAAGAGGGTGATCGAGTTCTTCCACACCCCGATCTGGTCAAAGGTTCTTCCCGCCAGCACCGCGAGCACCAGCGCCGCCCCCATCGCCCAGGTCTGCCGCAGGCCGGGCGTCACGGCCTCGCGCAGCGTCCACAACAACGCGATCTGCACGCCCAGCATCGGCACATAAGTATAGCGGTCCGCCATCGACTGAATGCCCACTTGCACGATGCCGCTCACCGGCACGAGGGTCCCGAGAAACCACAGCCACCCAAACAACAGCCACGGCCGTCGCTTCACCTGCCAGATCGCGAGCGCACTCAACACGAGGAGAAAGCCGACCGCAAATCCCACCTTCTCCGTCGGCCAAGTCCCGGGATGCGGGTAGAGCACTGCTAGATCGACCGGCATGAAAAACTTCGCCACGTAGCGCACGACTGCCACCGCAGCATTCGCCAACCGCGCGTCCAGCGAGAGCACCGTCGATAGCGTGCCCACCTGTTTCTGCGCGACCACCGTGATCCAGCTCACCGCCGCCGACAGCGCGAAGAATGGCACTTTCTCCAGCACGAGCCTGCCACACGCTTTCACCCCGCCTTTTTCGCCGCCGCCCAAGTCCGCCCGCCGCAGCGGCCAGAAATCGAGCAGCAGCAATACGCAGGGCAGCGTCACGAGCATTGGCTTACTCATGAGCCCACCCGCAAACGCCCCGAGCGCCAACGCGTAGTCACCCCACGCACTCTGCCCGGCGCGTCGCTTCTCCGCGTAGCCCGCGTAGGCCCACAGCGCCACCATCCAGAA
>CANGHW010000308.1 GCA_947453695.1 Opitutia bacterium
ATGAACCTCAGCCTCGTGTTCATCGCCCATGACCTCTCGGTCGTGAAACACATCTCCGACCGCGTCGCCGTCATGTATCTCGGCAAGATCGTCGAGCTCGGGCCCGCGACCGACATCATCGAGCGTCCGCGGCACCCTTATACGCGCGCCCTCGTGAGCGCCATCCCGACGCCCAACCCCGACGTCGAGCGCACCCGCCAGCGCATCGTCCTCCCCGGCGACCCGCCCTCGCCGATCAACCCGCCGTCCGGCTGCGCCTTCCACCCCCGCTGCCCGCACGCCCAGGACAAGTGCAAGTCCGCCATCCCGCCCCTCGCCGCCGACGGCCCGACCCGCGAAGTCGCCTGCGTGCGGCTCAGCGAGATCTGAACTTCCTGCACGCGACCCTTGGCGCAAGCTTCTCACTTGCGCCAAACTCCGCGCCATACATCTTCCCGCCATGCCCGTGACCGCGACCCTCGCTAACCAACTGCGTCGCCTCTCCGCTCGAGAAAAAGCCGCTGTCGCTGACCATTTGTGGCGCGAGGCCGAGACCAAACTCGGGCCGACCGATACCCAAGTCGCAGAACTGGATCGTCGCGCAGCCGCCGCCCTAGCCACGCCGCAAAAACTTCGCCCGCTCGGTGATGCTCTGCGACGCCTGAGGCGATGAAGCTGTTTAAGGAAGCGGAAGGTCTCTCGAACGATCTTCAGGCAGCCTACGATTACTACAAAGCCTACAGCCCTCAGACGGCGCAGCGATTCCTTGTCGCTTACGAAGCCGCTGAGCGCACTCTGGTTAATCATCCGCAAATCTGCCGTCCCCGCCGCCATGGCTGGAGACAAATGGTGATCCGGCGCTACCCCAACTATTCGATTTTCTACAAGGAACTCCCCGGCTGTTGGCTCTTGGGTGGCATTGTGTCCACGACCAGCGACCCAGACGCGATTCAGGCTCTCTTACTCATTCGTGAAGTGACGCAGGGATCCCGCGAGACTTAGTGATTCACCTCCTCCCCCAAACCCCATGCCCCTCACCCGTCGCGACTGGCTTAAACTCACCGGCAGCGCCTCTGTCGCCGCCTCGCTCCCGCCGGCCGCCGCCGCTGCGGCCGCGCCCACACCTTCCTCCGCTCCCACGCCAGTTGCCGCGACCGCCGCGCCGAAGGCCGGGGATCCTCCGCTGATCCGCGCCGCCGAGCAGCCGATGTTCAATCTCCCGGGCCAGTTCTCGTCGCCCGTGAAGATCGCCTCCGTCGAGCTCCTCAAAAACGGCTCCGATTTCTTCGTCCGCACACGCTCGACCGACGGCGCGGTCGGCCTCACGGGCACCAAGAAGGTCGATGACTACGTCGCCATCTTCCAAAACCTCGTCGCGCCCCGCTTCATCGGCAAAGACGCCCGCGACCTCGAGTCACTCGTCGACGAGGTCTATCGCGCCAGCTCCAACTACAAACTCGCCAGCCTCCCGTTCTGGTCCTGCGTCGCCTTCATTGAGCAGAGCCTCCTCGACCTCCTCGGCCAGATCGCGCGCAAGCCCGTCGGCGCCCTCCTCGGCGGCGTCATCCGCACCGAGATCCCCGTCTATCTCTCCGGCTCCGACCGCATCCTGAGCGCCGAAGAGGAAGTTGCCGTCTACGAACGCGGCGTCGCCGCCACCGGCGCCAAAGCCGTGAAGTTCAAGATCGGCGGCCGCATGAGCCGCAACCTCGACACCTCCCCCGGTCGCACCGAGACGTTGCTCAAGCTCGCCCGGAAAAATCTCGGCGACAAAATCATCCTCCGCGCCGACGCCAACGGCTCTTACGATGTCCCGCACAGCATCCGCATCGGCCGCCTGCTGGAGGACCTCAACTACGATTTCTTCGAGGAGCCCTGTCCCTACGAGGAACTCTCCGAGACCCAGGCCGTCGCCCAAGCGCTCCGCATCCCCGTCGCGTTCGGCGAGCAAAACTACAGCCTCTGGCAATTCGACTGGGCGCTGCGCAACGGCGTGATGCAGATCGTCCAGCCCGACCTCAACTACAACGGCGGTCTCATCCGCGCCAAACGCGTCGCCCGCATCGCGGCGCAACTCGGCCGCACCATCGTCCCGCATAACACCCAGACCGGTGCGACGTCCGTCAATATCCTGCAGTTCGCCTCGTGCACGCCCAACGCCACGCCGTTCATGGAGTATCCGTGGCGCGCGCCGCAGAAGACGCCGTCGTGGTATCAACCGGATTTCAAGATCGTCAACGGCGCCATCCGCGTGCCCACCACCCCGGGCATGGGCCTCGTGATCGACCCCGCCTACCTTCAGGCGGCCACCGTCGTCGCGAACATCACCAAGCCCGCCAAAGGTGGCGAAACCGGCGGCGGCTGACGCGGCCCGCAGTCAACGTCCACTCGCGGTGCCCTCGCGCCTCCCCTCACCGCTTCATCCTTTCGGCTTCAACGTTTCCCCGCCCCGATCTTGCCATGCCTTCGTCGCCCCTCAGTCGTCGCACCTTCCTGAAATCCGCCTCGGTCGCCTCGGCCGTCGTCGCGTTTCCTCACGTCATGCGCAGCCAGGGCGGCGTGTCGCCCAACAGTAAACTCAACGTCGCCTGCATCGGCGTCGGGGGCCGCGGCGCCGCCGCCGTGACCGCGATGAAAAAGGAAAACCTCGTCGCCTTTGCCGACGTCGACGACGCCCGCGCGGCCAACACGTTCAAGGCCAACCCGTCCGTCCCGCGCTTCCGTGATTTCCGCCAGCTCCTCGACAAGCTGGGTGCGCAGATCGACGCCGTCACCGTCTCGACGCCTGATCACATGCACTTCCCCATCGCGATGGCCGCGATGGCGCTCGGCAAACACGTCTTCGTCGAGAAGCCGATGGCGCACACCATCGCCGAGACGCGCCTCCTCGCCGCCCGCGCCCGCGAGAAAAAGGTCGCCACGCAAATGGGCAATCAGGGCCACGCCGCCGAAGGCACCCGTCTCCTCAAGGAGTGGTATCAGGCCGGCGTGCTCGGCGATGTCCTCGCCGTCCACAGCTGGACCGACCGCCCGATCTGGCCCCAGGGCGTCAAGGGCTTCGACCACTCCAAACTC
The DNA here is from genome assembly GCA_947453695.1 of Opitutia bacterium. GTDB lineage: Bacteria > Verrucomicrobiota > Verrucomicrobiia > Opitutales > Opitutaceae > GAS368. The sequence continues at coordinate 3,055 of CANGHW010000308.1, forward strand.
ATGCCCGTAGTGCCGTCCACGCTCGACTGGGACACGTGGCTCGGCGTCGCCGCCGCCCGCGACTACGATCCCGCTTATCTGCCGTTCAACTGGCGCGGCTACTGGGACTTCGGCACCGGCGCCCTCGGAGACATGGGCTGCCACATGATGGACGGCGGATTCTGGGCCTTCGACCTCCCCGCGCCGACCGCCGTCGAGGCCGTGAGCACTAATGCCACCGCCATCAGCGCACCCACCGCATCCGTGGTGACCTACACATTCCCGGCCCGCGGCGCGAAGCCGGCCCTCACGTGGAAGTGGTATGACGGCGACATGGCGCCGCCGATTCCCGACGTCTTTGAGGCCGACCGCAAACTGCCGGAAAACTCCACCCTCGTCGTCGGCACCAAGTCCACCGTCCTCTGTCAGGCCAACTACTTCACGATCCGTCTCGTGCCCGAGACTCGCATGCAGGAGATGGCGTCGTCCCTCCCGCCCAAGACCCTGCCGCGCGTGCCCGGCGGCGATCACTTCGCCGAGTGGGTCACCGCGTGCAAGGGCGGCATTCCCGCCGGCGCCAACTTCGACTACTCCGCCCGTCTCACCGAGATGGTCTTGCTCAGCAACGTCGCCATTCGCGCCCGCCGCCGCATCGAGTGGGACAGCGCCGCGATGAAGGTCACCAACGTCGCCGCGGCCAACGAATTCCTCACCAAGCACTATCGCCCCGGCTTCGGCGTGTGAGGCCGCGTGCCGGCGCCCCGCCCACCCCGCGCGAGCGCCACACTCGTTCGGCCTTCACTTCTTTTTCTTCTTCGCCGCATTCGGCGTCGGCGGCGGCTCCGCGCGTGCCGGATCGCTCAGCAAACGCGGCTGACCAAACGTTTTTCCCTCGTCGCCCATGGCCTGCATCCACGCGGTGACTTCCTGCCGCAGCCCGACCAGTCGCGCGGACTGCGCCGGATCGGTCGCGAGGTTGCGCTGCTCCAGCGGATCCGCCCGCAGGTCGTAGAGTTCCTCCGCCGGACGTTCGTGATAGCGCCGCACGAGCGCCGCCGCCGCCGCGTCACTTTGCGCACGCTCATCCCAGCTCTTGAAATAGGCGCCGGCATCTTCCGCCCCCACGATATCCACATGGGTCGAATAGTAATACTCCGGATGCAGG
>CANGHW010000309.1 GCA_947453695.1 Opitutia bacterium
GGCAAATAGGTTTTCCCTGCCGTGCCCTTCCGCCGCTTTTTCACCACCCGCCCGTTTGCCACGCTCGGCCTCGTCGTCGCCGCTTGGCTCGTCGTGCCGGTGGCCGTGAAGACGTTCACGCGCGCGAGCTTCTTCGAACTCACGGCGCCCATCACGGTCACAGCGTCCTACGCCCGTGATCTGCAGGAATTCTGGTCGCTCCGGCTCCACTCCAATCCGGAGTTGATAGCCGCCGGCCGCGATCTCGCCCGCCTCAATTCGTCCTACGAGTTCGCGGTGCAGCAGAACACCGAACTCCAGGAAAGCCTTACCCGTCTCGAAAACCTCCTCCGCCTCCCCGCCTACAACAATTATCGCCTGGAACACGCCCGGGTCGCCCGCCGAGATTTCTCCGGTTGGTGGCAGCGCATCGTGATTCGCAAAGGGAAAAACTTCGGCATCCCGGTCGGTGCCCCGGTCGTGTTTAGCGGCGGTGTCGTGGGCCGGGTCACCGAGGTCTACGCCGCGACTGCCACCGTCGAATTGATCACGAGCGCCGACGTGCGCCTCGCGGGCGTCGTCGAAGGCGACACCCGCCCCATGAGCTACCAAGGCGGCCTCAATCCCACTTTCGGCCCGCCCAAGGGTATCGTCGAACAGGTGCCGCTGGACATCTTTGCCGCGCCCAACGCGACCAAACGTCTCGTGACTTCCGGCTTCGGCGGCGTTTTCCCTCCCGGTCTGACCATCGGACAAATCACCAAGGTCGAACCGAGCGTCGATGGCCTGTTCAAGACTGGCGACGTCAAACTCGACGACCGCCTGGGCTCCCTCACCGAGGTCACCGTCCTCGTGCAGCAGAATCCGGAGTAGCCGTCCCAGCGCCCGCCTCGCCCACCGCCATGCGCCTCGCCTTCACCGTTGCCCTCACCCTCGCCCTCCTCTGGGCATTGGTGGCACAGGTGAATCACGTGCTCACCGGCGTGAGAGTTTATCTTTTCGTCGGGAGCCTGTTTCTCACTTACGCCGCCCTCAAACTCCCTCTCCATGCCGGGCTCGGTGCCACGCTCCTCGGCGGTCTTATCTGTGATGCCAATGCCCCGGTTGATTTCGGCACGCATACGCTCCTCTTCGCCGCCGCCCACGCGATCGTCTTCAACCTCCGTGACGGCCTGCCACGCGACGACACCATCGCCCGCGTGATCGTGGCGCTGCTGACCAATCTCGCGCTCTTTCTCGTTTTTTCGTTTATCCAAATCGCCAGCTCGCCCGCTCCCGCCGCCGCCTGGCCGCGCCTGATTGTTGATCTGCTCTGCTCCCAGGTTTTTCTCGCGTTCGTCGCCCCGTGGTTCTTCGCCCTCCAGCATCGCTCCCTCGTCCTCGTCCGAGCAGAGCGCGAGCTCGCCGAGTAAGCTCCGATGCCCGTCGAAGATACCAACCTAGCCGGCCGCTCCGGCAGTCTGGTCGAGTCCCACAAGGGCTACGACTCACGCGTCATTTCCTTTTACTTCGGCCTCGCCGCCCTGCTGCTCACCTTGATCGGCGGCCTCGTGTATCAACAGCTCCTCAAAAGCGAAACCTACAACGAACGCGAACGCGTCCAGAGCCAGCGCCGCATTCTCGTGCCCGGCCCGCGCGGCAACATCTACGCCCGCGATGGCACCACGATCCTCGTCGGCAATCGCCCCCGCTTTTCCGTCGTGCTCTACCTCGACGAGCTCAAGCCCGAGTTCTTCGCCGAGTCCCGCGTCATCACGCGCAACTACGCCAAAGCCGGCAAGGACATGGCCCTCACCCGTGGCCAGATCAGCCGTATCGCCCGCGTCAGTGTCGTGCAGCGCTACCTCGATCAGGTGAATAAAATCCTCGTCCGCGACGAGAAGGTCGACCCCAAGTCCCTCGGCCGTCACTTCGACGAGCAGCTCCTCCTCCCCTACCCGCTGCTCGAGAATCTCTCCGAGACCGACTACGCCAAACTCATCGAAAGTCTCCCCGTCCGCTCGCCGCTCCAGGTCTACACATCGAGCACCCGCTACTACCCTTACGGCTCCGCCGCCGCCCACGCCCTCGGCTACGTGCGCAGTAACGAGGACGTCACTTCCGAAGATTTCCCCGGTGAAGACCTCGCCACCTTCAAGATGAAGAACACGGTCGGGAAAAATGGCCTCGAGAAAACGTTCGAAGACGAGCTCCAAGGCGAAGCGGGCGGCACAATTTTCCGCGTTGATCCCGCCGGCTACAAGGTCAACCCACCCCTCGCGAAACGCCTGCCGGTTCAGGGCAAGAACATCGTCACCTCGCTCGATATCGACCTTCAGCTCGCCGCCGAACAAGCCATCGGCGATCAGGTCGGCGCCGCCGTCGCCCTTGATGTCGCCACCGGCGAGGTCCTGACGTTGGCCAGCAAACCCGACTACAACCTCTCCGATTTTTCTCCGCGCGTCAGCTCCGCGGCCTACGCGGAGATTCAGGCCAAGAGTGCTGAAATTAATCGCGCTGTCCAAGGCTCATATCCGCCCGGATCCACCTTCAAGATTCTCACGTCGATTGCCGGTCTCCGGGCCGGCGTGATCAATCCTGATGAGCCCATCATCGATTGCGACGCCGTGCTCCATCGCTTCGGGGGGCGCTTTTTGTGCTACAACGGCAAGCTTCACCATCACGACATCCTCCTCCGCCCTGCGATCGCCGAGAGCTGCGATATCTTTTTCTACGAAGCGGGCTGGCGCACCACGGCCGAGACGATTGCCAACGAGGCCCGCCGCTTCGGCTTCGGCCGCCAGACCGGTATTGAGTTGCCGCATGAGCGCGCGCTCTTCGTGCCCGATGATGCTTGGAAGCGCCGTGTAAAGGGCGAGAAGTGGTTTCCGGGCGACACCGCCAATATGGCGATCGGCCAGGGGTTCGTGGAAGTCACCCCGATGCAGATGGCCTGTTTCGTCGCCTCCGTCGCGCGCGGACAAATCTCTACCCGCCCCACTCTCATCCATCAGCCGGACCGCCCGCTCCAGCACAATGAGCCAATCGGGATCACCCCCGAGCAGCGTGCCGCCATTTTTGCCGGCATGGAAGATTGCACGCTGCCGCCCAACGGCACCGCGCGCATCCTCACCACCACCGAAGCGCTTCGTATTCCCGATGTTCGTATCGCCGGCAAGACTGGCACGGCCCAAAAGAAAGTCTCCATCGACGGGAAAGTCGGAAATATCAATTTCGCCTGGTTCATCTGCTTCGCCCCGGTGGAAAAACCCGAGATCGCCATCGCCGTCGTGCTCGAAGGCGACACCCTCGGCGAAGAATACGGCGGCGGCCGCAATGCCGCACCCGTCGCCGCGGCGATCATGAAAAAATACTTCGAGAAGAAAGCCCATCCTGGCGCCGCGGCGCTCAAGCTTTTCCGCCAGGAATAAGGCCGCCCCGTCACCCCAGCCGCGCCGCGGCTATCGGGCTCTTCGCGCCTCGCGCCATGTTTCCCGGGCGCGCCGAAACACCTGCTCCGGCTCCGGCCACGTCGTCGGTGCACCGTAGCGCAGCCGCTGCAATTCCGCGATCACCTCGCGCCCGCTGGTCGCGGGGGTAGCCGTCTCGGTCTGCAACCGCACCAACCATCGGCCGGCATCGCGCCGCACGGGATCTTCGTGCCGCGTGCCCCGCAGATTCATCAACCCCCGCAGCACATTCCGACCCTGCGCGATCCACCACCACACCGCGCCACCTACGAGCACCAGCGTGGCTCCCACGCGGATAAATCGATCGCCGTCCCACGGACCGGCCACCCAGGCCTTAAGCTGCGCGTTGATCTCCTCGAGCGCCAACCGCAGTTGCTTGCCGGTGTTCTGCGTCACCGTCTTGACCGCCTTCAACGTCTCCACCTGGGACGCCTGGTCGAAATTCACGATCCGCCGATACCAAAACACCCGCAGGCTGTCGAAGCGCGCCGACCAGCTCCGGTCGAGCCGGCTCGCCAACGCCGCCTCCCCCTTGGCCTCCGTGTTCTGCGCGTTCGCGACTACCCCGAGCGCATCCGCCCGCAACCATCCGCCGCTCCCTTCATCGAAGATCTCCACCCACGCATGGGCATCGGAATTGCGGATCGTGAAGTTGTTGGAAAACGCGTTCCAAGAACCACCGCGAAACCCAGTGATCACCCGCGACGGAAAACCCGCCGCGCGCGCCAATAGCACTAGCGACCCTGCATAGAGTTCGCAATGCCCC
>CANGHW010000310.1 GCA_947453695.1 Opitutia bacterium
CCCCGAGATCGTCGCCCTCCGCGACCTCAACGAGGAAGACCCCAAGGAAATCGAGGCCTCGAAGTTCGACCTCGCCTACATCGCCCTCGACGGAAACATCGCCTGCCTCGTCAACGGCGCCGGCCTCGCGATGTCCACGATGGACATCATCAAACACTACGGCGGCAACCCCGCCAACTTCCTCGACGTCGGCGGCGGCGCCTCGAAGGACAAGGTCGTCGCGGCCTTCAAGATCATCCTCGGCGATGCCAACGTGAAGGGTATCTTCGTTAACATCTTCGGCGGCATCATGGACTGCAACGTGATCGCCGAGGGCGTCGTCGAAGCCGTCAAGGAAGTCGGCCTCAAGCTCCCTCTCGTCGTCCGCCTCGAGGGCAACAACGTCGCCAAGGGTAAAGAGACCCTCGCCAAGTCCGGCCTCGCGCTGGTCTCCGGCGACACCATGGCCGACGCCGCCCAGAAGATCGTCAAACTCGTCGCCTAAAGAACGCTCAGCACCAAATCGTAATTCGTAAATCGTCACTCGTAACTCCCATGAGCATTCTCATCTCTCCCTCGACGAAGATTCTGGTCCAAGGCATCACTGGTGCCTTCGGCGCCAAGCACGCCCAGCTCTCCCTCGACTACGGCACCCAGCTCGTCGCCGGCGTCACCCCCGGCAAGGGTGGCCAGTTCTTCGAACACGCGGGCCACAAGGTCCCGATCTTCAACTCCGTGCACGAAGCCGCTGCCGCCACCGGCGCCACCGTCTCCGTGATCTTCGTCCCGCCGCCGTTTGCCGCTGACGCCATCCTGGAGTGCGTCGATGCCAACCTCGACCTCGCGGTCTGCATCACCGAGGGCATTCCGATCAAGGACATGATCCGCGTGAAGCGTTCCATCGCCGGCAAGAAGACCCGCCTCATCGGACCCAACTGCCCCGGCCTCGTCACCCCCGGCACCGGCGACAAGAGCAACGGCGGCTGCCGCATCGGCATCGCACCCGGCTATATTCACAAGAAGGGCCACGTCGGCGTCGTCTCCCGCTCCGGCACCCTCACCTACGAGGCCGTCTTCCAGCTCACCTCGAAGGGTATCGGCCAGTCGACCTCCGTCGGCATCGGCGGCGACCCGGTCAACGGCACGAGCCACCTCGACGTCATCAAGCTCTTCAACGAAGACCCCGACACCCACGGCATCATCCTCATCGGTGAAATCGGCGGCAACGCCGAGGTCGAGGCCGCCCGTTGGATCAAGGCCAACTGCACCAAGCCCGTCGCCGGCTTCATCGCGGGCGCGACCGCTCCCGCGGGACGCCGCATGGGCCACGCCGGCGCGATCGTCGGTGGCGCCGAAGACACCGCCGCCGCCAAGATCGCAGTCTTCCAGGAGTGCGGCATCGAAGTCGCCGCGACCCCGTCCGACATGGCCGACGCCCTCCTCCGCTCCGCGAAGGCCAAGGGCGTGACGCTGAGCTAAGCCGTCACCCGTCGATCTCCCCTCTGCGCCGCCCGGCTCGCCGGTCGGCGCTTTTTATTTCCATCCACCATCGGGCCGCCGAAACACGAGGGAAGCTCAGGGCCCGGCCAGGCTCGGGCCATCGTCTTTTAGGGCGGTGCCGGAAAGTCCGAGGCGCAGTGACGCCAGCATGAGGGCCGCGAGTTTTTCCGCCGCCGCCTCGGGCGGGAGTCCGCCCGGGCGAATGTTGGAGAGGCAATTCCGTTCGGCGTCGGTGCGACCCGGGCGCGGACCAAAGGTAAAGTAGGCTCCGAGGCTGTCGGGCGTGCCCAAGCCAGGCCGCTCACCGAGCAGCATCAGCGAGAGGCGGGCACGGAAGTGCCAGCCGATCTCATCATGCAAGGCGACCCGGGCCTGCCGGACGATACAAAGCGGCGCGAGCGCCAGCCCGGCCGCACGCAGTCGCGGCCACAGCGCTTGCAACAGCCGCGGAGCCTGGCGCTCGGCCGCGAGCGCGGACAATCCGTCGCTCACCATGACGACCAAGTCGAGCGGAGGAGCATGAAGACTTTGCACCGGAAGCAGGGCCACGGACGCAGCCGACAGACGCCGCCCAAGGTCCGGGCGCCGGAGAAAGGTGGCCCGATCAGGTGCAGCGCTCTCGAGGCGGAGAACCCGAGCGGAGTCGAGCGGTTGTAGGACGGCCGCCAGTGCCACGTCGTCAAACGGAGCGTGGACGGCATCGCGGGCCAGCGCATGGTCTTGCGCGAAGGCCAGCAGAGCAGACGTGAGCTGACTTCCACCCGTTCGGCCGAGGGCGATCCGCGCGGAGGTGTGACTGCGCAAGTGAACCCATGGGTCATGACGCCCCGACACTCCGTCATCCTTGGCCGCTGGTGCGACCTGGCCCGTCGCCGTTTCGGTCTGATCTGATCCAGTGGGCATCATGGCCGGAGCAGCGGATGCGTGCGATCGGCCGGCAGCAGGCGAAGCGCCGGTGACTGGATTTTCATGTGCTCGAGCCACGCGGCAAACTCCGGTGCCGGCGCGAGACGGAGGAGTTGCCGGAGGTAGTGCGCGTCATGAAAGCTGGTGCTTTGGTAGCCGAGCATAATGTCGTCGGCCCCCGGGACACCCATGAGGTAGTTCACGCCAGCCGCGCCGAGGAGCGTCAGGAGGGTGTCCATGTCGTCCTGATCCGCCGAGGCGTGGTTGGTATGGCAAACATCGACGCCCATGGGCAGCCCGAGGAGTTTGCCGCAGAAGTGATCTTCCAGTCCGGCGCGAATGATCTGCTTTCCGTCGTAGAGATACTCGGGACCAATAAATCCGACGACTGTGTTGACCAGTAAGGGGCTGAACGCACGGGCGACGCCATAGGCGCGCGCCTCCAAGGTCTGTTGATCCACCCCGTGATGGGCGTTGGCGGAAAGACAGGAGCCCTGACCAGTCTCGAAATACATCACGTTAGGGACCGCCGGTGACGAGATCGTCGTCGTGGCCGCCGGATCAGTCGACGCGGAGCGCGGCGTGGGGCCGTGGCGCCGGAGCGAAAGTGTGGCCGACTGAGCTTCCCGGAGCAGCGCGAGATTGATCCCAAAGGAGGTATTGGCGGCCTCGGTCCCGGCGATGCTTTGGAACATCAAGTCGACCGGAGCACCGGCCCGGAGCGCAGCGAGTTGCGTCGTGAGGTGCGCCAACACACAGGACTGCGTGGGGATCGCGTAAGTCTGAATAAGTTGGTCGATGAGGCGGATGAGTTCCGCGACGCGAGCGGGAGAATCTGTGGCCGGATTGATGCCGATGCAGGCATCGCCGCAACCATAGAGCAGTCCGTCGAGGATCGACGCGGCGATACCATGGGGATCATCCGTGGGATGATTCGGCTGCAGACGAATCGCCAGCGTGCCCCGCCCACCCAGCGTCGATCGAAACCGGGTGACGACTTCGCACTTCGACGCGACCAAAATCAGATCCTGATTGCGCATCACCTTGCTGACGGCGGCCACCGTCTCCGGCGTCAAGCCCGGGGCAAGGGCCGCGAGCGTCGCGCCGTCGGTCTCGTAGCGGAGCAGCCAGTCACGAAAAGCGCCAACTGTCAGGCCCGCGACCGCGCTGAACGCTGCGCGGTCATGTGTGTCGACGATGAGACGCGTGATCTCGTCGGACTCGTAGGGGACAACCGGCTCGGCGAGAAATTGGGTGAGCGGAACGTCGGCCAGCACACACTGCGCGGCGACCCGCTCGAGCGCGCCACCGGCCGCCAGTCCCGCCAGTTCATCTCCCGAGCGAGCGGGCGTCGCCTTGGCCAGCAACGTGCGCAGATCGGGAAACGTGTAAGTGACGCCGCGGAGCGTGGAGCGATAAACGGCCATCGGATGGACTCCAGCCTACAGCAACAAACGTGCACCCCGTGTTACAATCCGGACAAATGGCGCGCGACCCAACAGAGGACTCGCGGCTCTAAGCCAGGCGTAGTGGCAAACTCACAGTCGCCTCAAATCCGCCGCCGTCCCGGTTTCGCAATTTGAGCTCACCCCCGTGACGCCGGACGATGCGCTCCACGATACTCAGGCCCAGCCCTGCCCCGGACTCCGATCGCTCGGGAGCCCCACGCACAAACGGTTGGGCGATCTCCCCGATCCGGTCCGGCGCTACACCCGGCCCACGGTCACTCACGACCAGGCTTACGTGATCACGCTGTCGCTCCGTGCGGACTTCGATGTCACTTC
>CANGHW010000311.1 GCA_947453695.1 Opitutia bacterium
ATTGTCAATTCAGCCCCGGGCTCTTGAGCCGGGGCTTTGTTTTGAGCAGGCTCTGCCCATGTCCAACATCGAACTTACTCCCTCCACTGGTTCTCCGAAGATTCTCCTGCTCGAGGACAACGACGAATACCGCGCGTTGCTGACTGAGGTGCTCACGCTGTCGGGGTTTGAGGTCTATGCGGCGCCGAACGGCCGCCGCGTGGACGACACCTTGCGGTCGCGGCACATCGACTTGGTTATCACCGATGTCTCGATGCCGGAGCGCGATGGATTGGAAATCATGAGTGATCTACGGGTAAATCACCCGGAGATACCGGTCATAGCGATTTCGGGCGATGTGCCGCTAAATACTGACCTGTTTTTGGAGATTGCCGCCAAGCTTGGGGCCTCCCGTGTGCTTGCTAAACCGTTTCGGATCGACGACTTGATCGCAGCGGCGCGCTTAGCAGTAGGATGGGCCGAAACACCGGCTAAAATCGCTGATTGAACAAGTCGTTATGCGGTTCCTATGGCCAATGGCGTCATCGTCTACAACGAAGGCGGCTAGGCTCAGCCTGTGCTACCCAATCCAATTTTAATCGAATGAAGTCTTCCTAAACTCTGTGAATAGCAAAATTTAGCTCAATGTGCCCCAGCTTTTTGGTGTGCCTCAATCGGACGTGACATGTTCGCAGCATTCTCGGGTTTATCGATGGACAAGTTTGATCGACTGGGACGCGCAGGGCGGTCGTAGAGGAGCGATACGACTAGGGAGATCGGATGTTGCAGGGCGTCGGCCTGTTCGCGGAGCTGGGAGACGAGGTCGGTGACTTCGGAGGCGTGGGCTGCGTTGGTTTGGGTGACTTGGTCAATTGAACTGACGGCGCTGGTGACTTGAGTAATTCCCTCGCTCTGCTCCTGCGAGGCGGTGGCAATCTCTCCGATAAGAGTATCTAGTTCCCGCGTCAGAGTGGCCATACCGCCGAGGCTGACGGAGACTTTAGTGCTGATCCGGTGGCCATCGGTGCTGCGCTGGGCGGCGTCGGCGATCTGGCGCGCGGTCTCGCGGGCGGCGACGGCGCTGCGTTGGGCGAGGTTGCGGACTTCGTCGGCGACGACGGCAAATCCGAGGCCTGCCTCGCCGGCGCGGGCGGCCTCGACGGCGGCGTTGAGGGCAAGGATGTTGGTCTGGAACGCAATTTCGTCGATCGTCTTGATGATCTTAGCGACTTCGACGCTGGATTCCTGGATGCCCTTCATGGCGTGCTCCATTTCCCGCATATCGGCGAGGCTGGCATCAGCGGAAAGCCGGGTGCGGTTGGCGAGATCCTTGGCTGAACGAGCATGTTCGGCGGAGCGTTTGGTCATGCCGGACATCTCTTCGAGCGAGGAACTACTGGTTTCCAGCGAGGCCGCCTGCTGGGACGAACCATCAGAGAGGGTTGCGCTGACATCGGCCAGCTGAGTCGCCCGGGCGAGTGTGCCTTTCGTGGCGCGATCGAGTTCGATGAGGACGGTCTGCAGGCAGCGCGTCACCCAATCGAGCTTGTAGATGAAAAACGCGTAGATGGCGCCGGCGACGGCAAAGGTGAGGAAAAGCACACGAACAAAGTTCGTGCCTGCGGCGGCGGTGGATTCCCGGGCGCGGGTGTTGTCGGCCAAGAGCTGCTCGCTGATCCGGTCCTGCGCCTCTTCGAGCGAGTGAAATGTCGCTTCAACCTGTGCAAGCATGCCTTTCGCAGCGCCGTTATCGGTGAAGGCGAGTCGGGCGACTTTTACGCATAGGTCGCAGTAACGGTCGATCGGCTCGCGCAAGGTGACAAGGGCCTGGAGTGTGGCGGGGGCCAGCGGGAGTTTGAGATTGGCTTCCAACGGCTCACGAAAACCGCGGGCGTGACGCTCCGCTTCGGAGAGAATCGTTTTTTGCCGTTCGGCGTTGGGTTCGAGTGCGCCATAGAGGGCGGCGTAGACATCGCCCCTCAGGGCTTCATGCATCATATCGCCGTCCATATGCTGGCGGATGGCCAATGCAGTCACATCCAAATCACGAGCGCGGTCCTGTGTGCTGCGATTGAGGAGGTAGGCGCTCACACCGAAGGCACTGGCAACGGCGCAGAGCAAGCCGATCATGATCAGGAAGCGTAGCCGGAGACTGAGTTTCATGGACGGAAAGTTGCGCGCCGGGTCGACTCTGACGAGTGAGGCGACACGAACAGAGGAGTCATCGGCCCAAAGGGATGAAACCTGAGTGAGTTCCATAGACAAAGTGGGGAACGGGCTTGGCCGATCGGTCGGCGTGAGTATTCGTGGGGGGTGAATTTCCACTTCGCCTATCGTCGCTACTGCCTGGCCTTGCGTGCGCCGGTGCGCACCGCGCAGGGCATCTGGACAGAGCGTGAGGGGATTTTGGTGAAGCTGCAGAGGGCGGATGGCGCAAAGGGGGACCTGAACGCTGTGGGGTATGGCGAAGCGGCGGTCTTGCCAACGTTTGGGACCGAGACAGTCGAAGAGGTTGAGGTGGTGTGTCGTGAATGGGGGGACCGGATCAATGTGGCACAGATGGAAGGTCTGCCCGCGCGGTTTCGGTGTTTGAGGCACGCCTTGGCGACGGCGCGGGAAGCCGCGGGGGGGCAGGTTTTACCGGAAATGCGGCCCGCCGTTGGGGTCGCTGCGCTGGTTTCGGCCGGGCCGGGTGCGATCAAACAGATTCGCGAAAAAGGGGATAGCGGATTCCGCGTTTTTAAGTGGAAGGTCGGAGTCGGTGATCGCGCCGATGAGTTGTCATTATTGGATGATGTCTGCGCGGCGTTGCCGGAGGGCGGAAAGCTGCGCTTGGACGCAAACGGAGCGTGGGATCGGCGCTGGACCGAGCGCTGGCTGGAGCGCTGCGCCGAGCGTCCGGTTGAGTTTTTGGAGCAACCCATCGCGGTGACGGCGCGAGGGGCCGACGACGTGTTGCGCGGGCTCGCGAATGATTGGCCGACGCCGCTGGCGCTGGATGAATCGCTCGGCGGCGATGGAGATATTCAGCGTTGGATCGAACTAGGCTGGCCGGGGGTGTTTGTGGTGAAGCTTTCGTTGTTGGCCGATGTGGTGGGCGCGCTCGCGCGACTGGAAAAAGCCAAGGCGAAAGTTGTCTTTTCCTCGGCGTTGGAGACTGCAGTGGGCGCAAAGGCCGCACTACGCGTGGCGCTGGCGTGGAACGGGGAGCCACGGGCACTCGGATTTGGAGTGTGGCCGCTGTTTGCTGACCGACGGTTCGACGGGCCGGCTGCGGCGCCGTTCTTGCGGAGTGAAGACGTAAGCCGGATCGACGAGGGGGCCGTATGGAACGCTCTGAGCTAAACGCGGTCGTGCGGGCGACCGGAAGTGCGGTCGAACGCGACGGGGCTATGTTCCTCGGTGAGGCGGCGGCGCTCGCCGCGTTGGCGTCAAATCGAGAGGCGACGGGTCCGTTTGGTGACATGCAGGGCGACGGGCATGGCTGGCTCGGTATCGCGACAGGCGGAACGAGTGGCCGAGTGAAGTTTGCCCGGCATGACGAGCGCACGCTAGGGGCGGCGGTGGAGGGATTTTGTGCGCATTTCGGCCTTGAGCGGGTAAATGCCGTGGGCGTTTTGCCGGCGTATCACGTGAGCGGATTAATGGCCCGCGTGCGGAGTGCGGCGACCGGCGGCACGCACGTGGCTTGGGAGTGGAAACGGCTGGAAGCGGGCGATCGGCCTGAGTTGTCTGGGGCGGCTGGGCGGGGTGGTGAGGGGTGGGTGATTTCACTCGTGCCGACGCAGCTACAGCGGTTGTTGGCCAACGCGGAGGCCGTGGCGTGGCTGCGTGGATTTAAGGTGATCTTCGTCGGCGGCGGGCCGGTGTGGCCGGAACTCGCCGAGGTGGCGGCGAAGGCGGAACTGAGGGTCTCCCTCAGCTACGGCATGACGGAGACGGCAGCGATGGTGGCGGCGTTGCGACCAGAGGAGTTTTTGGCCGGGTCGCGGACTGTCGGAGCCGCAATGCCGCACGCGCGAATTGAAATCGCCGACGATGGCCTGATCCGGATTACGGGCGACTCGGTCTTTCGCGGCTATTGGCCAGAGGGGCGCGACGCTCGCACGGTCGTGACCGAGGACATCGGCGCTTGGGATGCGCTCGGACATTTGCTGATCGGCGGGCGGCGCGACG
>CANGHW010000312.1 GCA_947453695.1 Opitutia bacterium
AGGACACCATGGCCGGGATTCCCGCGCTCAAGGGCTTCCTCGCCAAACCATTCGGGTGGAGGAAACTGGCCGATGAAATCATGCGCGTGTGGCCGGCTCATCTGCCGCCGCCGACGCACCGCGCCGACCTGCCGTCGATCTAACTGAACGCGCGCTTCACGCCCCGGCTACTCAAGGCTGAATCCACGGTTATCCGCCGCGAGCGTCCGCACCTCACACGCCACGTCGGCCTGATAGAATCCTGCCCGCATCGCTGTCGCCACCGCCGGAGCCTGCTCCGGACGAGTCACGCAGAGGACACTTGATCCACTCCCGCTTAGCCAGCCCGTCAGCGCACCGGCCGCCCCTCCCGCACGGATTGCCTCAGCAGCACCCGGGATCCGCGGTAGTCGATAGGGCTCATGCATGAAATCTCCGGCGGCATGCCGCAGTTTGTCCCAGTCCCCGCTGGCAAACGCCGCGACGACATAGGCCGCACTGTTGATGCTTTTGGCCGCATCGAAAAACGGCACAGTCCCGGGCAAGATCGCCCGCGCCGCCTTCGTCGCCATCTCCATCGCCGGCGAAGCCACGACAAACACCACTTCAGCCGGCACCGTGAAACGAATGGTGTCGCGGTAGGCCCCGTCCCGCGGGTCGCAGCGCGACACCGTAAATCCGCCGAGAGTGCACGGGCTCGCGTTATCCGGATTGCCCTCCAGCGCGGTTCCGAGCGCCGCGATCTTCTCGCGGGAGAGGCCCACGTCATGGAGTGCCTCCAGTCCCGCCAGCACCCCGATGATAATGGTCGCACTCGAGCCCAAGCCCCGCGCCGGGGGAACATCACCGTCGATGCGAAACTGAAACGCCTCCGCCGGCCTGCCGGTCTCGCGGAAAAAGGCGGCGGCGGCGCTGGCGACCAGCGGCTGCGCCCGCGCGTCGTCCCCGCGGGCGGGCGTGGGTTGACCGACAACAGCCGCTGGTTCGGCGACGCGGGTAAGCGTCACCCGATTGTAGACCGTCAGCGCCAGCCCGAGCGTATCGAAGCCGGCGCCGCAATTCGACGTGCTGCCCGGCACGCGCACCGTCACCGACTCACGCCGCGCCTTCATCACCGGCGCGTCTTCATCAGCTTGTTCACTTCCATCATCTCCGCCTTCTTCTTCAGATCGTCGCGCTTGTCGTAGATCTTCTTACCGGTGCACAGGCCGACCTCGACCTTTACCAGTGCGCTCTTGAAATACATGCGCAAGGGAATCAGGGCGCGGCCGCCGCCCGCGTCGAGCGCCTGCTGGATCTTGCGGATATGGTGACGATGCAGGAGCAGCTTCCGAATCCGCTTCGCATCGTGATTGTGGATGTTGCCAAACGCATACTGCTCGATGTGCGCACTATGCATCCAAACCTCGCCCTTCTCGACGCGGCAAAACGAGTCGCTGATCTGCGCCTTCCCGGCGCGGATCGCCTTTACCTCGGTGCCCTGGAGCTTCACGCCGGCTTCGAACCGCTCATCCACGGAGTAGTCCCGCAATGCCTTCGCATTGCGGATCTCGGTGTGACGCGGAGCGTCGTTTTTCTTGGCGGCCATGGCTTCGGGTTAGGTTTGATCGGACACTGACTCCACAAAAAAGGGCGGCTCCCACTATCGCGGGGCCGCCCAAAAGTGCAATCGCGGTCTGAAATCAGTTCGCGAGCTCGTGGCTGATCTTGCCTTCGATGACCTCGCGGAGCGCGGTGTCTTCGGCCGACAACTTCTCCAACGACTCGACGAGCGGGCGATTACCGCGCTTGAGTTGTTTCACGCGACGGGAAATCACGTTGATCAGAACGTTCGGATCGGGAATCGTCTTGAGGGCGTCTTTGATGTAATCGTCTCTCATGGCAGGTAGATGGCAGTGGTGAAAACCGGCGACAACACCGTTCCACCCTAGGCTCGTCAAGGGCGAATTCCCGGCCCAAAATCACGCCTTGCTCCACCCCCCACCCGGCCAAAACCTTGCCCACCATGCTGCTTTGCTGGACCACCGTCGCCACCCGCGACGACGCCGACCGTCTTGCCTCCGACGTCATCACCCGCGGACTCGCCGCCTGTGTGCAGATCGACGGTCCCATCACCTCACATTACCGTTGGCAGGGCCAGGTCGAGCGGGCCGAAGAGTTTCGCCTCTGCTTCAAAGTCCTGCCCGCTCTCCTCGCCCCCCTCGAAGCCCACGTGCTCTCCCACCATCCTTACGCGACGCCGGAATGGATCGTCGTTTCCGCCGAACGCGTGGCAGAAAAATACTTGTCATGGGCGAAAGCGAACTCCACGTTCCCACCCTTTCACACGTCTCAACCATCTCTTTAAACCGCCATGTCACAGCACAAAAGCCTCCAAGGCTCCTCCGGTCTCGTCGTTAAACGCAACGTTCTGAAGCGCTTTGAGCGCGTCGACATCCTCAAGAAGCGTGGCCAGTGGAAAGCCGGTGACCGCGTCCAGGGTCTCCGCAAGACCAAGCCCGACGTCTAAGCGTTCGCGCTCTCTCTTTTCGGCAGGCAGTTTAATCGCTGCCTGCCTTTTTTGTTTCTGCCCCCCGCCACCGCCCTCCATTTTCCCTGCGCCATGATCGACCTCGCGAAGAAGCTCATCGACTTCATCCTCCACATCGACATCCACCTCGCGGAGATCATTCGCGACTACGGCGTCTGGACCTACGGCGTCCTCTTTTTGATCATCTTCGCGGAGACGGGTCTGGTCGTCACACCGTTCCTCCCGGGCGATTCCCTGCTGTTCGCGGCCGGCGCGTTCTGCGCTAAACCGGAAACTGGCCTCAACGTCCACCTCATGGCGTTGTTGTTGTTCATCGCCGCCTTTATCGGTGACACCCTCAACTACTGGATCGGCGCCAAGCTCGGTCCCGCCGTCTTCAAACGCGAAGACTCCTTCTTTTTTCGCAAGAAGCACCTCGAGCGAGCCCACGCCTTCTTTGAGAAATACGGCGGCCGTGCCATCATCCTCGCCCGCTTCGTGCCCATCGTGCGCACCTTCGTTCCTTTCGTCGCCGGCGTCGGTCGGATGACCTATAGCCGCTTCATCGCCTACAATCTCGTCGGTGGCTTCATCTGGATCTACTTTTTCATCTACGCGGGTTTCGTCTTCGGCAACCAGCCCTTCGTCCAGAAGAACTTCAAACTCGTCATCCTCGCGATTATCTTCCTCTCCGTGCTCCCGATGGTGATCGAAGGCTGGCGCGCTTGGCGGGAGAACAAAAAATCGGCCGCCTAATCGGGG
Organism: Opitutia bacterium; assembly: GCA_947453695.1. Lineage (GTDB taxonomy): Bacteria > Verrucomicrobiota > Verrucomicrobiia > Opitutales > Opitutaceae > GAS368. The sequence goes on from CANGHW010000312.1 coordinate 3,251, forward strand.
CCTAGTTTTGACCGGGCGGACTATGGTCCGCCCTTTTTCGTATCCGACCAGCGGCATGGCCCTCGTGGCACCCGGTTTTCCGCCCGGGATGACTCCACCCGTCGTTTTCCTTTACGTCTCCCTTGCCGCGCTGAGCTCGCCGCCTGCCCCGGCAGTCCGCCTCAACTTCTGGCCTTCTGCGCCTCCTAAGCAGCCAAAGCGGAGGAATTTACCCGCCAAACCCCGCGTCCCCCGGCTACTCGCCCCAGCCAAGCGATGGCCTCGCCCATCGGACCACTCCTTTTGCCCGTCGGGTAGCAAATTGAAGACAGCGGGCGGCAAATCTGAGTCGTCGGGCCGCCGATCCAAACCCTCGGGCGGCGAATCTGCGGCTTCGGGCAGCGAATCCGTCTCTCCGTGCGGACGATCTGAGCGACCGGGCGGGCAATTCCACGGAGCGGGCGGGAGATTCTAGCTCCCGGACGGGGAATCTCATCCTCCGGGCGGACCATCCCAGCGTTCGGGCCGCGCATCGCCTGCATCGGGCGGAAGATTCGCCGGTCCGGGTAGGAAATATCGACCTCAGGGCGGCGGATCGCGACCTCCGGGCGCAGCATCCCAAGTCGCGGGCACCCCATTGTGCTGGGCCCGTAAGCGATCCTCACCGTTCGGATTACTCATCCGGTTCACCGAGACTGCCTCAAGCTGCGCCGGGGCGCGTATTCTGATAAAATCCGCCCCCTCCCGAGCAATCGCCACTTCCCCCGGGCCCTGCCACGATGGCCCCGGCGCCGCCCGCGACCCATGGTCAACTATCAGGCTAAAACCATCGGCCAGCTGATATGACTCTATCAGTCCCACTCCCCTGCCCCTTTGCCCCCGGCGGCGCGTCGCGCGCGATCGCCGGCTCCGCCCTCCTGACTTCA
>CANGHW010000313.1 GCA_947453695.1 Opitutia bacterium
GGCGGCCTCTAGGAACTTCACGGTGGCACTAGCGGTGTCGAGTTCGGCCGAGATGCCGAGCGGGAGCGTAAACTGGTCACGGACGTGGCCGAAAGAGAGACCGTAAATCACCGGGACGCCGAGGTCGCCGAGGCGTTCCCGCAGGACCTCGATCAGCGGTGGCGAGGGTTTGTCGTCCGTGGCGATGCAGCCTTCGAAGACGCCGAGAGCGATGCCGGCGAGGGCGCGCAGGTCGAGGCTCTGGCGGAGCTGGGTGAGCATGCGATCAACACGGTAGGGCTGTTCGTCGATGTCTTCGAGAAAGAGGATTTTTCCCGCCGGTTCGCGGAGCGCCCAAGGTGTCCCTGCGAGGGCGCTGAGGACGGTGAGATTGCCGCCGACGAGACGACCACGGGCCCGGCCAGGCGTGATCACCTCGGTCTTGAACAAGGGAGAGGATTTGGCGCGGTGATCGGCGGAGACGGCGTTGACATAGGTCGCGGTGGGCTGCGTCAGGACCGCGAGGACGCTCTCGCGGGCGTAGTCGCTGAAACTGGAGGAGGCGACGGGGCCGTGGAAGGTGACGAGGCTGCTGTTTTGCAGGAGCGCGAGGTGAAGGGCGGTGATGTCGGAATAGCCGACGAAAACTTTCGGGTTTTTGCGAATCAGAGCGTAATCGATGTCGGGGAGAAGCCGCGGGGCACCGTCGCCGCCGCGCACGCACCAGACGCCACGCACTTCGGGGTCAGTGAAGGCCCAGTGGAGATCGTGGAGCCGCTCGGCTTCGGTGCCGGAGAAGAGGCCGCGCTGGCCACGGGCGTAGCGACCGACTTTGGGTTTGAAGCCGAGGCCGGTGAGTTTTTGAAGAGCGCGGTCAAACGCGTCGGGCTTGAGGCCGCTGGCCGGGGCGATCACGGCGACGGTGTCACCGGGCGCGAGACGCGGCGCCTTAACGAGAGCGAGGCCCGCGGGCGCAGGCGTCACCGGCTGACCGCTCAGCCCACCGGCGACGACAGGGAGGGCGACGAGTGCCTTGAGCAGATCGCGGCGGTTCAAGCGCGGGGATACTCGTAACCTTTGCGGTAGTCGCGGCGGAGGAGTTTGTTCGCGGCGGGGTCGTTGAGGATGACTTCTTTTTCGCCGTCCCACTCGAGGCTGCGGCCGAGTTTGAGTGAGGCCATGCCGAGGAGCGCCATGTTCGTCGAAAGGTGGATCTCACCGATGTCGCTCACGGGTTTGATTTTTCCATCGCTGCGGATCGCGGCGAGGAAGTCGGCCCATAGTTCTTTGATGTTTTGCGAGTCGGGCTGGCCGAGCTTGGGCTCTTCGCTGATCGGGGGCTGCTTTCCATCCGAGGGATAGAACGTCCAGCCCTTCTGCCAGCCCATGTGGAAAATGCCCTTGGTGCCGTAGAAGTAGCAGCCAACGTTTTCGCCTTTGTCGGTGTTGTTGTTGGCGAAGCGGCGGTGCTCCCACTGCACGTCGAACTTGTCGAAACTGAAGGTGGCGAGCTGGTGGTCGGGGGCGTCGGTGGTCTGCTCCTGGGGCGTGAAGACCGCGGGACCGGCGATGGGGCGGCCGCCGGCGGAGTAGATGCGCTTGGGATATTTTTCGCCGGTGACCCAAAGGACCTGGTCGAACCAGTGGATGCCCCAGTCGCCGAGGGTGCCGTTGGCGTAGTCGAGGTAGTTGCGGAAGCCGCGGGGGTGGATGCCGCGGTTGCCGGCGCCCTTGGTGGGATCGCGCGGATCGCCGCCGTTGAAGGGCCGCAGCGGGGCGGGGCCGCACCACATATCCCAATCGAGTTCCTTCGGCACCTCGACCGTAGGAAGCGGTTTCTCGGGGCCGCTGCCACCGTAGTTGACGAAGCAGCGGACCATGCCGATGTCGCCGATCTTGCCGGAGCGGATGAAGTCGCGGCCGGAGACGTTGTGCGGGGAGATGCGGCGGTGCGTGCCAACTTGGACCACGCGGCCGGCGGCGCGGGCGGCGTTTACCATGGCGCGGCCTTCCATGACGGTGTGGCCGATGGGTTTTTCGACGTAGACGTGCGCACCGGCTTTGACGGCGGCGATCATCGGGAGCGCGTGCCAGTGGTCGGGCGTGCCGATGATGGCGATGTCGGGCTTCGTCGCGCTGAGGCACTCTCGGTAGTCTTTGAAGAGCTTAGGTGTGGTGCCGGCGCTGGCGGCGCCGTTTTTCATCGTCGGCTCAAACTGGCGGGCATCGACGTCGCAGAGGCCGACGAGTTCGCAGGCACCGCTGGCGAGGGCTTCGCGGAGGATGTTGTTGCCCCACCAACCGCAGCCGATGAGGACGACGCGGAATTTCTTCGCGCCGGCTTTGTCCTGGGCGCGGATGGAAAACGGGAGCGAGGCTATCGCGGCGGTGGCGGCGGAGGATTGGAGGAAGGTGCGGCGGTTCATTTGGGGGAAGGGTATTTTTGACCACGGATTACACAGATGGCACGGATGCAAACCGCGAATCGTCGGACTTCATCCGTGTTATCGGTGTAATCCGTGGTCAGAACTTTGGTCAGGCGCGGAGACCGAGGCCGATTTCCTTGCGGAGGTAGGCGATGGATTTGGCGATTTCGGCTTTCTGGTAGTCTTGCGTGACCTGTTTGCCCTCGGGGCCAGCGGGGGCTTTGAAGGCGGTGAGGGGCTTGCCGCGTTTCGCGAGGGCTTCGAATTTCGCGAGTTTATCAGGGCGTTTGTCGTAGAACTTCCAGAAGTCGGGCTGCTTGTAGGGAAACACGCGCTGCGCGCCGGAGATGGTCTCGATCATGATCGGGACTTTGGGGCAGAGTTGGGCCCAGCGCGCGGCGTAGGCCTTCCAGTCGATGAGGCCGTCGCCGACGGCGGTCCATTGCACGGCGGCGCCTTCGGGGGTGTCCCAAATTTGCTGGTCGCGGAGCGATGAGCAGATCGTGACGGGGCCGAGCGTCTCGAGGACGTCCATCGGGTCTTCGAGGGTCCAAGCGGCGTTACCGGAATCGATGTTGCAGCCAACGAAATCCGTGCCGGCGGCCTCGATGAGCTGACGGCACTCCCACGAGTGCATATCGCCGCCGTGATTCTCGATGGCGATCTTGATGCCGGCTTGCTCGGCGTCGCGGCGGCAGGCTTTTAGGACGGCGACGGTGTCGGCGATGCGGGCTTGGATGCCACCCTCGGATTTGCGATCTTCCATGTTGCCAAGGACCGCGCGGTAAATCGGCGAGCCGAGGGTCTTAGCGACGCGAATGCCGAGGCGGAGGTGCTCCTCGGCGGTGCCCCAGTTTTTCTTAAACGTCTTCGAGGTGGGGCAAATGCTCCAGCCGCCGACGTAGAGCGCGAGGCCGGCGGCGTCGGCTGAGGAGCGCACGGCGCGAAGCGCGGTGTCGTCGAGGCTCGGAAAAGCATCGAGGTCGGAGATGAAGAGCGTGTCGCACTTCAGGGAGGCGGCGTAGGCGATGAGCTCGGGGGCTTTCCAGCCGAGGGAGCGGACGGCGTAGTTATCGAGGCCGACGGCGATCTTCGGTTTGGGCACGGACGCGGCGGCGACGCGAGAAGAGAGGGCGGTCGCAGCGGTCGCGACAGCGGCGGAGTGGAGGAAGGTGCGGCGGAGCATGGGCGGAAGGCGAGGGGAGCGAGGGCGGGCGGCGGCGGGAGAGCGGCGCGTTGCGGACAACGCGCCCCTCCCAGCGGATCAGAAGTCGAGGGAGGTTTGGAGAGTGAGTTTCCGCGGCTCGGGCATGCGGATGTTGTTGGGCGCTTGGATGAGCGGATTGGTGCCGAGGCCGCTGACTCGGTAGGTGCCGAAGCCGTTGTAGATGGCCTTGTCGCTGTCGAGGACGTTGGAGACGTTGAGTTGGTAGCGGAGGTTGTATTTTCCGCCGACGCGATGGCGGTAGCTGGCGTGCGCGGAGACGATCGTGTAGGGATCGGCAAAGAGATAGTCGTAAGCGTTGGTGGTGGTGCTCGCGACTTTGGAACGCCCGCGGAAATTCCCGCCGGCACCGAAGCCGAAATTTTTCAGGACGCCCTCGGTGAAGCTGTAGGTGGCGTAGAGAGTGCCCGTGTATTTGAACGTGTTGTTGAGCGTCGTGCCGGGCGCGAGGGACGTGATGGTGTTGCGGATGGTGTTGATGTCGTTGGCGACC
>CANGHW010000314.1 GCA_947453695.1 Opitutia bacterium
AAGCACCTTCGCGGGGTCGAATGGCTTCATCACGTAATCGAAAGCGCCGTATTTCATCGCTTCGATTGCCGTCTGTGCGGTGCCAAATACCGTCATCAAAACCACCAGCTGCTTCGGGTTCGCGGAACGGATGTGCTGCAAGGCCTCGATCCCGCCCATTCCGCCCATGCGCACATCGAGAAAAATGAGGTCTGGATGCGGACCCTTTTTCACCATGGCGATCCCTTGCTCACCGCTGGCGGCTTCAATCACGTTGTATTTACGTGAACTCAGCACGCGAGACAACGAGTAGCGGATCTCGGTATCGTCATCGATTACGAGAATGGTCGGCGGTTTAACGGCGAGGTCGGACATGAAATATTAAGCGTAGAAGATGCACACCAAGTCGCGTGCGATGTCGCTGGCGAATTCCGCGTGCTCACCTTTGTTAGACCTCATGCTAGGCTGGTCAATGAACCTTTTCCGCGTCCGCGGCATCCGCCTTGCGGTCCACTTCACGCTGTTCCCATTGCTTGCCCTCGCAGCCTTCGAGGGATGGACCGCCGAAGACGGTGGCGGCTGGGAGGGCGTGACGTGGAGTCTGGGACTGCTAGTGGCAATCTTTAGCTGCGTGGTGCTTCACGAGCTTGGTCACTCGCTTATGGCGATGAGGTTCGGAGTGCGCGTGCCCCGGATACTGCTCTTGCCGATTGGCGGTATGGCGGAGTTGGACGACATCCCCCGGGAGCCACGGCGCGAAATCCTGATCGCAGTCGCTGGACCGGCCGTAAATTTCGCAATTATTGCCGTGCTTTGGCCCTTCGCCGGGTGGCCCACAGAACCGTTTTTCGGTGACTACGCAGCATCATTCGCGGGATCCGCCCACTTCCTGATCCACTTCAATCTCATGATGGGGTCGTTTAACTTTATCCCTGCGTTTCCGATGGACGGCGGTCGCGTATTGCGTGCGCTCATGGCTATGCGGCTGCCCTACCTCAGGGCGACATTTTGGGCTGCGGCTGTCGGCAAAGTTATCGCAATCACCGGCATCGCCGGTGCCTTGGCTACCGCATGGCTCGGCTGGGCGCCGCATCCGCATTACCAATTAGCCGCGCTCTTCGCATTTATCTTTGTCGCCGGTGAAATCGAATACCGGGCCGTCAAACGTCGGGACCTTGAAGACGCCCACTGGCAAACCGTTTATGCGCGCCTACGTCTCACGTCCTCGGTGCCACCTCCCCATCCCCCGGCTAAACTCCCATCCTGAGGAAATAAAAAAAAAGGCCACCGGTTAAGGTGGCCTTCAAAATGGTGGACCCTAGGAGGCTCGAACTCCTGACCTCCTCAATGCCATTGAGGCGCTCTACCAACTGAGCTAAGAGCCCATTTTCTCGCGAACGAGGGAGACGGAAAATCAAAGTTCCCGGCCCGAACGCAAGGACTTTTTCACTATCCCTCCAAATCTTTTGTCCGGATGCGAATTGAGTGCACCGCGCTTTGGCCGTCCGGCCGCGCCGGCATCTTCACCCGCGAGAAGACATCGATCACCGCGCGGTCGAATTCCGCACTGCCGGATGGACCGATTACTTTGGCGCCAGTAATCGAGCCGTCGGCATTCAGCCGGAACTCGACCTCGGTCGCCAGCGTGTCGCTCAACCCAGCCTGACTGCGCAGCGCCGAGAGCAAACGTTCCTTCAGCATGGCGAAATACGCATCCAGCACCGGGCCGTCGGTGCGAGAGAGCGCTTTGCCCCCTGCCCCTCCCTTGGTGTTTGCAGCTGAGCCCTCGCGCACTCCTTTAACAATTCCATCGACGTCCACGCGCGGGGCTTTCGCCGCGAGTTTGGCCTGCCGCGCGGCCTCGGCGCGTTCAGCGTCGAGCCGCTTCTTTTCGGCGGCCTTTTCTTTGGCCAGCTTCTGTTTGGCCGCCGACTCGCGTTTGATTTGCTCCCACTTCATCTGCTCCGCGAGCGTCTTGGTCGAGTTAACGGGAGTCTTGGTTTTCGTGTCGGGCGGAGCTTTGGCAGGTATCGGCGCTGGAGTCGGCGGAGGCGGTGCAGGCGCGACTTCCGGCTTCACCGGCTCGGGCTCGACGATCTTGGGCTCCGGTTTTTGTGGCTCCGGCTCCGGCGGGGGATTCGGGATCGTGAGTTTGAGACCGCCGGGCACACCCAACTTTGGCGCTTCAGTTGCGGCGAAGTTATCGCCTTCTCCCTGCACCAGCTCGAAAACCTTGGTCTCATTGCGCCTCTCCAATCCCGACGTGTAAGCCATCAACAACAGCAGCGCCACCACCAGCCCGTGCAGGGCAAGTGAGGACATCAGGGCTGCAGGCGTCCGGCTGGTCATGGTAGCTGGGCGAAACTCAATCGGACGTTTGCGTGTCGAACTGAATGCGCGACAGGCCCGCCTTCTTCAGTTCATCCATCACCACGACCAGATGCTGGAGCGTCGCCTTGGCGTCCATGCGGATGCGAAAAACCGGGGGTTTGGGCAGCTTGGCAAAGACCGCGAGCTCACGGCCAAACTGCGCGGGGGTAAGCGCGCGCCCGCCTAGGCTGATGCCTCCGTCGCTTTTCACCTGCACCGTCTCGAAGCGATCCGTCGGATCCGGCTTCGGCTGCACGCTTTTGGACTCGACCGGCAGATTGACGGGCAATGTCTGTTCCTGCTTTGAGACCGTCGCCACCACCATGAAAATGATGAGGAGCATGAACCCGAGATCGATTAGGTTCGTGACGTTGAGATCCGCGATCGGATGACTCGTGCGGTGTCTTCTGAAATTGCGGGCCATGGTTGGAGCGCGCTTACTTTGATTCCAGCTCGAGGCGATCGGCCAGCGAGCTGGCGTAGTTTTCCAGCTCCGTAATCATTTCACGATTGTTGCCGAGCAGCAGGTTGTAGCCAAACACCGAAGGGATCGCGACCACGAGACCCGCGATGGTCGCGAGCATCGCACCGGAAACACCCGGTGCCAGCGCCTGGATGCCCGCACTTTGCTGCGTCGCCACCGAACTAAACGCTTCCATCACACCCCACACTGTGCCGAGCAGTCCGATAAACGGCGCGCCTGAAACGATCGAGGCGAGGAAGATCATGCTCGATTCATAGCGTAGTGTCTGGCGGGCGATGGCGCGCTGGATGGCATTCTCCGCATGCTCGAGGCACGCGCGGGAGTTGTCTTTGCCCTGCTCCTTACCGATCGCCGCCGCGCGCCAGTAGGCTTCGACTGCATCGGAAAACAGATCCGCATAGGGGATCGCGCGCTTATTGCGAAACGACTCGGGTAAATCCAGCAGCGTGCGCTGATCGCGGAGGTGCGCGTCAAAGCTGTGATTCAGCAACCGCAGACGCTTCAGCTCATAGTATTTTCCAAACATCACCGTCCACGCGATGAGGCTGAAGACCGCGAGGCCCAGCACGATGATTTTGTCCACCAAGCCGCAACGCTCGAAAATCTCGAGCAGGTTGGCGGAGGCGAGGACGGGAGCGGCGAAAAGCGAGGCGACCATGAGTGAGTGCCGGAACAGTTGGCGGCTTTACCAGAGGCGTTCAACGGAAATTCCCGGTGAGTTGTTCACCGCCCCACTGCAGGGCGATTTCATGTCGGCGCCAGATTCTGTTTGCCGCCACCCGTGCGTGATTTTCTCCTCGGCCACCTTCTTATGTTTCGCCCACGCGCCCTCCAGGAACTGAAAGCCCATCGCGCCAAGCTTGGCGCCAAGTCTGCCATCGTGGGGTTCGACGGCTTCGTCGACACCATCGTGACTCCCGTCGGTCTGCGCCGCGGCCAAGGAGAAAACTTTACTCCGATTCAGACCCTCACCGAGTTTGGCCAGCGCATCGTCGGCGCCGCCGGCAAGAGCACCAATATCGAGCTCTACCCGCGCATGGATAAACTCGGTGGCAATGGCCCGATCATGGCCAATGCTCTCCTCGCGGCCGGGGCGCGTGTGACCTACATCGGTGCACTAGGCCAGCCGCAGGTGCATCCAGTGTTCGCCGGGCTCGCGGCCCAAGCGCGCACCTTCTCGATTTGCGATGCCGCGCACACGACCGCAGTCGAGTGCAACGACGGCAAGATCATGCTCGGCCAGATGAAGTGTCTCGACGATATC
>CANGHW010000315.1 GCA_947453695.1 Opitutia bacterium
AGAGATCGGCATCGTCCCCGATGTCGCGCTGCCGACCGCACCGGCCGGAGGCGAACTCCGCTACATTCACCGCCACCTACCCGACGCGGACTTCTATTTCGTTTTCAACCACTCCGACCGGGACGTCGCCAGCGATTTCACCTTCCGCGCCGCCGGCCGACAGCCCGAGCTGTGGAACGCCGTCTCCGGTGTGTGCACCGACGCTCCCGCGTATCGTGCCACGACCACGAGCACCACCGTTCCGCTCCAACTTGAGCCCCACGGCTCCATCTTTGTGATTTTCCGTCGCCCCCTCGCGGCCCCCCGCGCCGATCCACCGAAGCTCACCGTAGCCGCGACACTGGCAATCGCCGGGCCGTGGCAGGTCGCGTTTCACGACGGTCGCGGCGCACCTGCCGACGCGACCTTCGCAACGCTCGCCTCGTGGACGGAGCACGCCAACCCCGGCATCAAGTTCTACTCCGGGACCGCCACCTATCGCACGACGTTCACGACTCAACTCCGCGCAAGCGCCACAGCCATGCTCGATCTCGGCGCGGTCGGCGATCTCGCCGAAGTCCGGCTCAACGGCGCTACGATTGGCACGCTCTGGCAGCCACCTTTCCGCGTCGACGTTACGCGCCACCTCCGCGCGGGCGAAAACACCCTCGAAGTCCGCGTCGCCAACCGCTGGATCAACCGCGTCATTGGCGACGAGTCGCTGCCCACCGATCTTAGCTACCAGCCCGAAGGCACAAACAAGTTCACGGACGGAAAACTCATGCAACTTCCCGCGTGGCTCTACGACCGCTCACGTCTCACTGAACGAAAACGTTTCAGCTTCACCACGTGGAAACACTACAACGCAACGTCTCCGCTCGTCCCGTCCGGCCTGCTCGGACCGGTTAAGGTCGAGTGGAGCACGCCCGCGCAGTAGCACCTGACCTCACGTTTTCGGCCCGTGCCTTTCAGCGATCTCGCGCCGAGCTAGTTTTGCGGCGGCGATCACGTTGCGCCGAATCATCCGGCGCCGCCATGGGTTTACGAGGTGCACCCGCCATCACCGGCTCCACCCACCGCCCGGGAAACAGCAGCATCCGCGGCGATGTCGGCACGCCGAGTTCGTGACTGTTGAGTTGGCTCACGACCAGATCGACGGCATTTGCCGCCACCATGTCGTAAGCTTGATCGACTCCGCCCATCTCCGGCGAGGTCGGCAACCAATGCAGATTGATCGTCGGCAGGTGCGCGGACAAATCGACCTTCATAGCCCGCAGTTTTCTGACAATCGCGTGTGCGCTCACCACCACGGCATCGGGCCGGCACGATTTGATCCGGCGCGACACGGCAGCGCGGTCGCCGGGCAATCCGATCCACAACAACGCGGTCGCATCTGCTCGGCTCGGATGAAACACGGCGAAGGCCGCCTCCCACGCCCGTCGCGCTCGCTCGTTGACGTCAGCCTCCAAGATCGCCATCGGCCGCCGGCACCCCGCGGCAGCGAGTTTCTCGAGCGCCATGCGCATCGCGAGATAGTGATGATGTCCGGCGTGATGGAGCTCGGGGCTCCAGCGCGCGCTGCCGATCACCGCGGGTGCGAAACAGCTCCATTCCAGATCCAACGAAACCTCGGCTTCATGGATCACAGGCGACAAGACCACGCCCACGATTCCGCGTGACTTCATCACCTGCGACAGGCGCCGGTCCATCATACCCCGTTCAGCCGTCCAAAACTGTTCCAATCCATAGCCCAAGGCCTCGGCGCGCGCCTTAGCGCCGAGGAACACGCGCTGGAGAAACGGATCTTTCGCCGACTCGGCCCGCGACGTGTGCACCCACACAAACGCGATGCGCTCTCCGGCCGCGACCGGACGCGAATTACGGATATGGGACATCAAAGCCGCGAACCGCGGGTTCGGTCGGTAACCCAATTGGGCAGCGACCTTTTGCACCGCTATCCTCGTCTCCGCTCGGATTCGTGGGTCGTCCCGCAGCGCATAGGAAACCGTGGCGAGACTGCAGTCGGCGGCGCGGGCGATTTGTTGCAGGGTGATCACGGCAGCGGGAACGGTGATGGGGTTGAGGTCATGCGCTGACCGCGACGAATGCAATCTCGCGAATTGAAGGGTTTCAAAGAAACAACGGTAGCCTAGCAGTTGGTGTCGACTAAACCTTCATGCCGTCCCCAATCGGCAGACGCGATCCCGCTTCGCCTGTCTGTTGCCAGCATCCCTACCCCTAAGTGCCCCTTTCGATGAGAAACTTACTTCGTTTCGCCGTGCTCGCCGCCGTCGTAGTGATAGCTGGCGCCCACGCCGCCAATCCGGCCGATTCACGACTCCTCCTTTGGTATGATCGTCCGGCCCAATATTGGGAAGAGGCACTGCCCGTCGGCAACGGCCGGATCGGTGCAATGGTTCACGGCGGCGTCCATCGCGAGCACATCCAGCTCAACGAGGAAACCATCTGGTCCGGTGCACCCGCCCCCAAAGTTGCCGATCCGTCCTATCGCGAAAAGCTCCGCCGTCAGACTGCCTTGCTCTTCGCGGGAAAATTCCGCGAAGCCGACGAGCTAAAACTCTCCGACGCTGACAAGCATGCGCTAAACCTTGGCAAACCAGCGCCGGTCTCCGGCACCACGACCACCCGCCACATCTACCAACCGCTGGGCGATCTCTTCCTGCATTTTGACCACGGAACCGCACGGGAGGAAAACTACCGCCGCGAGCTGAACCTCGACACCGCCGTCGCCACGACGCGCTATTCCGCCGGCGGTGTCACTTTCACGCGCGAGGTCTTTTCCAGTTTCCCCGCCAACGCCCTGATCACCCGCGTCTCGGCCGACCGCCCGGGAGCACTCTCCTTCGTCGCGACGTTGGACTACCGCCGCGACGTGAAAGACGACATGTATCGCTATGACGCCGAACTCGGTGCCAAGGTTGAGAGCGTCACTACGCCACCGCGTCCAACTTGGATGCACCTCGGCGGCAACCGGTTCGCGTGGCGTGGGCGTGGTCATCCCGACGGCGTAAAGTTCGACGCCCGCTTTGAGGTCCGGCTCGAGGGAGGAACACTCACCGCCACAGCGGACGGCTTTCGCGTCAATGGCTCAACCGCCGCCGTAATCATCATGACGGTTGGAACCGATTTTCGCGGCGCTGATCCCGCGGCCCGGGCCGCCCGCGATCTCGACGCGCTCGCCGACCAGGCGTTCGGTTCGCTCCGGTCTGCACACACAGCCGATCACCAGGCGCTTTTCCGCCGTGTCGAGCTCGATCTCGGCCGCAACCGTTCGGCAGACATGCCGACCAATCGGCGCATCTGGTCGCAGATGTGGGGCGTGCAGGACAATCGCGCAGATCAAACCAAGGACCGCGACCCCGATCTCTTCGCCCTGCAATTCCAGTTTGGTCGCTACCTGATGATCGCCTCCTCGCGTCCCGGCACCCTGCCGCCCGCACTGCAAGGGCTCTGGAACGACAGCCTGCTCCCGGTGTGGTTCGGCCAGCACACTTCGGACATCAATGTCCAAATGAACTACTGGCCCGTCGAAACGGCCAACTTGGCGGAGTGCCATGCTGCGCTGCTCGATCTCGTGGAGTCATTCGTTCCTGCAGGTCGTGACTCCGCACGCATCTCGTATGGCGCGCGCGGCATCGTGTTTCATGCAATGACCAACTGGGGGCCGAAAACCACCGATAGTCGGTGGCCGGACTTTGCCGCCTGGCTCGGCCGGCATTTTTGGGAGCACTACGAATTCAGCGGCGACCGCGACTTCCTCGCCCGCCGCGCCTACCCCTTCATGAAGGACTGCGCGATGTTCTATTTAGACACGCTCGTGAAGGACCCGCGCACCGGGCTCCTCCTCACACCTCCGAGTTATTCTCCGGAAAACCATTTTCGTGCGCCCGACGACGGCAAGACCGCGCAGTTGGACGTCGGCACCACGATGAGTATGGCGATCTGCCGCGATATTTTCCGCACCTGCCTTCGGGCCGCCGAAGCCCTCGACGTCGAT
>CANGHW010000316.1 GCA_947453695.1 Opitutia bacterium
AGAGCAGGACAGGACTGACGAAATGGCGGCGGCGCAAGTGGAGCAACGGGAGGAGTGCGGTCAGTGCGAGGAGCGCGGAGCCGATGAAGCCGTGTTCCGCGAGCGATTGCAGCCAATCGCTGTGGGCATCGCGGTAGAACACAGGGAGTTTGTCGATGGATTGGCGGGTATTATAGAGACGAAAAACGTGGGGATACGAGGCCATGCCCCAGCCAAACCAAGGCTTGTCCCGGCCCATCTGCCACGTGTTGCGGTAGAGTTCGCCGCGGGCGCCGGTGTCGCCGCGCTGGCGAATCTCGTCCACCTGCTCGCGGGTTTTGGCCACGCGAATGGTGATGCTGTCCCGGGCGATAAACCACACGCCCGCGAGGGCAAGGGTGACGGCGACAATACCGCCGAGGATGGGCAGGCCGACACTTTCGCGGAACCGGTGGCGACGACGGATGAGGCGGACAAACCAGCCGCCGAGGGTCACGCCGAGCAACAGCACGACCAACACGGTGCACGAGCGCGACGTGCTGAGTGGGACAGTGGCCGCCATGAAAAAGGCGGCGATGACGCCGCCGAAGGCCGGCGTGTGAAAGAAATTTCGCGATTCCGACCGTCCTGCGTAGTGGCCGATCAAGGCCAGACAGACGGCGAGGGACAGGACGGCGAACGTGCCCCAGTGGTTGTGATACACGAACGAGGCGAAGAACGCGATTTGGGGTGAAGCGACAGCGTCGAAGAACAGGCCTTTGGCGCCCGAAAGTTTCTGGGCCGTGCCGAAGATAGCCAACGCGAGGGTATTGAGGACCAGGAGGAGCAATAGACCACGCAGGGCGCGGCGTTGGCGGATGACCAGGGCAAGATTGAAGGCGGAGAGCCAGAGCGCATCGAAGAGCCAGAGCGCATACAAGGCGAGTTGCGGGCGGGCGGAGCTCGGCCAGAGCGGGGAAACTTCGGACGGCACGAGAATTACCTCGGAGCCGTAGGCCATCTCCCGGAAGCTGGGATTGAGGCCGGACGCCAACACGAGGGCGTTGAAGGCGGCGAGCGGTAGCAACCACCAGAGCGTTTTCAGGCGACCGTCCTGCCGGACGTCGCGGTCACGGACCGCAAGTAGAGTGAGGAGGGCACTTAAACTGGCCCAGCCGCCAAAGGCAGGACGGAGCCACTCGGCTCCGCCGCCGAACCCCCACGTAAGGGCGAGCACCAAGATGGCGATGTGGGCGAGCACGGCCCACTCCAGCGGACGGAGCGGGCAGTGACCCGACGAGGAGCGCGAACCAGACTTTCGCGTTGATCCGATCTCCGCCGGCTCACCGCTCCCGTAGTCAAGGTGAGAACTCATGACTGGACGCCCGGGAGAGTGGCGTAGAAATCGGCGAGCGTGCGCGCGGAGCGGTCCCACGCAAATTCCCGCAAGACCCAGGTGCGGGCGCGGTGGCCGCGTTCGCGGAGGGCGTGCGGGCTCTCGTTGGTGGCGGCGCGTAGGGCCGCGGGATAGTCGGACCACGGCACGCACCAGCCGCGGCCGTCGGTGTTGAGGTCACGCCAGGGGGTGGTGTCGGTGACCAGCGCCGGAACGCCGTGGGCGAGGGCTTCGGCGATCACGAGTCCGAAGTTTTCGTTGTGCGAAGGCAGAAGAAAGAGCGAGGCAACTGAGTAGGGCGGAGGGCGACCGACGCCGGCGAAGGCCTGGACGCGCCCTCCGCCCGAATTGCGGATGACGTAGCGCTCCAAATCGAGCGGGGAGTAATCTTGCGGGATGCCGACGAGCAGCAGGAGCCAGTCCTTGGGGCCATGCTCGAGCCAGAGATCAATTAGCTCAATGACACGTTTCTTCTGGTGGAACCGGGAGTAGAAGAGGGCGACCGGGCGTTGGGTGGAGGCCGGGCACGCGCCGTGCCAGTAGGCGGCGGCCGCAGAGGCGGCGGCGGGGTCGGGTGCATCAACGCCGTTGGGCGCGACGCAAACGGGTTGGGTGAAGCCGAGGGCGCGGATTTCATCGGCCTCCTCGTGGCTGGTCGCGTGCCAGCCGGCGGCTGCCTCAAAAGCTCCCGGGTGGATAAAGGAACGGGCAATTTTTTTTCGCCAATCGCGATGCCGCCACGCCCAACGGCTCATCATACCACGGGGGGAAATGACGAGCGGCGCGCGATGTTTCCGCGCGGCCACATGAGCATAGTGCAGCGTGCGCAGCCACAGCGCGTGATGATGGACCACGTCGGCGCGATCGGAGAGCAGGGCGGAGCGGAGTCCAGCGGAAGGGCAGATACGGCCGGGCCAGCCGCGACGGAAGGTGTCGATATGCAACGCCCCCTCATCGCGTGAAGTTGCCTGGTCAGGGGCCGTGGTGAGCAATCGGGTGGCGTGGCCGGCCCGGGAGAAAGCCGCACTTAACGCGCGCACCGAGACGCTGGGGCCGCCGTAGCGGGCCTCAAGGCTGGGAACGATCTGCGTGAGCTTCATGCGACGCGGGGAGGCAGACGGTCTTTCACCGCACGGCACGGTTGACCGACGCAAATTTTGCGAGCGGGCAAATCACGGACCACGACCGAGCGGGCGCCGACGACGCTTAGTTCGCCGATGGTGACACCGGGACCCACAAAAACATCGGCCGCTAACCAGACGTTTTCGCCGATCACAATCGGGGCGGTGACCAAGGGCATATCCCAGCGGTTGAAATCGTGCGTGCCGGCACAAAGGTGGCAGTTTTGGCTGATGTTGGCACCGCGCCGAAGCGTGATGCGGGCGAGGTTATAGAGAATCACGTGCGGGCCGACCATGGCCCGCGGAGCCAACGTGAGTAGCCAGGGGAAGGTAATGCGGGCGGTGGGAAACACGACGACTTCGCCGGGCGCGGGAATGCCGGCGCCGAAGAGGCGAAGGAGGTGAGCGCGAAAACCGTGAAGCGGACGCGGGCTCCAGCGAAAGAGCGTCGCCTGCACCAAGGCCCAGAGCCAGCGGAGCAGCACGGTGCGACGCGGGTAGGGCGTGACACAGTTTTGTCCCAGATAGGGAGGCTCGGCGGAGGAGGACACGGTGGGAAGGGCGGGGATTTGCGGGAGTAGCGCGAGGGGATGCTATCCTGAAAAATCGCGGACGCTACGTAGCGGTGGCGATAGTAGCCTCGAGAAGAGAGAGGACGGCTCGGGCGCTCGCCGGAAAATCAAAGTGGCGGACGTGCTGTTGTGCACGAGCCCCGAGGCGTTGGCGGAGGGTTGCATCGGAGAGCAGGCGGGCGAGTTGGTCTGCGAGTGCAAGCGCGGCGGCAGGTGCGGTGTGATCAAAGATCAAGCCGGTTTCGTCAGTGGTGACGAGGCCGCGAAAACAGGCGAGGCTAGAGACAACGGGAGCGGAGCCGGCCGCCATAGCTTCAGCGACGGAAATGCCGAACGTTTCGCCTTGGTCGGCGAGGCTGGGGTAGCAAAAAATGTCCATTGCTGCGTAGCGTTGGGCGAGGCGGTCGGCATCGAATTCGGCGCCGACGAAGATTAGACGAGAACTGAGTCGGGAGCCGAATTCGGCGAGCAGCGCGGCGTGGTAGGCATCGCCGCCGCCGCCCTGCGGAATCGTCCAGGGACCGACGAGTTCAAGTCGCCAGAGCGGCAGGTCGGGGCGGGTGCTGGCAAGGTGAGCGCAGGCGGCGAGGAGGAGGCCGAGGCCTTTCTCGGGATGAATGCGCCCGACGTAGCCGATGGTAAGCGGAGCGTCGACGGGCGCTGGCGGGCGGGCAGCAGCGGCTGAGGCATGGCGGGACCAATCGATGGGATTGGGGAAGACCCGCGTGCGACCAGCGACGCGATGGGTTTCGGCGCGGACGCGCTCGGCGACCGCCTCGCTGGTGGCGAGGATGAGGTCGACTCGGCCGTAGACATGGGTCTGGCCTTTGGGCATGCGTCCCAGCACGGCGGCGACGCGCCCGGCAGAGGTGCGGAGGCGACTGAGAAAT
>CANGHW010000317.1 GCA_947453695.1 Opitutia bacterium
CACGCCACCCGGTAAGCCGGTCGCGGCGCCGTTTCTTTGCGTGCACGCCAAATCGCTGGTGGTGGATGGGAGCGTGGCGTTTGTCGGCTCCTATAATCTCGATCCGCGGTCCGAGCGACTGAACACCGAGGCGGGACTGTTGGTGGAGGACGAGCGGTTCGCGCAAGAACTGCAGGCGGAGATCGAACAGGACCTCCTGCCGGAGAATAGCTGGGTGATCGGGCGTCGCGCGCTGCCGCTGAAGCTCGAGGTGGTCAATGGACTCATCGACAGCGTGCTCTCGCTCGGGCCCCTCGATCCGTGGCCGATTCAAAACACGAGCAGCTTCGAACTGAAGCCCGGGGCGAAGGCAGTGCCGCCGGGGCACGCGGATTTTCAGCGCAACTTCCGCGAGGTCGGATCGTTTCCCGGCACGGAGGGCATGTTTACGACGAAGGAAATCATAACGCGCCTCTACAAGGCGGTGGGTGCGCCGCTGACGCCGATCTTGTAAGGCGCATCTGGGTGGGGGCGCGCGACGCGAAAGCGCCGGCGGCGGGGCGTGATCAGCCCACGACCGTCAGGACGATGCCGGCGAGGACGCCGAGGACGGCAGGGAGTTTTTGGCGACCGTTGACCTCACCGAAAAAGAGCAGGCCGCCCGCGAAGGCGACGAGCGTGCCGCCGCGGCGCAAGCTGGAGACGAGGGAGATTAGGGCCTCGGGATCGCGCAGCGCGCTGAAGTAAACAAAGTCGGCCAGGAGCAGGGCGGCGGAGACCCCCAGCACGCTCCAGCGCCAGTGGAACTTGTGTCGCGTCCACCAGCGCAGCTTCCAGCCGATGACGAGCGGCAGAAAGAGCAGCGCGAGATAGATCGAAAACCAGGCCTGCACCGTGGAGGCGGCGAAGCCGAGACGGCCGAGGAGGAATTTGTCATAGAGACCGCTGGCGGCACCGAGGAGGGTGCCGGCGAGGAGCCAGCCGATCCATTTGTTGCGATGAAAATGAATGCCCTCGCGCGCCCCGACGACGGAGAGGCCGAGGAAGGAGGCGAGCGTGATGACGATGCCGAGCATCTCGAGCCACGATGGCCGCTCGCCGAGCACGAGCAGGGCGCCGAAGAGCGTCCAGACCGGTCCGGTGGCGCGGATCGGCGAAGCGAGGGAGACGGGCAGGTGTTTGACCGCGAAATAGCCACAGAGCCAGGAGCAGGCGACGAGGAGGGATTTCGCTGCGAGGAAGAGGTGCTGTGAGCCGGAAAGCGGGGCGACCGTGAAGACGGCGGGCAGGGTGGCCGGCGCGAAGGTGTGAAGCGCCATGAGCGAGAGCCAGATCGTGGCACTGCAGGCATTGGCCAGGAAGAGCACGGGAAGGACGGCGTTGTCGCGCACGGCGTGCTTGGTGCACAGGTCGTAGCACCCGAGGAAGAAGGCGGAGACAAGACTGGCGGCGATCCACGGCATGGAGCGGGCCGGTGTGAAGGCGAGGGGCAAGGGCTGCAAGATCGCTCACGCACGCTGAAACCAAATGGATGACTGGCGTGAGGCCTTGCAGAGGAGGGGTTCACCGACACAGACGGGTGGGCCAGTAAGGAGGACGACCCGTTCACGACGGGGATGGGGTCGGCGAGTCGCGCGGTCGTGACGGTTGGTCGTGCGGACGTGCGGGCACGCGATGGGGACGCGTCGGCGCGGGTTGGGGACGTGCGGTTCAGCGGTGGGGACGTCCGGTTCAGTGGTGTGGACGTCCGGTTCAGTCGTGTGGACGTCCGGTGCAGTCGTGCGGAAGCGCCGGCAGGTGAGGCAGACCTGCCGGCAGGTTCCGCAGACGTGCCGGACGGACCCGCAGATGCGCCGGCCTGGCCCGCGGACGTGCCGGACGAATCCGCAGACGTGTCGGCATAATTGGCAGATGTGCCGGCATGATCCGCAGATATGCCGGCACGATTGGCAAACGTGCCGGCACGTGATGCAGAAGCGTCGGCACGTTGTGCGAACGGGTCGGAATTATCGCTTAAGACTGCGGAGCAGAGCACCTAACGCGAATTCTGGCGGATGGGCTGCTCGGCGGGTGTTCTGCGGAGGCCGAGCGAGGCGCCGGGGTTGAGTGCCTCTGGTCCGGTGAGGTGGAACCGAGAAAATCTCCGGCCAGACGTCGGGTTTCTCCGCTCAGTTTTTCGTGGGAAGGCGCTTGAAGACGAGCGGGGTGGCGCGGCCGCCTTGGGTCCACTCGCCGGCGAGTTCGGAGCCGTCGGTGTTGAGCTTGCCCTGGAATCCGCTGCGGATGCGAGGCACCTCGAATTGCACGGCGCCGTCCTTTTCGGTGAGGGCCTCGACCGAAATGGGCGGGCTGCGCTGATCGAGGCTGAGGAGGTGGCCGGTGAGCTTGCCGTCGGCGCCGGACTCGAAGTTGGCTTGGAGGCGGAGTTCGACGCCGGGAACCGGGCTGATGGAGCCGCGCCACTGGCCGGCGACGCCCTTGCCCGCCTCGCCTTTGGCCGGGACGGCGTGGGCATCCGGCTTCGGCGCCGGCTTGGTCGTGCGCGTGAGGCGGAAAGGCAGCGTGGCGTCGCCTTGACTCATGTCACCGGAGATCGCGGCGCCATCGGCGGCGAGTTGACCCTTGAAATGTGGGTCGCCCGGGAGGCCGTTGAGCGTGAACTCGACGTTCGCACCGGTGACCTTGATCGCCTCGAAGGCGAAGTTGCGCACGCCTTGAGGGAGGCACTCGGCGGAGCCCTTCCACGCGTTGTCACCGGCGGCGGAGAATTCGATGGCGAAGGGGAGTTCGCCGCGTGGCGCGGTGATGATGCCCTCCCAATATCCGACGATGGTCTTGGCCGCATCAGCGGCGCGAAGCAGAGCAGGGCACAGGGCCACAAGGGCCAGGCCGGCGAGAATCCAGCGGCGGGGGAGGTTGGGCATAGAGATCGGAGGCGGGTTGCGACCGGTGGGAGTGGGGGCGGTTCCGCGTCGGATTTTCGGTTACTGAATTGCCGCCGCAAAGCTGTTCGGAGCTATTCAATGTGCTCTATTTCGCTGAGGCGGATTTCACGGACCGCGTGATCCGGCCAGTAGGAAACGAGCCAATCACCGACGACCTTCACTTGGTGAACGCGGCCGTCGTCCGCCGGTGCTTCGAAGTCGCCCGATAGGGATGGCTGGCGCGAAAGGCGAAAAAGGAAGTCCTCGATCTTGCGCCGATCGGTCCGGCGTAAACCTCGCAATACCTCGAACGTCGCGAGCGGCGCGACCACTTCGTAGGTGCGCGGCAGCTTCATTCAAACGGCTAAGCGAACGAGTCCTCGACGGGTGGCCCGGACGCGGATGCTGCGGCCGGCGGCCACTTCGCGATCGGCAGCGCCTAGTTTCTTGCGATAGTCTGGGTCCTTCGTGCGAAGGTAAGCTAACAGATACCGCTGGTCGGCGCGCGTGCACTGATCGACAAGAGATTTTAGCTCGGTGCGGGACATAATCGAAAGGTTTGGCCGTCGATGGGTTGAGTCAAGGAGGGTGAGATAGCTTTGTCGCAGATGACTTCAGCGTGATGGTTGCTAGGCTATGGTTGACGTAGCAGGCGGCTATCGGCCCGATTTCACCCGTTCATAAGCAGCTTGTAGTGCTGCTATTCCTTCTTTGCGTCGAATTTCAGCGGCAGATTTTTGCGTGGCCAGCAGCTGTCGACCGAGCGCTGAATTGAAGAGCTCTCCTAGTTTAGCGACCGGTTCGTTTCCGTATTTTTTTCGAAGCTTTTCAACCTCCTCGGGCATTTTTTCAGCGGCAGGTGGGGTTTCGGCCATTGTTCTTACCCAAAAAACAAGCCCGCGCATCGCAGGAGGATCAAAAAACGTGACGAGAAGCTTCAGTTCGTCAGCCGTGAAGTCTGCGGCATAGTGTTTGGCTATCTCTATATCGAACACTTCGAGATCTAGTCC
>CANGHW010000318.1 GCA_947453695.1 Opitutia bacterium
AGCGCCTGCTCGGCTTTCTTCAATTCAGCGAACCCTTCGTCAAAGATCTTCTTCGCTCCCAGGAAATTTCCATCTTCGAGCAACTTCCGCCCTGCGCCGGCCGATTCGAACGCCGCTTCCAACGTGCCGGGCGCAAGCACGCGGGCGTTTTCGAGATCCTTGATTCGCAGTAAAATCGCATCGTAGCCCTTTTGCGCCTCAAGCTTGATTTTCACATTGCGGCTGAAGGTGTCCATGTCGCGATTAAGCGCATCGAAGACCGCATAGGCCCTCCCCCATTCGTGGGCCCCCAGCAATACCTCGGCCTCCTGAAAGGACTTCGTGATCAGGATCAAATCCTGCAATTGCTTCGGGTGGTCTGTCGGGAGCCGCTTTAGCTCCGCTAGGGCCTTGGTTGCCGTCGCATGCGAGAGTTCGGCTTTGGACTGAGAGATGAACGCGCGATTGGCGTCGTCCTGAGTGGGCGCACTCATGGCCACCGTTTCGCCGCCCCGAAACACGTCGGGTCCCAAGATTCGTTTCGCCACGCGGATGACAATGCCTGCCGCGAACAGGAGGCCAAAGAAGCCACCTACGGACCACAACACGATGCGTTTCCAAGTCCAGCGACGTTGCACGGTCTCGCGACCGGCCTCGGGATTCCAGTGGATGATCCGGCGTTTCTTGCCGGTGGTTGATTCAGTCTCGTCTGCCATGATAGAAGGAGCCAGTTGGCGTCGTTAACAGGAGATGGGGTTGAAAACTGAGCAGCGAAGATAGAAGGGTTTCGTCTATTCGCAAACGCGGGGGTAAGACGCAGTGGAATCTGCTTTGTTCGTAACTAATTGCAACGGTCATCGTTTTTTTACCGTAACCGAAGGGTTACGCACGAGTCCTACCAAAGCACCGCGCTTGCCAACATGATGCTCCCGGTTATCGGTCCTGTCCGGTGCCGCCCACCTCTCCCCCACCTCTCATGAAATCGTCCGTCGGTCTCGCCGTCTGCTTGCTTACCGTTGGTTCGCTGTTTCTTCCCGGTTGCTACGAGGTCCCGGTGACCGGCCGTAGCGCCGTCAACCTCGTCGACGACAAGGATGTGACCAAACAAAGTATCGCGGCCTTCGAAGAGATGAAGCGCCAATACCGCCCTTCCTACGACAAGGAGCGCATCGCGCAGCTCCAGCGGATCGGCGATCGTATCTCCAAGGTCGTTTTTTGGGATATGCCCGATGCGGATTGGGAGTTCGTCGTCTTTGACGTCCCCAATCAGATCAACGCCTTCGCCATGGGCGGCGGTAAGGTCGGCGTCTTCTCCGGGCTCTACAAAATCGTCGAGAACGACGACCAGCTCGCCTCCGTCATCGCCCACGAGATCGCCCACGTCACGGCGAAGCACATTCACGAGCAGCTCTCGCAGGAAATGATGGTCAACACGGGTGGGCTCGTCGGCGGCGTCGCGCTCATGGGCGCGGGTGCCAATGTGCTCACCAGCCAGGGGATCATGAATATCTACGGCCTCACTGCCGGCGTCTCCGGCCTCGCCTTCAGCCGCAAGCACGAGAAAGAGGCCGACTACATCGGCCTCATGTATATGGCCCGCGCTGGCTACAACCCGGAGGAGGCGCCCAAGGTGCTCGACAAACTCGACGCCGAGTCTGCCAGCATGCCCGCCCAACCGGCCTTCCTCTCCACCCACCCGTCGAATCCCGAGCGCATCACCGCCCTCCTCGACGCCATGCCCAAGGCCCTGAAAGCCCGCGAGCAGGCCGCGATCCAAAACAAGCCTGTGCTCGTCAAGTAATCCACCGCGGCACCTACCCTCCGCCACTCGGGCAAAAAAAATCGCGGCCACTACGGCCGCGATTTTGGTTTTGAGGATTCAGCGAGCGTCGTCCGCGCCCGCGGTTTACTTGATCGCCGCGGCGGCGGTGACGAGTTCCACGAAGCTGCGGGCCTCGAGGCTTGCTCCGCCGATCAGGCCGCCGTCGATGTCTTTCTGCGCGAGCAATTCCGGCGCGTTCGAGGGCTTCATCGAGCCACCGTAGAGGATGCGCACCTTGGTCGCGACGGTGTCGCCGAAGAGCTTCACCAACAGGCCACGGATAAACGCGTGGACTTCCTGCGCCTGCTCGGTCGTTGCGACCTTGCCCGTGCCGATCGCCCAGACGGGCTCGTAGGCGATGACCACACTTGCAGCGAGTTCCTTGCTCACCCCTTCGAGGCCCGCCTCGACTTGGGTCTGCACGACTTTGAGGGTCGAGCCCGCTTCGCGTTCGGCGAGGGTCTCGCCCACGCAGAGGATGGGGCGCAGCTGGTTCTTCAGTGCGGAGATCACCTTCTTGTTCACCAGAGCATCAGTCTCGCCGAAGTAGGCGCGGCGTTCGCTGTGGCCGAGGATCACGTGCGTGGCGAAGATCGCGCGCAGCATCGGCGCGGAGATTTCACCAGTGAAGGCGCCACTGGCTTCCTGGTGCATGTTTTGTGCACCGAGTTTCACCGTCGAGCCTTCGAGTTCCGCCGCCACCTTCTCCAGCGAGGTGAAGGGCGGGCACACGACGACTTCGACGTCGGTCTGACGGCCGACGGCCGTGACGATATCGGCCACGAGCGCGAGCGCGTCGGCCGAGGTCTTGTTCATCTTCCAATTTCCAGCGATGAGTTTCTTGCGGGAGGACATGGGGATAGCGTGGTTAAAAATTAAGACTCCAGGAATGCTACACCGGGGAGCACTTTGCCTTCGAGAAACTCGAGGCTCGCGCCGCCGCCCGTGGAGCAGTGGGTGACCTTCTTCGCGACGCCGAATTTCTTCGCCGCCGTTGCCGTGTCGCCGCCGCCGACGACTGTCGTTGCGCCGTTCGCGGTGGCTTCGGCGATGGCATCAGCCATGGCCTTGGTCGCCGTGGCGAACTTGTCGAATTCGAACACGCCCGCGGGTCCGTTCCATACGATGGTCTTCGAGGAGAGGATCGCTGCGCGGTAGAGTTCGATCGACTTCGGGCCGGCGTCAAAGCCCTCCCAACCATCGGGAATGCCGCCTTCGAGCGTGGCCGGCTGGGTATTGGCATCGGGGCCGAATTTGTCGCCGCAGACAAAATCGACGGGGAAAATCAGCTCCACGCCACGGGCCTTGGCCTTGGCTTCGAGCTCGGCGACGATCTTGGCGCCCTCGGGATCGAAAAGCGAAGATCCGATCTTCATTCCCCGGTTAATCTTGTGGAACGTATAGGCCATGCCGCCGCCGATGATGACCTTGTTGGCCTTCTCGAGGAGGTTGTTGATGAGGGGAATCTTGTCCGCGATCTTCGCGCCGCCGAGGATGGCGAGCAGCGGGCGGTCGGGATTGTCGAGGACCTTGGCGAAGGCCTTGAGCTCCGCTTCCATGAGGAAGCCCGCCGCCTTGAGCGGGAGATTCACGCCCACCATCGACGAATGCGCGCGGTGCGCGGTGCCGAAGGCGTCATTGACGAACACGTCACCCAGCTTCGAAAGCGAGGCGCGGAACGCGGCTTCCTTCGCCGGATCCGCCTTTAGCTTCGTCTCGGAGCCGTCGGCGTTCTTGATCTTCACCTTGCCCTCTTCCTCGATGTGGAAGCGCAGGTTTTCCAACAACACGACGCTGCCGGGCGCGAGCTTCGCGCAGGCGGCTTCGACGGCCGGGCCGACGCAGTCGTCGAGAAACGTGACCGGCTTGCCGAGGAGTTTCTCGAGCTCAACCGCGACGGGCTGGAGCGAGAACTTCGCGATCTTCTGGCCGTCCGGACGGCCGAGGTGCGACATGAGGACGACCGAGGCGCCTTGATCGAGGGCAAACTTGATCGAGGGCAACGCGGCGGCAATGCGAGCCGTGTTGGTGATGGCGCCGGTGACTTTGTCCTGCGGGACGTTGAAATCGACGCGCATGAGCACGCGTTTGCCAGCGAGGCTGA
>CANGHW010000319.1 GCA_947453695.1 Opitutia bacterium
GAGTGCCCGGAGGGCACCCACCCCGACTCACCCCTCCGCTGCGCTGCGGGGCCACGCCTGCGGCGTGACCATCTCCGCGCTGTCGCGCTCCGTGCGTCAGCCGCTCCAGCCCTCCGGGCATGCGTCGGGCTTCCTCGACTGAAATCTGCTCGCCATCTCTCCTCGCTCCTCCGCCTCCAACTGAATGAGTCTGGCTAAGGCTTCGTTGGAGCGGTAGGTCGATCCGGCGCGCCGGTGTCCATGACGTATTTCCACGTGCCGTCGGGCTGGCGTTTCCAGATCGTGAGGAAGAAGCCGCCGCGCACGATCTCGTTGCCGTCAGGGCCGGGGCGGCGGGACTCGTAGCGGCCGTAGTTGTAGCCTAGGGTGCCGTCCGCGGAAACGTCGGTGAAGGAGGCGGACCAGCGGAGCTTCACTCCCGGTTGGTCGGAGCCCATGCGCTCGCGCACGGCGTCGGGACCGCGGAAACGGCGCGGATCGGTGTCGATGAAGGCGACGTCAGGCGCGGCGAAGTGCTGGAAGGCGGCGAGCAGGCCCTTTTCCTGGGCCATCGCGCAGAAAGCGTCCTCCAGTGCGGCGACTTCGCGTTTGAGTTGGGTGTGATCGGAAGCGGCCAAGACGGTCGAATGGAAGAGAGCAAACGCGAACGTGACCAGCGCGGCGAAGAGGGAGCGGTTGAGCCGACCGGGTGAGGGGATAGAGGAGCTATGCACGGTGGACGCTCATGACGCCGAGGGATGAGGCGAGCCAGCCCTATGCGATGAACTGGGGTGAGGCGGCGATGGGCCCGCATCCCGCCGCCTTGCCGGGCCTTCTGAGCCGTGGGCGAAGCACCGTCGAAGGATCATCGAACCGTGAACGAAGGATGATCGAAGGATGAACGAAGGATGACAGGCCCGTCCTCGAGGGGAGGCGCCACTGCCACTAGGAGGGGTGGATCGGTCGATAGCTGGCGAGGTCAGCCGGAGTGTCGAGATCCAGGGCGAGCGAAGGAAGCTCGACGGGGGCGACGGGGGAGGCGGGGTTGTTGAGGAGATCGCGGGCGCCCGTTTCACCCGTCAGGTGGCACAGAGCATCAAAATGGTCGCGGGTGAAGAGCGCCGGGGCGGCATGGCGGCCATTGAAGCGAGCGGCAGCGATGGATCTGCCCGAAGAGCTCTGGGCGGCAATAAGTTGGGCGATCACATCGGCTGAAAAGGCCGGTTGATCACACAGGGCAACGAGGACACCGTCGAGGGCCCGGGAAAACTGGCGGAGGGTGTTTACGCCCGCGCGGAGGGAAGCCGCCATGCCTTCGGACCATTCAGGCGTCTCGGCGATCAGGACTGGAAGTCGGGAAAGGACGGGGCGGATTTGCGGGGCGTGGGCACCGAGGACGACGACGATTGGCCAAGCGGGAGAGGCGAGGGCGGATTCGACGGCCCGGACGATGAGTGGGCGGCCCTCAAGTTGCAGGAGTTGTTTGGGAGACCCCATGCGCGTGCTGGCACCGGCGGCAAGTATCACGGCGCCAAACCGAAAGGGGGCGGCAGAGCGTATATCACTCATGAATCGGGCGTTGGCGTTCGCGGAGCGAGCGAGCGTCGCGACCGGTGAGCGTAGCTTGCATTTCGGCCAGGATGGCGAGGGCGACTTGTTCGGGCGAGTCGGCCCCAAGGTCGAGGCCCACCGGGGCATGGAGGCGGGAGGCTTGGGCGGGAGACGCGGCAAAACCGTCGCGGGCTAGATCAGAGAGGATGCGCTCGGCGCGTTTGCGGGGTCCGAGCAGTCCGAGGTAGGCGAGAGGCCGGGCAAGCAGATCGCGGAGCAGTGGGACGTCGTGCACGTAATGATGAGTCATCACGACGACGAGGGCCGAAGAGTCAGGGGAGGTGCGGTCGACGAGTTGCGCGGCGGGGCCTACCACGAGGGAAGCGGCCGTGGGGAAGCGTTCCCGGGTGGCAAAGGCGGCGCGGGGGTCGGCGATGGTAACGTGCCAGCCGAGTTCGTTAGCTAGACGGGCGAGCGGTTGAGCATCGTCGCCCGCCCCGAAAACGACCAGTGCCGTAGGAGGGGATATCTTGTGGTGAAACAAGGCAACGTCCCCTGCCGCGGGGAAGGCGGAAGTGACCAATCGGGTGCCGAGTTCGGCGGGCCGGGCTGATTGATAGGTGACAGCTAGGTCGGTCGGTCGGCGGGCAGCGAAGTTTTCGGCCAAGGTAACCGCCCAACCCGGCCGGGGCGGTAATTTCTCCAGGAGCACGGTCACGACACCGTGGCAGCCCAGGCCTACACCCCAGACCAAGTCGTTTTCGGAGGTGGTGTCGTAGACGACGGTTTCGGCTTCACCGCTGGCGAAGACCCGACGGGCTCGGGCCAAGACGTCCTCTTCAAGGCAGCCGCCGCTGATCGAGCCAACCCGCGTGCCGTCACCCATAAGAAGCAGGCGGGCCCCCGGACGGCGATAGGAAGAACCGGAGGCAGCGGCGAGCGTGGCGAGCACTGATTCACCCCCGCCGGGAGCGAGCAAGGTGCGCACGATGGCCTGAAGCTCTTTCATTACGGGCGAAGAGGGCGGAGGGGGGCTCGTTTTGCAAGCGCGGGCGGGGCGTTCAAATTTACTTGCGAGTATGACACGAGTCGGGCTTTGTTCACCCTCAAGCGAACGCGGCGCAAGCCGCTTTGGCCTCACCACAACCACACACAACTGATCCAACTATGAACATCCGCACGCGGAAGTTTACGGCTGCGTTGTCGCTATTTGCGACGGTCGCTGGCCCCCTCGCAGTGTCCGGTTTCGCCCAAGCGGCCAAACCCGGCACCGCCGTTAAAGAAGAGACCATGACCCTCGAGAAGTTCGAAGTCACTGGCTCTCTCATCAAGATGTCCGAGATCGTCGGACCGAGCCCGCTCGACATCGTGTCCGACAAGACGATCCGCTCCAGCGGCGTCACCGACACGGCTCAGTTGCTGAAGAAGTTCAACCCTGGCTTCATGGGTAACGGCAACATCAGCACCGAGGTTAACAACGGTGGTGGCGGCGAGGCCAATGTCGCCCTTCGCAACCTCACGACCCTCGTGTTGGTCAACGGTCGCCGTATGGTCTCCTCCCCGTTCTCGAACGGCACGGCGGTTGACCTCAATTCTATCCCGCTCGGTGCAATCGACCGCATCGAAATCCTCAAGGATGGCGCCTCCACGGCCTACGGTTCCGATGCCATCTCGGGCGTCGTCAACATCATCCTCAAGAAGGACTACAATGGTTTCGAGGCCCGCACCCGCTACGGGATGACCGGTAACCGCGACTACACCACCTTCGGTGCTTCCGTCATCGGTGGCGTTTCCAAGGACGGCTCCAGCATCACCGTTGCCCTCGACTACTTCCGCAACGACCAGCTCGCGACCAACAAGCGCGCGATCGCCAGTCTCGACGTCGCCGGCCTCAAGGCCGCCGGTGGTTCTTCCGCCCTTCCCAGCTACTACAGCGGTAGCTTTGCGGGCCGCGTGGGTAACTTCATCCTCGCCGGTTCCCCGCTCGCCAAAGGCGCGCCGGGCTTCAACGCCGCGACGGTTAGCCCGCCCCTCCGCACTAATCCGAACCAAGCTCCCCAGACCTTGGCCCAGTTGACCACAGCTGGTCTCTACTTGCCGGTCACGTCGACCCCGATCTCGGCGGCCTCCGGTGGCGGCGCCACGATCCTGAACACCACCCAGTATGGCACGGCCAGCATCGTCCCGACGGACCGCCGTCAGGTCGTGGTCTCGGCTGAGCACCAAGTCTGGGGCAAGAGCCTCGTCGTCTTCGGCGACGCTCTCTTCGCGCAGACGGTGAACAACGGCACGATTCTCGCCCCGTCCCCCCTCGCGGGCGTCGGCGCCA
>CANGHW010000320.1 GCA_947453695.1 Opitutia bacterium
CGGCCTCCGACCGCGTCGCGGCAAATTCCCTGAGCAATTGCGCATCGTCCTTCATAGCTTTGTTCCACCTCTAGCACCCGCCACCCGGAAAACCGCACAGAAAAATATTTAACCTGTTATCCAGTCGTTAGCGTCGGCGACATAACCCACTGCATTGGTTCTCGGCAGGCAGTCACCAGGAAGCTTCCGACGCCCAGGCTCGACCGACTAGATTATCCTCTCCGGCACGTATACGACGTCTCCCGCCTCGACGGCAAAATCCCCCGAACGCTCCAGATCCAACGTGAAGACCTTGGCCGTCCCATCCGCCTGAGTCCGGGACACGCGCACCTTCTTGCTATTGGCCCGCTCTGCCAACCCGCCGGCCTGCGTGATCACTTGCGTCAACGGCACCGAGCCACCCGGAGCGACCGAAAATCTTCCCGGCCGCTTCACCGACCCGGAGATGGAAAAATCGCCCGGCCTTTTCTGCTCCTCCGCCGCCGGACCTCTCGGCGGCTCGCTCACCGCGGTCGCCCCTTCTGGCCGACTCCCCCTGTCGCCCGGCCTTTGCTCCACCTGGGCAGGATCACGAAGCAGACTCACCGCCTCGTTCTCCGCGCCAGCGCCGTGGTTCGCCCGCCAGCCAAGCAATACCCCACCGATCACGGTTAACGCCACCGCTCCCCCCATCACGCCTTTGTGCGTCATCATCGACATCAGTTTTCCGGCGAACGTAACTCCGCCCACCGCCTCAGCCAGCGCCGCGCCCGTCACACTCGCCGCGAGCCCCGCCGGCACCGCTGCCCCTGCCTGATTCGCCAGCGCGAGTGCGAGCGCCGCCGCCGTCGAGGTGATCCCGCGCTTCCCGAGCGCCACGCGCAGCTTCTCCAGCGCCCGCTCCACCCGCATGCGCGCCGCGTCTTCGCTCAGCGCCAAGCGCGCCCCAATCTCCGCAAACGCCCGTCCCTCGAAAAACCGTGCCAGCACCGCGTCGCGGTCGCGCTCACCGAGCGCGTGCAACGCCTCGTCGATCACCGGCCGCATTCGCTCCCACTCCGCCGCCGCATCATCCCCGTTCGCCTTCGCCAAAATCTCGTTCATCGCGTGCGCCTCCTGTTCGCGCCGTTGCCGCCGCACCTCGCCGCGCACCGCCTGCGCCGCTGCGTAACGTGTGCTGGTGTGCAGCCACCCTGCGAGCGCCGGTCGCCGCGCCAAACTCCGCGCCTTGCGCGCCACATCGGCGAACACCGTCTGCGCCACATCCTGCGCCCGATGCGCGTCTCCGCCGCATTGCCGCAGCGCCGCGTGATACACGAGGCCGAGGTGCCGCCGCACGAGTTCGGCAAACGCGTCCTCGGATTTTTCGTCGGCATAGCGGCGGAGTAATTCGGCATCATCCGTCATGGTGGTTCGGAGCTAACAGCCGCCCCCGCGAAAACCGAACAAACAAACTGCACCACCCCGCAGAAAAGTTCGTTTCCGCACCACCCCTCCGTCTCCGCCATTCGTGCTATCCGTGCCATCCGTGGTCAAAAATCCGCTCGGACCGCCCCGTCCGCGTAGCTCCCCCACCTCCCCCCACTCCTCGCTCGACTCCGTTTTCGCCCCACCGCACCGTCCGCCGCCATGGATTACGCCATCCGCGAATATCTCGTGACCTTCCGGCGCCTGTTGGCCGCGATGTTGTGCGTCTCCCTGCTCGTCGCCTTCTGGGCGGAGCGTCCGGCGGGCACGTCGAGCTACCCCACCATCCCTCCCGAGGCCGTGCGCGCACTCCGCGGCGAGAGCGCGGAGCCTTCCCCGCCCGCCCCGACCTCGACCTCCACCTCGATCATCGGTGCACTTCGCCGTCCGTGGCTGGGTTTTTACACGCTGATTGGCGCTCCCGCGATCACGCAGGAGAAACTGACCGACGAGGAGGCCAGCCAGTTTCGCGCGGCCGTGTTTCGGCTCGCGCTGATCTTCTTCACACTCTCCGGCGTGCTCTGGTGGCGCGGCCAAAAGCTCATCGAGCGCGCGCGCAAAACATGAGCCGCCGCAAACCCCAACTCGTCGCTGACCAAGAGCCCGAGCGCATCTGGTGCCTCGCGCTCGCCGATGGCTCCGTGCGCGAATCCCTCAATCACCTCCACGTGCGCGCCTTCGTCGAGACGGGCGTCGCCACGGCCGACAGTTATATTCTGCGCATCGGCGAGACGACGTGGCACCGCCTCGGCGACCACCCACTCTGGGCCGACGTGGCGCCCCGCGTCTCGACCGTGGCGTTCACGCAACCCGTGGCCGTCGATCCGGGCGTGCAAGCCCACGATGTCCGCGCCGCCACCCCCCGGATGCAGGCTCTCTGGCAGGAGCAGCGCGAGGTCACTCAGGCCAAGCTGCAGGCCAACGCGGTGCAGGAGGACCACGGTCGCCTGCTCCAAACCCTCAGCCTCGCCTGCGGGGTGATCGGTCTGATCTGCGTCGGCGACATCATCGTTTTCACGTGCTCCATCGGTCTGGCGTTCATGCTCCTCGTCGCCTTGGTGCGCCTCACGTCGCTTTGGCTCATCTGGCGCATCATGCGCTGACGCGGGCCCCGACCGCCCGGAAATCTACGGCCGCCGTTTTCCTCCTGACACCCCGTTGTCAGCACCCTCGGTTATCCGGCGCGCTCCCATGAATACTCCCGCCCCCGTGCTCCGCCTCGACTACCTCGAGTTTGCCGTCCGCGACGTCGCCGCCGCGCAACGCTTCTACACCGCCGCCTTCGGCTGGACCTTCACTGACTACGGTCCCGACTACACGAGCTTCTCCGACGGACGACTCTCCGGCGGGTTCTACGCCGCCCCCGGCGCCCCCGTAGCCACTAATCCCCTCGCGATCCTCTTCGCCTCCGATCTCGAATCCGCCGCGACACGCGTCGTCGCCGCCGGCGGCACGATCACCAAACCCGCCTTCGAATTCCCCGGCGGTCGCCGTTTCCATTTCACCGATCTCAACGGCCTCGAGCTCGCCATCTGGAGCGATCTCCGCGCCGACGGCACCAAGATCGGCTAGGACACAAAGGACGAGACGTCCGACCGACCCGCGCTCACTTCGCCTCCGCCTCGGCCAGGGCCTGCGCCTCGCGGGCCAGCGCCACGAACTCGTCCTGCATCGCGTCCCCCCGCGCCCCGCCGGCGCTCCGCGTGAGCGCCGCCGACTCGGCCCAGCGCACCACGTCGCGCAATTTCTCCGCCACCGGCGGACGGTCCCGCAGGGCCAGCCCCAGCCCGGCCACCGCGGCGGAAAACTTCAGACCGGGGCTCGCTTCCGCAAACGTCGCCCCGGCGTCCCGCACCGTGATCCGACGCCCCGTCCGCTCCGCGCTATTCTCCGCGGCGCGATCCCATCGCACCCCGATCTCACCGGCGCGCCCGCCGTCCCGCGGCACGAGTTCAAACAATCCCACGCGCGCCTCGCCGGCTCGCAGGGCACCGACCTCCCAGCTCGCTGCCGCCGCCGCTTCGGGAGGCAAAAACAAGTCCCCCGCCCCCACAAGCCGCCAACCCGCCACCCGCGTCGGGTCGCAAGCCAGTTCCACGCGCACATCCCGCAGCGCCGGCGTCGCCACCGCGCTCGCCGCGACCATCTGCGCCTCCGCCTCTCCCGGCGTGTTTGCATACGCTCCGCGCCCGCGGCCCAACGCCGCCAGCGACTCCAGCCGCGCGTCGACCTGACGCCCCCGCCCAAACCCGATCACCGCCAGCGTCACGCCCCGGGCCGCCTCGGCCGTCACCCATTGGGCGAGCTCCGCCTCGCTCGTCACGCCCACGTTGAAATCTCCATCGGTGCACCACACCAAGCGATTCACCCCGCCCTGGACCCACC
>CANGHW010000321.1 GCA_947453695.1 Opitutia bacterium
GACTGGGACAAACTGCGGCATGCCGCCGGAGATTTCATGCATGAGCCCTATCGACTACCGCGGATCCCGGGTGCTGCTGAGGCAATCCGTGCGGGAGGGGCGGCCGGTGCCTTGACGGGTTGGCTGAGCGGGAGTGGATCAAGTGTCCTCTGCGTGACGCGTCCGGAGCGGGCGCCGGCGGTGGCGATGGCGATGCGGGCAGGATTTTCGCAGGCCGACGTAGCGTGTGAGGTGCGGACGCTCGCGGCGGATAACCGTGGATTCAGCCTTGAGTAGCCGGGGCGCGAAGCGCGCGTCCGGTTAGATCGACGGCAGGTCGGCGCGGTGCGTCGGCGCCGGCAGATGAGCCGGCCAGACGCGCATGATTTCATCGGCCAGTTTCCTCCACCCGAATGGTTTGGCGAGGAAGCCCTTAAGAGCGGGAATCCCGGCCATGGTGTCCTCCTCGGCCGAAAGATTGTGACCCGTGATCATCACGAACGCGGAGTCGGGCACGAGCGGGGCGGCCTGGCGGATGAATTCGAGGCCGTTGATTTGCGGCATGTAGTAATCGGTGACGATCACGCCGGGACAAATCGCCGGGAGCGACTTAAGCGCCTCAAGTGGCCGAGAGAAGGCGAGGACGGGGCAAGTGAGATTGTCCGCGAGCATCTGCGTGAGCAGATCGGTGTAAGACTTCTCGTCGTCGACGATGACGATGGCTCTGGGGATGGCGACACTCACGGTGAACGAGCGGACGCTGAAGAGCGGCCGCCGCAAACGCAATCCGGGAGCGCTTGATTCCACGGCGCGGGCGCGACGAAGATGGGGAGGTGATTCACGTAGTCCTCTTTCAACCCGAGATCGCGCCCAATACGGGGAATATCGGGCGCATGTGTGCCCTGACGCGCTCGCGGCTACATCTGATCCACCCGTTGGGATTCGTCATCAACGATCGCAACCTCCGCCGGGCGGGGATGGATTACTGGAAGTCACTCGATGTGCATGAGCACGCGGACTGGGCGGCCTTTCGGGCGAGTAGCGTGGGGCCGAAGCGACTGTGGCTCTTTACGACCAAGACGGAGCAAAGTTTCTGGGAGGTGAGCTACGCGGATGGCGACGGATTGGTCTTTGGCAACGAAGGCTCGGGTGCCCCGGACTGGCTCCATCAGGAGGTGGGGGAGTCACAGCGTCTGACCATCCCGCAGTGGAATCCCGCCTTGCGTTCGCTCAATCTCAGCACGGCGGCGGGAATCGCGACCTTTGAGGCGATGCGGCAGTTGAGGCCAGCGACCAACCCGACCAAATAAAAACCCGCTAGGCGGTGACGCCCAGCGGGTTAATGATGGTGGCCAGACTCGGAATCGAACCGAGGACACGAGGATTTTCAGTCCTCTGCTCTACCAACTGAGCTATCTGGCCAAAAGCGGAGTGGCGAACAAAGGGTGGCGCCTAGGGCGCGTCAACGGGAAATTCGCAGAGAGTTAAATGCGGTAATTTGCACTTCGAAACCGCAGGAGGGAAAGCGAGGCTCGACCTGCGCGAGGCGGTCGTGAAAGTAGAGGAACCAATCAGTTACCCTTACCCTATGAAACTACGTTTGCTCTGCTTCTGCCTGCTCGTGACTTGGGCTCGGGCGGCCTCGGCCCCCAACATCGTCTTCATTTTCTCGG
Source organism: Opitutia bacterium (assembly GCA_947453695.1). GTDB lineage: Bacteria > Verrucomicrobiota > Verrucomicrobiia > Opitutales > Opitutaceae > GAS368. The sequence continues at coordinate 1,653 of CANGHW010000321.1, forward strand.
ACGACCACGCCTATCAGGCGATCAGCGCCTATGGTGATGCGCGGAAACTCCTGGAGACGCCCAATATTGACCGCATCGCCAAGACGGGAATGCGTTTCGACCGCTGCCTCGTGCCCAATTCGATCTGCGGGCCAGCGCGGGCCACGGTCCTGACCGGCACCTACAATCACATCAACGGGTTCATGAACAATAGTGGCTCCATCCGTTTTGATGGAGCGCAGACGACGTTTCCGAAGCTGTTGAAAAAGGTTGGCTATCAGACGGCGATGGTCGGCAAGTGGCACCTCGGCTCCGATCCGACCGGGTTTGATTTCTGGCAGATCCTGATCGGGCAGGGAAACTACTACAACCCGCCGATGATTCGGCAGGGCGAGACGATCCAGAATGCGGGCTACGTCACCGACATCATTACCGACGTGTCGCTCGACTGGCTGGCGAAACGCGACAAGACGAAGCCGTTTCTCCTCATGTGCCAGCACAAGGCGCCGCACCGCGAGTGGGAGCCGGCACTGCGGCATTTGAATGCGGATGGCGACCGCGTCTATCCGGAGCCGGCCACGCTGTTTGACGACTACGCGGGGCGGGGCCCGGCGGAGCGTGGGCAGGACATGACGATTGAAAAAACGATGACCGAGCGGGACACGAAGCTGATCGCGCCGCTGCGGCTGACCCCCGAACAACGCAAAGTCTGGGACGACTACTATGAGCCACGGAACGCAAAGTTCCGCGCGGCGAATCTGAGCGGGAAGGACCTCGTGCGGTGGAAATACCAGCGCTACATGCACGACTACCTTGCGACTGTGCGCTCGGTGGACGAGAGCGTGGGCCGCGTGCTCGACTACCTCGAGAAAGAGGGCCTCGCGGAGAACACCATTGTAATCTACGCGAGCGACCAAGGCTTCTACCTCGGTGAGCATGGCTGGTTCGACAAGCGCTGGATCTTTGAGGAATCGGTGCGCACGCCGTTTTTGATGCGCTGGCCGGGCGTCACGAAGCCAGGCACGGCGAGCAAGGATCTTGTGTCGAATTTGGATTTCGCGGAGACATTTCTCGATGCGGCGGGCGTGCCGATCCCGTCGGAAATGCAGGGTCGCAGTTTGCGCGGCGTGGCGAGCGGGATGAAGCCGGCAGACTGGCGCACGGGTTTCTACTATCACTACTATGAGTATCCGCAGCCACACCGGGTGCGACCGCACTACGGTCTGGTGACGGAACGCTACAAGCTCGTGCGCTTCTACGGGGTGGGGGACGACTACACGGAGCTGTTCGATTTGCAGAAAGACCCGCAGGAACTCCGGAGCGTGTGGGGCGAGCCCGCCTATGCGGCGACGACGGCGGAGCTGGAAAAGGAGCTGGCCCGGCAGCGGAAAGAGCTGAAAGTGCCGGAGACGATTCCTCCGGAGTGGTTCGGCGGCGCAAATGCGGGGGGCGGCGCGGGCAAAAAGAAGAAGCAGGCCAAACAAGGAGAGCTATGAAAACGACCATGACACGCGCAGTGTTGCTCGGGCTGGTCGTGTGGGCGGCGGGGTGGGCGGGCGCGAGTGGCGCGCAGGCCGCGGCGGCGAAACCCAACGTGCTCTTCATCGCAGTCGACGACATGAACAACGACCTTGGCTGCTACGGCAGCCCGATTGTGCAGTCGCCGAATATCGACAAACTCGCGGCGCGCGGCGTGAAGTTCGACCGCGCCTACTGCCAGTTTCCGCTGTGCAGTCCGAGCCGGTCGTCGATCATGACGGGGCTGCGGCCGGACACGACGCGGGTGTTTAACCTCCAGTATCACTTCCGGCAGGGGCTGCCGGACGTGGTGACGTTACCACAGCTCTTCATGCGCAATGGCTACTATGCCGCGCGCGTGGGGAAGATCTATCACTACGGTAATCCGGGCGATATCGGCACGAGCGGGCTCGACGACGCGCCGTCGTGGCAGGAGGTCGTCAACCCGGCCGGCACGGACAAGACGACGCTGGAGCCGGAGATCACCAATTTCACGCCGCAGCGCGGGCTTGGGTCGGCGATGTCGTTTCTCAGCGATGCGAAAGGCCGGGACGAGGATCACACCGATGGCAAGGTCGCGACGGAGGCGATCCGGCTGCTGGAAAAACACCAACGCGAGCCGTTCTTCCTCGCGGTGGGTTTCTACAAACCGCACAC
>CANGHW010000322.1 GCA_947453695.1 Opitutia bacterium
ACGCCCGGCTCCTTTGAGCGCATCGCCCGAGGCGCCGATGAGGCCCGCTTCCGCAAGCGCGACGCCGTCATCGCGCTATGGGAGCGCCACGTCCTCCCTGGCAAAGTCGCCGGCGCCGCCATCCGCCGCCCCTTGCGCATCGTGGAGTAATCCCACGCGCTCCCCTCTCTCACTCTCAACCTTCGTCTCGTTTCATGCCCACCACTCCCGCGCCCCGCTCCTTCGCCCTTGGTCCCTGGTCTTCGATCCTCGGTCCTTCCGCCGTTGCTGCGCTGCTCGGGTGTTTTCTGGGCACTTCCCTGCTCCACGCCGATCCGCTCTCGAAGAAAACCGACATCGACTTCTTCCGGGATGTGCCCAGTCGCAACCTGAAGGGCCTCGCCACCCGTTCCGATGGCCGCCTCGTCGCCGGCCCGACGCTCACCGAAATCGCGGCCCCGGCTCCCGCCGATCTCTTGTGGTGCCTCGAACCGGCGGGCACCGCCAACAAGTTCCTCGTCGGCACCGGACCGGAGGGAAAAATCCTCGAGTTCACCTTCAATCCCGCCGACTCCACCTATAAATCGACCGAGCTCGCCAAGCTCGACGATCCCCAGGTCTACACGGTCAGGGCCCTCGCCAATGGCGGTATCCTCGCCGGCACGTCGCCCAAGGGCGCGCTCCACCTCGTCCGCGGTGACCAGTCTGTCGCCCGCACCGCCCTGCAGGTTGATTCCATTTTTGATCTCTTACTCCTCGATGCCGACACCGCCCTGGTCGCCACCGGCAATCCCGCCCGCATCTACCGCGTCGACCTCATTTTGTTCGCCGCCTCGGGTTTCACCACCGAGAAGGTCACCTCCTCCGCCCAACTCGCCGAGCGCGGCATCACGCTCTACGCCGAAATTCGCGATCGCAACGTCCGCCGCCTCGCCCGCCTCAGCGATGGCCGCGTCGTCGCCGGGTCCTCGCCCAAGGGCAATATCTACACCTTCACCTCGTCGCTGGCCTATGCCAGCAGCGGCCCTGCCGCGGCCCTCAGCGCCACCCACGTGCCCTTGATCTTGCAGGAAAATCGTGATGCCGAGGTCACCGATCTTCTGCCGATGCCCAACGGCGATCTCTACGCCTCCCTCGTGTTTGCGAGTGCGAGCGCAGAGTCGCGGATCACGCCCCCCGGCGGCAAGTCGGGCGGCGACAGTAAGGCCGGTGATTCGGGTTCGTCCGGCTCTACGTCCAATGTCATCGGCACGGCGCCGGAGAAATTTCCCGGACGCAGCGCCCTCGTGTGGCTGCCCGCCGAGGGCTTTCCCGAGACAGTCGCCTCCCGGGCCAATACCGCGTTCTACCGCCTCGCGCGCCAGGGCGAGCTGATCCTCATCGCGGGCGGCGAGCTCGGCGAACTCCACGGCTACGACCCCAAGTCCCGCCTCGCGCTCACCTTTGCCGGCAGCATTTCCTCCCAGCTCAACGGGCTCACCCCCGTGCCCGATGCACCGGGAAAATTTCTGCTCCTGCGCAACAATGCGCCTGGCCTCGCCCTGCTCGACTTCGGCGCCACCGGTCCACGTGAGGCCGAGACGCGCCGCCTCGACCTCGGTCTCCCGGCGCGACTCGGCGGCTTGCGTTTCAATCGCCTGCGCGGCGTCACCGAGTCGCAACTTTCCGTCGAGCTTCGCACCAATCTGGGCAGCGACGAGCTCGAGGGTTGGTCGCCCTGGAGTGCGCTCAAGCCCGACGACAATGCCTGGCGCGCCGAGGATCCCGGTCTCCGCGGTCGCAACGTCAAACTGCGCGTGCGCGTCGCGAGCGATGCCGCGGCCTCCCTCGCCGCGCGGCCCACGGTCGAAATCGACAAAGCTCAGATCTTTGCCCTGCCGCAGAATCGCCGCCCGCAGTTGCAGGATTTCCGCCTGATCACGCCCAACTTCGGTCTCATCCCCGCGGTCGAGCAGCCGCCCTCGCCCAACGCTTCCCTCAACCAACTCCTCTCCGCTGGCCCGAAGGACGACGAGGCCAAGCGCAAGAGCACCTTCCTCAGCAGCCAAGTCGTGCCCAGCCCCGGCACGCAGGTCGTCTTCTGGACGGTCACGGATCCGGACGGCGACAACGTCCTGTCCACGTTCTCCATCCGCCGCGAGGGCGATGCCGCCTGGACTGATCTTGCCGTCAACACCCGCGATGGCTTCACCCAATTTGATGCGTCCCACTTGGCCGACGGCGTCTACTTCACGCGTCTCGTAGCGACCGAGACCGCTCCACGTCCGACGGCCGAGCGGCTCACGGCCACCTTCGAGACCGACGATCTCGTGATCGATCACACCAAGCCCGAGATCCTGGACGCCACCGCCCGCCGCGACGGCGACCGCATTGTTATCAGCGTCCGCGGTCGCGACGCCCTTTCCCTTCTCGACGGCATCGAAGTCATCTTCAACAACGCGGTCCGCGAAGTCGTCGAACAGCCGGCCGATGGGATTCGGGACGGCCGCGCCGAGACCTTCGTGCTCGAGGTGCCACTCGCCAAGGTTTCCAACGCCACCTCGGCCGAGGTCACCCTTTACGACGCCGCCGGCAATGGCGCGGCCCGACGCGTAACTTGGTAAGTGGCCGCGGCGGTCAAGCCGTTCGTTTTCGCAGCCAGGTCGCCAGTTCCGCCCACGCCCGTGCGCGATGGCTGATCTGGCCCTTCACGACGTCGCCCAATTCCGCGTAACTTTGCGTATAGCCCGTGGGCACAAAGAGCGGGTCGTAGCCGAAGCCCGCGCCACCGCGTGGTTCGCGGAGCAGCACGCCCTCGCACTTGCCTTCAAAGACCTGCTCCGCCCCACCAGGCCCGGCAACCAGGAGCAGACAATAGAAACAAGCACCGCGCCGTCCTTCCGGCACGTCGCGCATCACGGCGGCCAGCTTCGCGAGATTCGCCGCACTGTCGCCCTGCGGACCGGCATAGTAGGCCGACTCCACGCCGGGTCCGCCGTCGAGCGCCTCGACGCAAACGCCGCTGTCGTCTGCCAGCACCCAGGCATCGGCCGGCAGCTTGGCGCGCAAGGCGAGAGCCTTCTTGCGCGCATTCCCGACGAAGGTGCCCGTGTCCTCCTCGACCGGAGGCATCCCGCCCACGGCCCGGGCGGAAATGATCTCCACAGCCAGTCCGCCGGAGGTCGCGAGCGCCTGCAGCTCGGCAGCTTTGTGTGCGTTACCTGACGCCAAATACAGCTTCATCGATGAGAAATTTCTCCGGGTAGACGACGCGGCCGCGCATCAGCGCATCATCGCCAAACATCTCGTGCTGCACCTCGGCGAGGCGCAGCCCTTGATCGACCCGCTCGGGACGCATCCCGCTGAAGATGCTCTTGGCCTTGTCATCGGCAAAGAGCACCGGCGTCCGATAGGCGAAGAGGTAGTCGAGCTGCTTGGCGCGCACGAGTTCACTCACGAGTTGCGAGCCGCCCTCGAAATACACCCCGGCGATACGCTCTTCCGCACATTTTTTCCGAAAGTCTGTAAACGAGACGCGCTGCGTCGCCGACTCGAGGCACCACACCTTGATGCCTATGTCGCGCAGCTTGCGCACATAGCCGAGTCCGCCGTGCGGCGTCGTCACCACGATCGTGCGATCGCGAAACTCATCGGTGAAGACGTGGAGGGGATTCTTATCCACCACGGTCCTGAGCAGCCCATCGAACACGAAGCGCCACGGGCACCACTCGGGCTCGCCGGCTCGTCGCGCCGTGAGCCGCGGGTTGTCTTTGAGCACTGTCATCGCGCC
>CANGHW010000323.1 GCA_947453695.1 Opitutia bacterium
AAGGGTGGACTCAATTCAGTTCGTCGAAAACAGAAAGAGGCGCAGCACGGTCGCCTAAGACGTGCTGCGCCTCCTTTTTTGTTACGCTGACAACAGAGCGCAGTCACTCGACCACCTCTGGCTAAAAAATTCTTGGAGCGACGCGCTGTTGTCGGACAGATAGGTCGATGGACGAAGGTTGGCGCGTTTCAAGTCAGCGATGGCGAGTCACCGAAATGTTACCTGAAGGCTAACTGAGGCCGTGGGTCAGTGCCGTCCGCAGCGCGGTGGAGAGAGCGTCGATCTCGGTCGCAGTCGTGTAGAGATTCGGCGTGACGCGGATACCGGAAAACTCCGGGTGGTCGACGGGGCGCACGACGATGCGGTGGCGTTCCCAGAGCCATTTCGCCAGCGGCTGGGCCGGGAGACCGGGGAGCATAACGGTGGCCAGAGCGCCCGAGGAGGATTCGCGGCGGTCGACGTGCACCGTCACACCCGGGTGCTGGGCGAGGGGCTCCAGCCAGCGTTCGCGCAGCCAGCGGAGGCGGGCCCATTTGTGGTCTGCGCCGATTTCCCGGTAGAGGTCCAACGCGGGGCGGATCGCGAGAAACGGGGCGGCGGAGAAGGTGCCAATGCTCTCGAATTTGCGGATATTTTCACGCAGTTCGGCGGGGGCAGGGAAGTGCGGCCAGAGCGAGCCGATGCGGTCGCGGCGCACGTAGAGGAAGCCCGTGCCGTGCGGGGCGCCGAGCCATTTGTGGAGCGAGGTGGCGTAGTAGTCGCAGGCCAAAGCGTCGCGGCGGGCCGGGATGTGCGCGAAGCCGTGGGCGCCGTCGACCAGGACCGGGATGTTGCGACGGTGGCAAAGTTCAACCAGCGGGCTGACCGGGAGAATGCGGCCGGTCAGATTGATGAGTTGGGAAAGAAGGACGAGGCGGGTGCGCGACGTGAGGGCAGCCGCGAAGGTGTCGACCACGGTTGCGACGCTGGCGTCGGGGGCGGGGAGCTTGAGCGTATCGATCTCAATTCCGTCGCGGGCGACGCGTTGTTTGAGGGTGTTGAGGAAACGCCAGTAGTCCTGCGTGGTGGTGAGGACGCGGTCGCCCGGACGTAATTCGCAACCAAGCAAGACTGTCTCGGCGCCCTCGGTCGTATTGCGGGTGAGGGCGAGCTCCTCGGCGTCGCAACCGAAGGCGGCCGCGAGGCGCTGGCGGACGTCTTCGAGTTGCGGGAGCTGCTCGCGGTTCAGGGTGATCGGGGGCGCGCGATGGGCATGCCGGGCGAGTTCGGCGAAGGCAGCGTGGACGCGATCGGGCGAAGGCTGCACGCCGCCGTTTTCGAGGTTGATGATCGAGCGGTCGACGGACCACGCGGCCTGCACGTTTTGCCAGGCGGACTCGTCGGCCGCGACCACGCCGGGAGGGCGGGAGCGATCGAGGAGCGCACCCGCCGCCGGGCGGGCCGCGGGGGCGGCCGCTCCCGCGAGGAGGGGGAGCGAGCCGGCGAGGGCGGCCCGACTGAGGAATTCCCGGCGACCGAGTGGTGGCATGGCGCGGAGGGCGATCAGAACGACGTGTTCAGGCGGGCATACCAGCGACCGCCGTCGGCGTCGTAGGGCGAGTTGCGCGAGTAGAGCAGGCCGTTGGCGACGTTGAAGAGGGCTTTGTCCGGGTAACGGTTGAAGACATTTTCGACGCCCAGGACGACCTGGGCGGACTTGGTCACGCGATAACTGGCGGAAAGGTCGACGAGCGTCTGCGCGCTGAAGTCCTGGACGATCGTGGAGTTGGACTGGGCGTCGGTCCATTCGCCGTAGTAGCGGGTGCGGGCGAGGAGGCCCCAGGGGCCAACATCGTAAGCGAGCGAGACATTGCCGGCGTTGCGGGGGAGGCGGCGCTCAAGGTTGATGCGACCGTCGTTCGAGACGATGCGCGGGTCGTAGCGCGTGGCGCGGGTGAGGGTGCGATTGGCGGCCGCGGTGAGGGTGAGTTTCGAGTTGGCGGAAAGTTTCCAGCGGTAGGCGCCCACGAGGTCGAGGCCGGAGGTGCGGGTATCGAAGGCGTTGGTGAGAAAATTGACGGAGTTCAGATTGGCCGCATCGGTGACGCCGGAGGCGACGAGCTGGGTGCGCTGGGCGGCGGTGAGCGTGAAGCCCTGGGAGATGTTGAGGCGGTCGCGCACGTCGATGCGGTAGGCGTCGAGCGTGACGGTGAACGCCGCGGAAGGCGTAAACACGAGGCCGAGGCTGGAATTGGTGGAGGTCTCGGGGCGCAGGGCCTTGGCGCCGAGGAAGACGGCGACGGGATTCGTCACGCCGATTTGGCCGGAGGTGAAGAGCGTGGACGTGCCGGGGAGGAGACCCTGGCTCGTGCGCGTGTAGTTGGAGAGTCCGGGCGTGGGGGCGTGGAAACCGGTGCTGAGGGCGCCGCGCACGGCGAGTTCACGGGTGGCCTGCCAGCGAGAAGCGACCTTGCCGGTGGATTTTGAACCGAAATCCGAGAAGCGCTCGTAACGGCCGGCGACTTCGACGCTGACGGTTTCCGTTGGGTGGGCTTCGGCATCGGCGTAGGCGGCCCAGCTGTTGCGATCGGCGTCGACCACTTGTTGCGGGCTCCAGCCCGGGAAGCCATTGGAGCCGACGGCGAGGTCGGAGAACTTACCCACGTCCCACGAGAAACGGTCGCCCTGGCGGATAGTGAAAGCCTCGTTGCGGTGCTCCGCGCCGAGGGCGAGGGTCGTGGGCTTGGCGAGGGCGAAGGCCTGCGGCGTGTAGACGAGGTCGGCGTTGAAGTTGCGCTCACGCTGGCGAAGGCCGCCGGCGTCGAAGCTCGTCGGCGACTCAGGACCGAAGGAAGCGTTGACGGTATTGGTGAGGGAATAGTCGATGCGGCTGCGACCGAGGGAGGCGCTCACGTCCCAGCGGACTTCGGAACCGGCGTCGCCCTTCAGGCCGGCGAAGAGCGAGTAGTCGGCATCCTTTGTGCCGAAGAACGGGGCGAAGCCGCCAGGGAATTTATCGACGAGATTGAAGGTCGGGAAAAGCGAGGCGGGGGCGTTTTGGAAGGACGAACGGCGAAAGGCGGCGTTGGTGTCGGGATTGCGCCAATTGAAATCGTCGAGGCCTTCACCGCGGCCGAAGAGGCCGAACGCGTAGGCGGTGACGGCGGGCGTCAGGCGATACTGGGTGTTGAACATGAGGCGTGAGGCTTCGCGCTCGGGCTGGCCCCACCGCTGCACGGGAGAGAGGACGGAGGCTTTGCGCTCGGGGTGGGCGGCGATGTAGGCGAGCGCATCGGCGCGCTGGATCGAGCGGGAGGTGCGGTCGGCGTTGGTGTATTCGAGCGCGAGATGGAAGAAGCCCTGGCCGGCGAGGCCGGTGCCAAAATCGAGACCGGCCTGGCGATTCAGGCCGTCGCCACCGAAATACTGTGCCACCTGGGCGAAACTCTCGAAGCCGATACGGTCTTTGAGCACGACGTTGATCACGCCGGCGATGGCATCGGAGCCGTATTGGGCGGAGGCGCCGTCGCGCAGGACCTCGATCCGTTGGAGGCCGGAACCGGGAACCTGCGCGAGGTCCACGGCTTGATAGCCGCTGGGGCTGATAAGGGCGGAGCGGTGCTGGCGCTTGCCGTTGACGAGCACGAGAGTCTGGTCGGGCGAGAGGCCGCGGAGGCGCGCGGGGCGGACAAACGCAAGGCCCTCGCCGATGGTGAGGCGCTGGACGTTATAAGACGGGACCGTCTGCATCAGCACGTCGGTCA
>CANGHW010000324.1 GCA_947453695.1 Opitutia bacterium
ACGTAGCCACCGCTGTTAAACGCGGCGAGATCGAAGTCCTCGGTGGACTTGGAGGCCCAGAGGCGGAGGAGATTGACGGTCTTGGTGCCGAAGCCGGCGGTCGGGATATCGTGCGGGACACCGAGAATGGTCTTGGTGCCGACCCAACGCGGGCGGTAGTTACCGCGGTCGTCGAAGACGTTTTCCACGCGGCCGAAAATGCGGACCTCTTGGGTGTATTCGGGGCGGACAATCTCCCAGGGGCTGCCGAAAATGATCCAGTTGTCGGGATGCTCGATCTGGCGGCCGTTTTGGAACTCCTGTTTGAAGAGGCCGAACTCGTAGTAGATACCGTAGCCCAGCGCCGGGTCGTCGAGCGTGGCGAGGGAATCGAGGAAGCAGGCGGCGAGACGGCCGAGACCGCCGTTGCCGAGGCCCATGTCGACCTCGGACTCGCGGATCTGCTCGAAATCGAGGCCGAGGGACTCGAGGGCGAGCTTGGCGGAATCAAGGAGGCCGGTGGCGAGCAGGTTGTTGCCGAAGAGACGGCCCATCAGATACTCCAGCGAGAAGTAGTAGATGCGGCGGACGTTCTGGGCGTTGTGCACGGCCTGCGTCGCGATCATGCGCTCATGAATGGTGTCGCGGACGGCGAGCGCGGTGGCGACCCACCAGTCGCGGGGCGTGGCGGAACTCGGATGGCGGGCGAGCGTGGAAACGAGATGGCGCTGGATGAGCGAACGGAGCACCTCCACCGGGCGGTCTTCGCCGGCGTGGGGATTGTGAATGGCGCGGGTGCCGTCGGAAAAAGTAAACGGAGCGGTGCTCGATGCCGGGGCCGCCGGGGCCGGGACGGGCGCGGCGGGAGCGATCACGGCCTTGGCCCGGGCCGGAGCGGACGGCTTGGGTGCAGCCTTGGCCGCCGGCTTCGGCTTGGCCTTCGACTGGGCGGCGGGCTGGGCTTTCGACGCGGATTTTTTCTTAGGTGCGGTCGGCATGTGGAAAGGTCAAAAGTCTAGAAACATGATTCATGCCAGCGCGAGCGTGCCGTGCGGCTTATTTTTGGAAGCGCCGGGCAAGTTCGCCGTGGTTGAGCTCGATATAGGTCGGTCGGCCGGCGGGATTGGTGAGCGGAGTGCGCGTGGCAAAAAGCTGCGCCACCAAGGCACGCAGCTCGGGCTCGCGGACGGTATCGTGCAGGCGGACGGCCTTGGCGACGGCCAGGCGGGCGAGCTCATCGCGGGCGAGATCGGTGTCCTTGTCGGGCAGGCGGCCATCGCGAAAGGCCCCGAGCAGATCGCGCAGGAACGGCTCGGCATCGGCCGGCTCCATCCACGCAGGGACGGCTTCGACGCGGAAGAAATTGCGGCCGAACTCGGCGACCTCGAAGCCGTGCGCGTGAAGAAATTTCAGACGATCGAGGAGGAGGGCCGACGAAATCGGATCGAGTTCGAGGGGGACCGGCAGGAGGAGGCGCTGGCTCGGGACCTCGCCGGAGCGAAACTGCTCGCGCAGACGCTCGAACCACACGCGCTCGTGGGCGGCCCGACGATCAAGCAAAACGAGCCCGGCGGACGTCTCGAAGAGAGCGTAGCTCCCGTGGGCAACGCCGAGGAAACGCCAGGAGGGATTTAGGATTTCGGATTTACGATTTTCGATTGGCGCGGCGGGCGGCGCGGCAGAGGTGGCGGACGGAATGGTCGCGCCCGGGACCGAGTGCGAATGAGCGGCAGGAGTGGCGAACGCGGCGGACGGGCGGGGCGCGGACTGAAGACTGGGAGTTACGGCTTGAGCCGGCGAGGGCACAGGTGCCGGCACGGGGCGGCTGAAGCCGGAGGTCCCCGCAACCGGGAGCGCGGGTGGAGGGGCGGCGGGCGCGAGGGCGGGCGCGGCAGGGAGGCCGAGTTCGCGGAGGCGCTGCAGGACGGCGCGGATGACGAAGCCTCGGACCTGCGGCTCGCTGCGGAAGCGGACCTCGCGCTTGGCCGGGTGGACGTTGACGTCAACGGCGGCGGGATCGCACTCGAAAAAAACGAACGCGAGCGGGTAGCGGCCCTTGGGAAGCGATTCGTGGTAGCTCTCGATGAGCGCGTAGTTGAGCGTGCGGCTATCGACCGGACGCTGGTTCACAAACACGATCATCTCGTGGCGCGTGGAGCGACCGACGCCGGGACGGCCGATGAGGCCGTGGAGACTCATGCCGGTCTCGGCGGTGTCGATGGGCACGAGGGACTCGGCAGTCTGGCGGCCAAAGATCTCGGCGACGCGCTCGAGGAGTGTAGAGCACTCCGGCGAGCGGAAAACGATGCGCCCATCCTCGATGAGGGTGAACGACGTGCGCGGGCACGCGAGGGCGTAGAGCCGCACGCACTGCACGATGTGGGCGGCCTCGGTCTGGTCGGTCTTGAGGAACTTGCGCCGGGCAGGGACGGAGTTGAAAAGGTGCGTGACCTCCATGCGCGTGCCGACGGGGCGCCCGCAGTCGCGGACGTGGACGAACTTGCCGCCGTTGATGAGGATCTCGGTGCCGACATCACTCCCCTGCTCGCGGGTTTGCAGTTCGAAGCGCGAGACGCTGGCGATGGACGGCAGGGCCTCGCCACGAAAGCCATAGCTCGCGAGACGGTCGAGGTCGGCGGCCTCGACGATCTTGCTCGTGGCGTGGCGCTCGAGGGCGAGCAGCGCGTCGTCACGCGACATGCCGTGGCCATTGTCCTCGATGCGCATGAGCGAGCGGCCGCCATGGCGAAACTCCACCTCAATGCGGGTGGCGCCGGCGTCGAGGGCGTTTTCGACCAACTCCTTGACCACGGCAGCAGGGCGCTCGATCACCTCGCCGGCGGCGATCTGGTTGGCGACCCGGTCAGGAAGGATGCGGACTTTGGCCATGCGCGCGATGTAGGTCAGGCTTTAGGCCGGACAGGTCAACCGCAGGCGTGGCGGGCGTAAAGCCCGCCCCACCCTATTTCTTCGGGTCGCGCGGCGGCACGACCTCACGGACGAGGCTGCGGGCGTCGATCAGGTTAACGAGATAGGAGGCGGCGCGGAGGGGATTGAGCAGGGCGTTGCCGATAATGATGGGCTCGACGGGCGTCTTGTTGTCCTCGTGGATGCGCGCCATCAGCACGGACAAAACGCAGGCGCTCACGAGCACGCTGGCGAAGAACCATTGGAATAAACCGGCATCGATACTCGGCGAGCCATCGGCCGCGGTGCTTTTCAGGACGAGGCCCCAGAGAATGGGCGCAATGCCGCCGATGCAGGCCGTGGCGGCGCCGTGAATGGAAACGAAGAGCGCGCGCTCGGCGTCGGGGGCGACCTTGGGGAGGTAGTTCAAATTGGCGATATTCCAACAGACCGCCCCGAGCCCGAGCGTGAAGTAGATCGCGAACAAGGTGCCCATCCCGCCGACGATGTGGCGCAGATAGAGCCACCAAAATACGGCGACGAGCGCCGTGAGGCCGAGGGTCACGAGGAAGAACGGGCGCGCGCCCGTGGCATCAATCCGGCGCCGCAAAAGCCACGCGCCAAAAATCACCCCGCAATAACGCAGGACCTCGAATTGCATAATCTGGCCGGGCGAGAGGTGGGAGCCGACCTTGAGAAAATAGGCGGCGAAGGGCGGGATCGGCGTGGTGATGACCGCATACCAGACGGCGAGCCAG
>CANGHW010000325.1 GCA_947453695.1 Opitutia bacterium
GGAGCTGCTCCGACGCGTGGCTCTACTGTGCCCCAGCCCGCCGCACGCGGCCGGCGGTTGTAAAGGTATTCGCTCAAGGCGATGCGGCCGATTGCTGGCGTGACAGGCCGGGCCTCGGCCAAGGCTTGCCGGGCGGCCTGCACCGTCCCCGCGAGAACGCGCTCCATCCATGCGCGATAAGGCGGGAAATCGTTTTGCGGCGGCATGTAGCGGATCGCCCACCACGTATCGCGCTCTTGCCCCCGATAGCCGCTCCGCCAAACCGGCGTCCAAGGCGCCGAGTGATTGTGGCTCGCATGGACGAAAATATTCCCCGGCGGGATCGAGAGCGCCGTCCCGACCGCGGCGCGCACTTCGTCGCGAGCGGACTCGGAAACATCGACGAGGTCCCACCGAATGAGCACGGCCTTGGTCGCGCCGTCATCCAGCACCAGCGCATGCACAGCGATAGGATCGAGCACCGTGCCATAGGGTTTCCCGGTAACCCAGTTCAGCAACGCCACGTCAGGCGTGATATCGGCCTGCGCCGCTCCGGCTTTCAAAGTGGGACCGACCTCTGCCGCGCGGAATACCACCGGCAGAGCCACTATGAGTGCGAATACCCAACGGACCTTACATTGCATGGAGAAAAGTCAGCAAATCAGTCATGTCTTGAATTGAGAGCGTGGATTCCAGCCCTTCTGGCATCAGCGAAACGGCCGAGCTGGAAATCTTCGCGATGTTTTGCCGCAAAATTGTTTCCTCCGGTGCTCCGACGCGGCGCAGTTTGATACTACCCGGCGTTTCCTCGGTAATCATTCCCGAAACGGAACTGCCGTCCTGGAGATCCACAATGTAGGCGATATAGTTGGCGGCTACTTCGCGATTGGGATCGAGGATGTTGAGCATCACCTTGGCCGCGTCCCAGCCGCGGATCGTCTCCAGATTGGGGCCGATTTCCATACCGCGGCCGGCATAGCGATGGCACGCTGCGCAAACTGCCGCATAGACTTTCTCTCCTCGCGTCGCGTCGCCCGTCGGCGTGAGGGCCGCCTGATATCGCGCGACCACTTCGGCTCGCGGCCCCGATGAATTCTGGCCGAACGCCTTTTCCGCGCGGGCTTTGATCGTCGCATCCGGATTGGCGAGAATCTGCGTTCGCCGCGTGGCGCTCACCTGCCCTGGATTCACCACCTTGTTTTCGATGGCGGTGAGCAGCGCGCCGACCCGATCGCGCCGGGCAAGAAGCGCGGTCAACACTTCCTCCCGCACCGCCGGGGTGTAGGTCGACCACGGAGCGAGCAAAGTCGGCGCAACCTCCGGCGACACAAACCCCGCCAGCGTCCGGATCGCGGCCGAGCGTAGTGGCGGCGTCTGCGTGCCGGGGAGTTCCGCCGCCAGCACCGGTCGAGCGGTCGCCCATTGCTCGTAAGCGAGCAGGCGCGCCGAGGCGATGCGCTGCTCCATCGGCAAGGTAGTGTTTCCCACGGCGGTCACCGCCGTCGCCAACACGCGTTGCGCACGCTCTGCGAGCGGTGAGTCAGGTGGAAATGCCGTGCGGAAGTTCTTCCCGGCCTGCTTGAGGCCGTCGCCGAGCGCTGGCCAAAAAACGTCATCTTGGCCGCCGGAATACGCTGCCGCAACCGTCGCGAGATTGGCCGGACGATTCTGTGCTCCGGCGACAAACACCAATTGCCGCAGCACCTCGGCGCCGCCTTCGCCGGCTAGGAGAGCCGGATCTGCCAACACCGCCGCGGCGAGGCGAACACATTGCTCCGGAGTTGTGCCGAGCACAGCTGCCCGCACCCACCGGTCCGCCGCATCGGTCTTCAATAATGTGTGTGCCACCGAAATGGCGGCGGAATCCGTCACACCGCCGGCCGCGAAAGCCACTTGGTAACGCACCCGAATCTCGGCATCGGCCGTCAGCGCCCAAACTCGCGTGCGCAGTTTTTCCGCAGCCGGGAGGCGCGGCGCGGCCAGCCGCACCGCATGCTCGCGGACGCCGGGCGAGCGATCGGCGAGTGCCGCGAGTAGATCTTCGTCGCGTAAGGCGGCGAGGCCGTCGAGCGAGTAGAGCGCGTGGAGCCGCGCGAGTTCGGCCGGGTGGCCGACCAGGAGCGCGCGTAAAGGTGCTACCGCGGCCGCATCCTGTCGCTCGAAGAGCAGACGCTGCGCGGTCTCCCTCCACCACGAGTTTGGGTTGGCTAGCGCCGCGACGAGTTCCGCGGTCGACGCGCGACCGAGCCTGGGCGGCGCGGGCACTTTAAAGCCGGGAGGTGCGAGCCGATAGATCCGGCCGCGTTCACGTCCGCGCTCGAGGTCGAGCTGCGCGTGAATGTCGTCCGGAATCGACCACGGGTGCTCGATCGTCTCCCGATACATGTCAACGACGTGCAGCGTGCCGTCCGGCGCGTTGATGAAGTTAACCGGTCGAAACCAGATGTCAGTCGAGGCGACGAATTCGGCGTCCAAATCAGCGGGCGTCACCTTGAACGTCACCCCATCCTTGGCCACGAGCTGCCGATGGATAAGATTGTTGGCGACTTCGCAGACGAAGATCTGCCCGCGATATTCTGGTGGATAGGCGGCGCCACGATAGACGGTCACTCCTGCCGCCGAGGTGAAAACTCCGCCGGCGACGAGTTCGCTGCGGGGCACCGCGTGGTTCTCCGCCGTCCAACGTCGGGCGCGGAGGTCACGCCACGGTTCCATCGGACTGATGCGGAGCACCGGCAGCGTGTCACCGGGCTCGCGCGCGTCGTAGACCGGATTGGGGGCGGCCAGAAACGGATTGCGGCCCGCGAGCGTGCCGTCGAACACCACGTGTTGGGCGGGGTTACGGATATTGCACAAGAAGCGGTCGCCCCAGTCGCCGATCCCGTGGCCGAACCGGGCGCCACCTGCGATTGCTTCTATGCGGCCGGTGCGAGGATCGATCCGGAGGTCGTTGCGCAGAACTTTCAGCGGACCGGCCTCGGGATGGCCCGGGACCGTGACGGTGCCGCCATTGGTCGCGCCCGCCACCACGATACGATTTTCGAGCGTCCACTGCGGATTGTTGATGACCGCCTGCACGTTGTATTTTCGAAAGCCGGTAAAGACTTTTTCCCGCACATCCGCCCGATTGTCCCCATCGGTGTCCTTCAAATACCAAATGTCCGGCGTGGCCGTGACGTAGACGCCGCCTTTCCAACAACAAATCCCTGTCGGCCACGACAGGCCTTCGGCAAACACGAAGCTTTGGTCGAAGACGCCATCTCCGTCCGTGTCGACGAGCTTGCGCACCCGGCCGATTGGGGCGTCGGTGGTGTTATCCTTCCACGCCTGGTGCGTCGCCTTGTTGGTGTAGGGGTAGTCGAGCATCTCGACAACGTAGGCGGCACCGTCTTCGTCGTAACACATGGCTACCGGACTCGACACGAGCGGCTCGGCGGCCAGCAAATCCATGGTGAACCCCGCCTTCGTGCGAAGGGTCTTCACCGCCTCGGCTGGCGCGACGGGGGGAAAGCTCGGCAGTGGCTCGGCGGCCGCGGCGCTCGTGACGACGCATAACCATAATGCGCCACAAACCGCGGCGCCGGGAATCTTGAGGGTCATGGGGTGGGATGAAATCAGACGCCGCGACCGCTCGGGGTCGAACTA
>CANGHW010000326.1 GCA_947453695.1 Opitutia bacterium
GAGCTCCTGCTGGCGGAACAGCGTCGCGCTGCTCTCCTGCACAGTGGCCTCGGCCTGCGTCACGCGAGCCTGGGCGGACTTGACCGCGGCGCGGCTGCTCTCGGTCTGCTGGGTGAGCTTGCTCGTATCGAGTTTGGCGAGGGGCTGGCCCTTGGTGACGTGGTCGTTGATGTCGACGTAGACCTCGAGGGTGGTGCCGGAGAGTTCGCTGCCGACGGTGACCTCGTTGGTGGGCTCGAGATTACCGGTCGCGGTGATGGTCAGGTGGATGGGACCACGCGCGAGGACCTCGGTCGCGTAGAGCGGGACGAGGCTCCGGGCGTGGACGACGCTGCGCCACCAGAACCAGCCGCCGGCGCCGAGGGCGACGACGACGAGCGCGATAACCAGATAGAGTTTGGTGGACCGGCCGGGGGCGTGGGCTTGGAGCGCGGCAGCGAGATCGGCGGGGGCCAACGGAGCGGAAGTCTTCATGGCAAAGAGGCGGTGAGGGCGGAGGGCGACCACCCGCCGCCGAGCGCTTGGTAGAGGCGAATGCTGGCGGTGGCGCGGTCGGCGACGGAGGCGACCTCCTGCTGCTGCAAGGCGAGCAAGGTGCGCTGGGCGTCGAGGGAAATGAAGAGGTCCACCTGGCCGGCGTCGTATCGCAGGGCGGAGAATTGCGCGGCGGCGGTCGCGGCGGTCACCGCGAGCGCGAGCGTGGCGCGGCGCTCGTTTTGCAGCTGCACGGCGATGAGGGCATCTTCCACCTCGGCCAGCGCGGTGAGCACGGTGCGTTCGTAGGCCAAGATCGCCTGGTGTTCCTGCTCGGTTTGGACGGCGATGGTCTGCGTGATCCGGCCGGCCGTGAAGAGCGGGGCGGTGAGACCGCCGAGGAGACTTGCGACCACGGAGTCCGGCGAAAACAGGGAGGCAGGGTGGGGCGCCGTGACGCCGATCGACCCGGTGAGGGTAAACGAAGGCCAGCGCTGACGGCGCGCCGCGGTGGTGCGAAAGGAGGCGGCGAGCACGGCCTGCTCGGCGGCGCGGACATCGGGACGCTGGCGGAGCGTCTCCGTCGGCAAGCCGAAGGCGAAGTCGGCCGGCGGGCCGGGCACGGCGCGAGCCGGCAGCAGCAGGGAATCGAGCGCACCGGGCACGCGACCACACAGCAACGCGAGGCGGTGACGCGTCTGGGCCGCGGTAAGTTCGAGCGCGGGAAGCGAGGCGCGGGCTTGTTCGAGGTTGCTGATCGCTTGCTGCGTATCGAGACCGTCACCGGTGCCGGATTGCTCGCGCCAGTGGGTGAGTTGCACGACCTCGGCGCGGGTCACGAGGGCGCGCTGCACGAGGTCGAGTTGGGCTTCGGCCGAACGGAGCGTCACGTAGGCGGCAGCGACCTCCGCGGCGAGGGAAACGCGGACGCCGTAGAAGAGTTCCTCCGTCTGGGCGACATCGGCGGAGGCGGCGGCGACGGTGGCGCGCTGCAGGCCGAAGAGGTCGACCTGCCAACTGGCGTCGAGGGCGGCCGAGTAGGATTCGCGAGAAACGCTAACGTCGGTGAGACGATCCCGCGTGCGCGTGCCGCCGCCGGAGACGCCGGCCGACAGCGAGGGCAGGAGGGCCGCGCCGGCGAGGCCACGGCGGGCGCGGGATTCGGCGAGGCGCGAGAACGCGGTGCGCACGTCGGGACTCGCGCGGAGCGCCGTCGTGATCAAGTCGGTCAGCACGGGATCATCGAAACGCGTCCACCATGCGACGAGGGCGGCGGAGTCGCGGGGGCCCGGCAGCACGGCGGCGCGGTGTTGCCAATCGACCGGCACCACGACGGGCGGAGCAACCGGCGGCGTGAGCGAGGACGAACAGCCGCCGAGCCCGAGGAGCAGCAAGGCCGCCGCGAGTGCGGGCGGGCGACTAGAGGTCATGAATGACCTTCGGAGGAAAGGCGGCGCGCAGGGCATTGAGCACGGCGAGCACGTCGATGATTTCCTGGGCGATCGCGCCGCTGACGGGATCAAGGTGACCGGTGGCGGCGAAGAGCATGCCGACGACGGAGAGGGCCATGCCGCCGATGGCGCTCTGCAGCGCGATGAT
Organism: Opitutia bacterium; assembly: GCA_947453695.1. Classification (GTDB taxonomy): domain Bacteria; phylum Verrucomicrobiota; class Verrucomicrobiia; order Opitutales; family Opitutaceae; genus GAS368. Next base: position 2,074 of record CANGHW010000326.1, read on the forward strand.
CCGCATGCGGCGGCTGATGTGCATGAACTCGTCCACCTTGGTGAGCGAGTTGTCCATGATCACGACGCCGGCCGCCTCGGCGGTGACGTCGCTGTTTTGGCCGATGGCCATGCCGACGGTCGCCGCCATCATGGCCGGGGCATCGTTGATGCCATCGCCCACGTAGAGGGTTTTCGCCTTGGCCGTCTCGGCGCGGACGATGACGAGTTTTTCCTCGGGCGTCTTCTCGGCGAAGATCTCGGTGATGCCAACTTGGGCGGCGAGGTAGCGGACCTCGGACTCGCGGTCACCGGAGACGAGGAGCACGCGGGCGAATTGGTGCTTGGGCCCGAGATGGCTGACGAACGGTTTGCTGTCGGTGCGCGGGGCGTCGCGGAAACGCAGCGTCGCGGCGTAGCGACCGTCGAGCGCGACGACACACTCCAGCCCGCCGCCGATGGGCGGAATCTGGTCGGCGCCCGGGACGCCCTGCGCGACCAGCTTGCCGCGGCTGGTGACCTGCACGGCGCGACCGGCGACGGTGCCGCGCAAGCCCTGGCCGGGAGCTTCGCTGACGGCGTCGGCCGCGGGCGGGTTGAGGCCGGCGTCCTTCGCCGCGGCGAGAATGGCGCGGGCCAGCGGGTGCTTGGAGTAGCGCTCGAGGCCGGCGACGAGGCTGAGCACGGTCTTGGGGTCGACGCCCGGGGCCTCGATTTGCTCGGTGAGCTTCGGCTCGCCGTAGGTGAGCGTGCCGGTCTTGTCGAAGATCGCAGTGCGGCAATCGGCGATCTGTTCGAGGACGACGGGACTCTTAACGATGATGGCGCGGCGCGCGCAGAGGGAGATCGTGCCGATGAGGGCAATGGGAATGGCGAGCAGGAGCGGGCACGGCGTGGCGATCACAAGCACGGCGAGGAAGCGGATCGACTCGCCGCTCAAGAGCCACGCGAGCCCGGCGACCGCGAGGGCGAGTGGCGTGTAGTAGGCGCCGATCTGGTCGCCGAGACGCTGGAGCCGCGGACGCTTGGCCTCGGACTCGCGCATGACCTCCATGATCTTCGCGTAGCGGGAGTCGGCCGCGCGTTGCGTGGTGCGGATGGTCAGGGCGGATTCGCCATTGATGGCCCCGGAGATTACGGTGGAGCCGGTGGTCTTGGTGATTTGAAACGGTTCGCCGGTGAGGTAGGACTCGTCCATCGCGCCGTGTCCGGCGGTCACGAGGCCATCGGCGGGGCAAATCTCGTGGGGGAAGATCACGAGCGTATCGCCCACGGCGATGTCGGCGAGGGCGACATCGAGCGTCGCCGCGCCGGCCTGCCGGTGGGCGATGGACGGCATGCGCTTCGCGAGGGCGGCGAGCACGGACGAGGCGCTGCGCAACGCGTAACTTTCCAAGGCCTCGCCGCCCGCGAGCATCAGCACGATGATGGCGCCAGCGAGGTATTCGCCGAGCAGCACGGACGTGATGATCGAGATGCCGCCGAGCAGATCGGAGCCGAATTCCCGGCGGAAGAGTTTCCGCGCGAGGTCCGAGAGCATGGGCAGGCCGCCGAGCACGAGAATGACCAGCA
>CANGHW010000327.1 GCA_947453695.1 Opitutia bacterium
GTGCCATCCTCGGCGGTGCCGCGCCAAAGACGTTTCGCGAGCGTGAGGCGTTCGACGCGGAGGATAACTTCAGGGAGCGAGGAATCTGCCGACGCGAGTGGGCCGGAAACGAGCTGCATGAAAGGAGCGGAGCAGTCGGGCCGACTCAGAACAAGAAGTAGCGCTGCGCCATGGGGAGCACTTTGGCAGGCTCACACGTGAGGATGCGGCCATCGGCTTTCACGGTGTAGGTCTCGGGATCGACTTCGATCTTCGGGAGCGCGTCGTTGAGCACCATGTCGCGTTTGCCGACTTTGCGGCAGCGCTTCACAGGCTCGAGGCGGCGTTGCAGGCCGAGGTCGGCGAGCTTACCTTTCTTGAGCGACGCTTCGCTGACGAAGGTGATGCTGGTAGACGTGAGGGCTTTGCCCGCGGCGCCGAATTGCGGGCGGTAGAACGTGGGCTGCGGCGTGGGGATGGAAGCGTTGGGGTCGCCCATGTTGGCCCAAGCGATGAAGCCGCCTTTGAGGACAGTCTCGGGTTTTACGCCGAAGAGGGCGGGCTTGAAGATGACGAGGTCGGCGAGTTTGCCGACGGCGATGGAGCCGACGATGTGGCTGATGCCGTGCGCGATCGCGGGGTTGATGGTGTATTTCGCGAGGTAGCGGAGGGCGCGGAAGTTGTCGGCGGCGGGGTGAGCTTTGCCCTTCGGGTCGACGAGTCCGCCGAACTGCGTCTTCATTTTGTGCGCGGTCTGCCAAGTGCGGATGATGACCTCGCCGATGCGGCCCATGGCCTGCGAGTCGGAGGACATCATCGATATCGCGCCGAGATCGTGGAGACAGTCCTCGGCGGCGATGGTCTCGGGACGGATGCGGCTCTCGGCGAAGGCGACGTCTTCGGGAATCTTGGAGTCGAGGTGGTGGCAGACCATGAGCATGTCGAGATGCTCGTCGATGGTGTTGACCGTGAAGGGGCGCGTCGGGTTGGTGGAGGAGGGAAGGACGTTGGGCTCGCCGCAGACGCGGATGATGTCGGGGGCGTGGCCGCCGCCGGCGCCTTCGGAGTGAAACGTGTGGATCGTGCGGCCCTTGAAGGCGCGGATCGAGTCGTCGACGAAACCGGACTCATTGAGGGTGTCGGTGTGGATGGCGACTTGGACGTCGAGTTCATCGGCGACGCCGAGGCAAACGTCGATGGCGGCGGGTGTGGTGCCCCAGTCTTCGTGGAGCTTGAGGCCGATGGCGCCGGCGAGGACTTGCTCGCGGAGCGGGGCGGCGGTGCCGCAGTTGCCTTTGCCGAGGAAGCCGAGGTTCATCGGGTAGGCTTCGGCGGCCTCAAGCATGCGGTGCATGTTCCACTTTCCAGGCGTGCACGTGGTGGCAAAAGTGCCGTGGGCCGGGCCGGTGCCGCCGCCGAGCATCGTGGTGATGCCGGAGCTGATAGCCTCGTCGATCTGCTGCGGGCAGATGAAATGGATGTGAGTGTCGATACCGCCGGCGGTGACGATGTGGCCTTCGCCGGCGATGACCTCGGTGGCGGCGCCGACGATCATCGGGTTTTTCTTTTTCGTCTTCGGATCGGCGTAGACGGAGCCAATGCCCGACTGAATGCCGGGGTTGCCGGCGTGGCCGATGCCGACGATGAGGCCGTGCTTGATGCCGATGTCGGCTTTGATGACGCCGAGGAGCGGATCGAGGATGAGGGCGTTGGTGATGACGAGATCGAGGCAGTCCTTGTCGAGGGCGGTGGGCGACTGGCCCATGCCGTCGCGGATGACTTTGCCGCCGCCGAATTTGATTTCGTTACCGTATCCGCCGCCCTCGGCGATGAGGTCGCGCTCGACTTGGACGAAGAGATCGGTGTCGGCGAGGCGCACGCGATCACCGACGGTGGGGCCGAACATCTCGGCGTATTGGCGGCGGGTGAGTTTGAGGCTCATGAGCGGGAGCGGAGAGAATACAAATGTGGAACTCAGGAAATCAGGAATAGGAAGAGGGAGATCAGCGTTTTTTTCCTGATTTCCTGATTTCTACATTTTTCTTTTTGCCCGGGGCTTTCACATCGAGCTTGCCGTTGATTTCCGCGTTCAGGCCGTAGACTTCGCGGAGGCCGGCGAGGGCGACGAGCTCGACGGACTTGGTGTCGCCGGCCTCGAAGCGGACGGCGGTGCCGGCGGGGATGTTGAGGCGGAAACCGCGGGCGGCGGCGCGGTCGAAGCGGAGGGCCTCGTTGGTCTCGAAGAAATGATAGTGCGAGCCGACTTGGATCGGGCGATCGCCGGAATTGGCCACTTCGAGGGTGAGCGTCGCGAGGTGGAGGTTTGCGGGCAGCGGGCCATCTTCGGCCACGATGATTTCGCCGGGGATCATGGTCAGCGGATGGGGTTGTGGACAGTGACGAGTTTGGTGCCGTCGGGAAAAGTGGCTTCGACTTGAACTTCGTGAATCATGTCGGCGACGCCTTCCATGACGTCGGCGAGCTTCAGGATCGTGGTGCCGAAGCTCATGAGGTCGGCGACCGAGCGACCGTCGCGGGCACCCTCGATGATCTCGTAGGTGATAATGGCGATGGACTCCGGGTAGTTGAGTTTTAGGCCGCGCGCCTGACGACGACGGGCGAGGTCAGCGGCGGTGACGATGAGGAGTTTTTCGCGTTCGCGGGGAGTCAGGTGCATCGGACGAAGGGATTGGCTAGAACTACACGAAGCAGCACGGACAAGGCCACTCAGACTTGCAGATGTTTTTTAACGACGTCGTCGGTGAGTGTCGCGATTTCGCCAGAGATGACCACGGCGCCGCGGTCCATGGCGTAGAAGCGGTCCGAGACTTCGCGGCAGAAATCGACGTATTGCTCAACCAGGAGGATGGCGAGGGCGCGCTCCTTCCGGAGCTCCTTGACGGCGGAGGTGATCTCGGCGGCTTCGTGGCGGGACTGGGCGGTGGCGTCGGCTTCGGAGATATTGCTCGTTTTGAGTTTTTTCAGGGTGTCCCCGATCTGCTCAATAATGGACGGCTGGATGCCCTCCGTGGGTTCGTCGAGGATGAGGAGCTTGGGCTTCGTGAGGAGGGCGCGGGCGATGGCGAGTTGCTGCTGCTGCCCACCGGAGAGGACGCCGCCCTTGCGGGAGAGCATTTCCTTTAGGACGGGGAAGAGGGAAAAGACACGGTCGAGGCCGGCTTGGTCAGAGGCGCGTCCACGGCGGTGGACAACGAGACCGACGCGGAGATTTTCCTCGATCGTGAGATGAGGGAAGATGTCACGGCCTTGGGGCACGTAGCCGATGCCAGCGCGGGCGCGGGCGTCGGGAGAGAGCTGGTCGATCCTCTGGCCATCAAACGTGATAGTGCCGGCGCGCACCGGGAGCATGCCGGTGATGGACTTGAGGGTAGTGGTCTTGCCGACGCCGTTGCGGCCCATGAGGGCGACGACCTCACCGGAGTTTACCTCGAGGTTGACGCCCCGGAGGATGCGGGAGCCGCCGATGTCGGTTTCGACGGAGGTGACTTGGAGGAGGGCGCTCATCGGTTGCCGTGTTTGCCGCGGCCGAGGTAGACCTCACGGACTTTTTGATTGGACTGCACTTCGTCGAATTTCCCTTCGCA
>CANGHW010000328.1 GCA_947453695.1 Opitutia bacterium
CTGCGCTCCTGCGCGAAATCACGATTGGCTGGCTACCGGCCGGCTCGACTTAACCCTTGGGCGCGTCGGCGCGCTTATTGATCGTCGTCGCCCAACGGCCCAGTTGGTCGGCCATGTTCATGAAGTCGGCATCACGCCCATAGGCTTCGCCGATGGCTTCGATCTTGGCCCGAAGGGTGGGGGACCAGCGTTTGCCCGTGAGACCGGCCGCGTCCTCCGCATCCCCTGAAATCGGTTTAATGTCGATCAGGGGGCGAAACACCTCGGGCGTCATATCGACGAGGTAAGCGATGATCAGGTTGACGCGCTTCTGGCGATCGTTGCGGGCGATCACGTCCACGATCTGCAGGAGCTTCCGCTCGGCGATATACGTCCATCGGCCGGACTTCCACTTGGAGAACTGATTGGCTGGCGTCTTGGGCAGAGCTTCGGCGACCTCCTTCACGTTGCGGCCGGATTCGGCGATATAGTCGGTGGCGAGGGAGCCAAAGTAGATTTTGAGGGCCATGCGTGGGAAACACTCCTAGTGGATTAAGCAGTCTTTTTGGTTTGGGTTTTGGCGAGAGCGGAAAGGGTGCTCTCCTGCCAGAAGGGGAGCACATTGTCAGGCATGAGGGACGAAGCGTAGAAGTCAGTCGTGGTTTTGACGTCACGGTGCCCGCCTTGCTGTGCTGCAGCGGTGAGACCATGACGCTTGGCCATCTGAGAAAACCAGAGCTTGCGGAGCTCGTGCGTCGGCTTCGTCGCCGTCACGCCCTGGGACCGCAACCAGGCATTGAGCCGCGTAAACACGGCCTCGTTGCGCTCGGTGTCGGTGCCGTCGATGAAGTATTTGCGCTCGCTGCCGGATAGACTGCGGATCTCCTCCGCGGCCCACGCGTCGAGGAACACCTTTCGCCCGTGACCGTGCTTGGGTTTGAACTTGCCGTCCTCGTGGATGAGGATGGCGGGCGCGTCCTCTTCGCGCATCCAGTCGAGGCGGAAGTTCGATGCTTCGCTCTTACGGAAACCGCATTGGGCGCAGACGAGAAAAGCGCGGTAGGCATTCAGGTCGTTTGCTCGCAGTTCGGGCGCGGCCATGAAGATTCGGCGAATCACGTCCGGCTCGGGCAACACGAAATACTTTTTCGCGTTGAAGAGAGAGACGCCCATGAACTTGGACAGGTCGGGCAGATTGATCAGGGTGCTACTCGCAAAGAGCTTCATGGCCTCGCGGGAGAAGATCGCCCGGGCGCTGCGCAGATTCGTGTCGGCGGTAATCTTCTGCGTTATCTCCTCCTCTTCGTCCTCGATGTCGGCCGGCACCATAAGCCGCTGGTAGTCGAGGGCGAGCCGTTCGTTGAGAATCGTGGTCGGCTTGGCCAGCCACGGGGCCATGAGTTCCGCAATGCCTACGCTGCGGCCGGACCAGGTGACGAACTCCTCGCCGTTGCGCCAGGCATCGACGCGGCGAAGAATGAGCAGGAGACAACCGTGGTAGCCCTTGCCGCTCTCGGTGCTCAACTCGAGAATCTTCCAGTTATCACGGTGAAAATCCAGGAGCTCACCGACCGTCGAGAACTCGGACGGACGAAGCAGGGCCCGGGGGTTAAACTTCCGCTTGGCGTCGTCGAGGGTGTTGGTCGGGTCGGAGAGGAAGGCGGCAATCTTGTCGGCCTGGGTCTCGGCATCGGACGCGTTCTCGGAAAGCGGGAAACGGGCAAGCTCGCCGTTGATCATCTTGGCGTAGTAGAATCGTTTTACCCACCTCTGTTTCTGCTCCTTGTCACAGTAGGACGGGCGCGAAACCGTGACCCCCATACGCTTCGTCTCGAACCGGATAATGCCTGCCTTTTCGTCGCGGGTGATGTTTTGCATTGGCGGAATCGTTTGTCTAAATTTCGTGCAAAGGCAATGCCTTTTATAGGTATTCAGTGGGCAAAAAAGTGTTGCTCACCTATGAGGAGGCAGGCCGGTAGCTTACTACAAAAAGGCACTCCCCGAACTACGGATCAGAAGGTTTGGGGTTCAACTCCCTACGGGTGCACCACTCTCCCCCAATGACTTAGGTCATTCGGGGGTTTTTTATTGGGACTGAGTTTGTCTAAATTACGTATAAACTCGGAAGCCGTTTGACCGGCTGGCGGTAATCGACTGTCCGTTCGTAGCCAATGGACCTCACCTCGCCCCAAGAGATGGCTAAGTTTTCCGAGGATGTGCGCGCCCAGCGCGATCCCTTCGTGGCTACGGCGTCCGAACTCATCCACTCCATGCTCGGCGCCGAATATCACCGGCTCCGTGCGGCTGGTCTCGAGTCAGGCACCAATCGCGCCACCCTCCACGTAACCATCTCGTGCGATTTTAACGCAGAAAGCCGCACGGTCGAGGTGCAGATGGCGCCGGTAGCGACTCAGCCGAAGATCCGGCGCAAGGGGGCGGCGATCGCAGGAGGCGGCAGCTAACCCGGCACCTGGTGCTCGCCTCCATGAACCTCTCGCTCGGCAGTTGGCGACCCAACACAGAGCTCGGTTCCGCCCTCACGAGTGCGCCCGCCCCGGGAAGCAGCAAGCATCACTATCTTTACGACGAGGAACAGAAGCGTGTCGTGGAATACCTCGCCGAGAACTACGAGCTCATCGTCGTCCAGGCCCTCCGGGGCATTCCGTCGCTCATGATCGCGGCGGCGCATGGCGTGAGTCGGGAGGCGATTGACCGTCGACTGCGCCAGCTGGGGCTCAAGAACCCGCCCGGGGTGCGTGGTCGTCCTAAGCGTTTGGCCGTTTTGTGACAAAAACGTGGTTGTAGCAAGTTGCAGCGGCTTCCATCGTGCCCGGATGGACAAGGGAGAACATTGGATCGGTGCAGCCGCGGCGGGCTGGTTTTGTTTCTACTTCGCAGGCGGCGCGGCGACGCTCATTGCGGGAGGGCTGGCGGTGCCGGCCGCGCTCTATCTCGCGGGCCAGAGTGAGGCCGTGGCATCACTGGCGCGGAGGTTTCGCACCAATTACCCGCTGGCGCTGGCGGGTTGTGCGCTCGTGGTGGGGTTGGCCGGTCTCTTTAGCCGGCACTAATCGGATTACGCGCCAAGCTCGCGGAGCGTGGCCACCAACTCGTCAATTTTCACGACGGGGATATTGTCGTGCGCGAAATCCTTCTTCGCCTCGAGGGAGATGGGATTGTGATAGGGGACGACGACAATCACGGCGTGCGCCGGCATTTTGCGACGGACCAGGAGACTCGTGCCCAAGGTGTGGTCCCAGTCTCGATTCAGATTAAACTTCGCCTCGATCACGATGCGGTTCTTCGAGGCTTTGGTGACGAAATCGCAGGCGACGTGCCGGGTCATATCCAGGAATACGAAGTCGCGCAGGAAGGGAATGCGCGCCTCGCGTAGCATCTGGTCGATGTCGTTGCGGAAATTGATGCTCTGCGCCTTGGCGTTGAGATAGGCCTGGCTGCGGTCGACGATTTCCCGGGGGAGAATCTGCTCGGGGTCTTCCTCCTGCACGGCCCACCGTTCGTCTCGCGGCTCGTTTGGGGCGTATTCACGGCCCTCGAAGGACTCGGTGAGGAGGGCCCGCTCCTCCGGGGTTTTCGTGAGCAG
>CANGHW010000329.1 GCA_947453695.1 Opitutia bacterium
AAAGACCTTGATGAAGTGCGCGACCAGCAGGGGGATGTCCTCCGGCCGCTCGCGCAGCGGTGGCATGGTGAGCCGGACCACGTTGAGCCGGAAGAAGAGGTCCTCGCGAAACTTCCCGTCGCGCACCATCTGCTCGAGGTTGCGATTGGTGGCGGCGACGAGGCGCACGTCGAGGTCGATGGGCTTCGAGCCACCCACGCGTTCGATGGCCTTGGTCTCGAGGAAGCGCAGGAGCTTTACCTGGGTCGAGGGGGAGATTTCACCGATTTCGTCGAGGAACAGCGTGCCCCCGTCGGCCGATTCAAACCGGCCTACGCGGCGTTCCGTGGCCCCGGTAAACGAACCGCGCTCGTGGCCGAAGATTTCGCTTTCGAGGAGGTTCTCGGACAGCGCCGCACAGTGCACCGCGATAAACGGCGCCCGTGCCCGCGGGCTCGCCTGATGGATCGCCTGCGCGATGAGTTCCTTGCCCGTGCCCGATTCGCCTTCGATGAGGATCGTGGCGCGCGAGGGCGACACGAGTTTCATCTTGTCGAGCACCTCCTTCAATTTCTGCGAGGCGCCGATGATGCCCTCGACTCCGAATTTCTCGTCGAGGCGCTCGTGCAACTGCTTCACCTCGACTTCGAGTGTCTTGGTCTTCAGCGCGCGTTGCATCAGGACTTCGAGGCGCTCGATATTGACCGGCTTCGTCAGAAAATCGACCGCGCCGCGCTTCATGGCTTCGACGGCAGTATCGATGTTGCCATAGGCCGTCATCATGAGCACGGCGGGGCGCAGCGGGAGTGCGAGGGCTTTGTCGATGACCTTGAGGCCGGATTTTCCTGGCATGCGCAGGTCGGTCAGGACGACGTCGAAGGGCTGCGCCTCGAGAAGATTGAAGGCCTCGTCGGCACTGGCCGCGATGGTCACATCATAAGTATCCGCAAGGGCCTGCTGGAGTCCTTCGCGGGTATGTTTCTCGTCATCAACGATGAGCACGGCCGGCACCATGCGCCCATTCACACGACGGGCGCAGCAGCGGTCAAGCCCGCCGACACTCCCCGCCCGGTTACTTCGCGGGGTTCGCGGCCACCCGTTCGACCAGCGGCACGAGGCGGCTCAGGCGTATGGTGGGGTGCGCCGTCGAATCGAGCAGCGCGATGAATTGATTGCGGCGCAGCGCCAGCAGCGCGCGGGTCTTCGTCTGCTGCCCGGCATCTAATTTATATTCCTTGGTCACCCATTCCAAACGGGGGGTCACGGTTACCTGTCGGTAAATGTCAGTGAGGGGCCGGTCCCGTTCCCGCATGATGTCCTCATCGGAGAGTGGCGCGGTCTGTGCGAGGCGCTTGGCATCGCGCTCGGCGAATTTCTTCTGGTTGGCCGTCCATTTGTCGCGCTGTTCCGGCGTCAGCAGCGCGGTGAACTCCCGGTCAAACTCGGCATCGATCTCCGCGACCTGGGCGGTGTAGGCGACGATCTGGGGGCGGAGCTTTTCGATTTCCGCCACGAGCTTGGCTCGATCCAGCTTCTTGGCGTCATTCGTCGTCTTCGTCGGGCGCGCAAACTCGCGGGTCAGCGCGGCCGGCGGCGGCGGCACCGGCTGACCGCGCTCCGTCAGTGCGCGCGCGGCATAGCCGGCGACAAAGACTGCGACCGTCAGGAGGGCAACGAAGACGCGCTGGGTCATTGCATGGCGTCGTAATCCTGGGCCACCATCACGATGTTTTCCCAATCGGCCAGATTACGTTCATCGTTCTGCAGGGCATTGCGGTCTTGCACCAAGACGACGGCCGCGAGGCATACGGCCGCGGTCGCTGCGCTCAGGGCAAACTGACTCGAAAGCGAGGGCACCTCTGCCGCGGCGCGGGCAGCGCGAATCACGCGTTCCGCAAAGCTCGGACGCAGCTGGCCGGAGGCATGCGCCCGGAGTGCATTCCAGGCAGAGTCCTGCGGACCGTGCGCTACCCGGATCACCCTATCGGCGAAGCCGTTGCGAAGTTGGGCCGAGGCCCGTGCTTGGAGGTCACGCCAAGCTTGTTCTTCAGTTTTCATGGTCAGGTTGGTAATGTTCGCGAAGGTGCTCACGGGCCCGATGAAGGCGAGCCTTCACTGCGGCTACCGTGGTGTCCAAAGTCTCGGCAATCTCGGCATGACTGCGCCCCTCCTGCACGAGGGCCAGGAGCGCACGGTCTTGCGGCCTTAGCTGGGCCAGCGCGTGCCGCAGTGCGTCCAGCTCCTCCGTGTCCACCGCACCGGCGGGCTCGGGGATATTCTCATGCTCCTCGCCGAAAGGCAGAAAGATGCGGCGTAGCTTCTGCCGGCGCAGCTGGTCGATGCAGGTGTTCCGCGCCAACCGGAAGAGCCAGGATTCAAACTGCGATGGCGCCTGCAGCCGGTCGATGGCCCGCACCATTTTGATGAAGATCTGCTGGGAGAGATCTTCGACGTAATCACTCCGGTTCGTCATGGCAAAAACGAAGCCCGCAATCCGGTGCTGGTAGGCGACGATGAGCTCCCGTTGGGCGTTTTCATCGCCCTTCTGAGCCCGGCGAACAAGGTCGGCCAGCGCGGTCGTGGTGGTTGATTCCATGCTGAGTGCATTGCTGTGTGAGCAGTAAGACGCTGCAATAGCCAGAAAGATTCGGGTGGCCGGCGCCCAACCTTGCAATCCGGGCAACCTTCGCCTCGGCTCCCAGTCGGAAACGACCCATGACTCCCAAGCGCTTTTTCACCGGTGCCACCAGCGCCGCCTTCCTCACCCTAGTTGCCCTCCTTACCCCGGGTTGCGGCACGCCTACTGAACGCGATATGATGCGCGAAGCGGCCACCACCGGGGAGAAGCCAGTCGCGATGAAGGGCGAGGCCAAACTGTTCGAGGGCAAAGTCGGCGTGTTTGCCACGGTCAGCCGCGGTTTTGAACGCGGTCCCGGCAAGGGTGGACGCGGCCCCGGTGGCCCGCGCGAAGGTGGTTACGACGAGACCACGGGTCGCGGTCGCCGCGGCAAGGACGACGCCGGCATTACCGAAGTCTACAATATCGGCGGGTTCGGCGACTCCGAGGAGGAGCAGAAGGCCGCCATGGAGGAATACATCCGCATCGCCCGCGCCAAACGCGCCCAGGGCAGCCCCATGCCGCCCGTCACCTTGCGCGTGGTCATCGAAAACCATGACACGGCGCCGATCGACATCGAGGTCACCGACGTAAACTCCGAACTGGGCAACTTTGCCGTCCGTCCCACCAAGCTGACCATCGCCCCGGGCGAAAAGGGTATGCTTGATCCGATGGTGTCGCAGTTGGGCGTTACGAGCGACGAGATCCCCGTCAAAGTTGTGGCCCGCATCGCCGGCAAGAAGGACACTCAGATCGTCAGTGTGAAGAACATCATTCTGCCTTCGGTGCGGAAGTAAGCTGCCCGCCAGAAGCCGCGCCTTCCCGCCCATGCGGGGGCGCCGTAATCGAAGCCCAAGCCACCGGAATGGTCAGGCCGCTCCGCCGGAGGTGAACACCTCCAAGTCCGGCCTTGCTCGCGGCCGAATAAAGGGATTGCCTCCCCTCGTCAGGATCACCCCACCAT
>CANGHW010000330.1 GCA_947453695.1 Opitutia bacterium
CCGCGAAAGATGGTGGCGCCGGTTTCCCATTCACCGTTTTTGAAACGAAATTTCTTCGTGTAGGCCGCGCTGTAGATCCAATTGTCGAAGGCCCAGCGCAGGCTGTTTGGCGCGCGCTCGGGATTCGCGAGATGCGGACGCTTGGGGTCCACCTTCACCCCGTAGTCGGTGGCTACGACCACGCTCTTGTCTGCTTTCCCGTCGCCGTCGGTATCGCGCCACCACGTCAGCTCCGGGGGTGCACCGACGAGCACGCCGTCACCGACCAAGGCCAGCGCCCGGGGCAGCACCAGGTTGTCCACAAACACCGTCGATTCATCATAGCGGCCGTCGCCGTCGCGGTCGCGCAACACCACGACGCGCCCCACGGGCTTCTCTTCACCATTACCATCGAGGTCGGGCATGTAGCCGCGCATCTCGACGACCCAGAGGCGTCCATCGGGTCCAAAGACGGCGGCCACCGGCTCCTCCACGAGAGGTTCGCACGCCACGATCTCGAGCTTGAGGCCCGGGGCCAACGTGAAGGATTTCAACGCCTCGTCTGGCGTCAGCGCCGGTGCCGCCGGAACCAGATTGGCCGGCACGAGGGATTTTTGGACCTCGCCAGGCTTGTCGGCGCGATCGCCAATCTGCGCGGTGGCAGGGACGGCGAGCAAACCCAAGGCAATGAGCGGGCGAAGTAGCGAGACGGACGGCATGGGGGAGAAGTGAGAAAATAGGCGGCAGACGCGCTATGGAAACGCGCTGTGGACGAGATTTGCGGGACGATTGGCATTCAACGGAATTACGCGCCGGCGCGGCGAGTAAATCCCTTGACTAGCAGCGGACCGAGTAACGTCTTAGTTACCTCCCGCCGCGCAATTTTCCGATAACGGTCAGCCTCGTTTCCACCCATGCCACGTTCGCTTTCCCGCCGTTCCTTTCTCGGTCGCGCCGCCGGCGCCAGCGTCGCGCTTGGAGCGACTCGTGCACTCGCCGCCGATACCGTCGCCGCCAAACCCGCACCGCTCACGAAGCCGGTGTCCGAGTGGCCGCTGTGGGACAACCGCGACGAGACGGCCTTGCTCGACGTTTTGCGCAGCGGCAAATGGGGTCGCACCAGCGGCGGCGCTCGCGTGCGGGAATTCGAGGCCGCCTGGGCGCAGCGCATGAAGGCCAAGTATTGCGTGGCGACTTCTTCCGGCACCACGGCCCTCCTCACTGCGATGGGTGCGCTCAACATCGGGCCGGGAGATGAGGTGATCATGCCGCCGTATACTTTCGTCGCCACCTTCAACGCCATCACCGCGAGCTTCGCCCTGCCGGTATTTGCCGACACCGACGCGGCTACCTTCCAAATTGATCCGGCCAAGATGGCCGAAGCCATCACGCCCGCCACCAAATTGCTGCTGCCGGTCCACATCGCGGGTTCACCGGCCGATCTCGACAGCATCGGCGCCCTCGCGAAGGCACGCGGGATCACCTTGCTCGAGGATGCCTGTCAGGCGCCCTTGGCTGAGTGGCGCGGGCAGCCGGTCGGCACAGTCGGCCTCGGTGGCTGCTTCAGTTTTCAAGCCAGCAAGAACCTCACCTCCGGCGAGGGCGGCGCGATTCTCACCAACGACGAAACGTTCGCGAATTTCTGCTACGATTTCCACACTCCTGGTGGCGCGAAGAAGAGCGTGAGCCGCGGCCGCGGAGCCAACTACCGCCTCACCGAGTTCCAGGCAGCTCTGCTCTCCGCGCAGATGACGCGGCTCGAGGAGCAGGCGAAGACACGCGACGCCAACGCTGCGCACCTGAGTGGCCTCCTCCGCCAGATTCCCGGCATTGCTCCGGCCGCACTCCCGGCGGGGAGCACGCGCAGCGCCTGGCATCTTTACATGTTCCGCTACGACGCGACGAAGTTTGCCGGGCTCTCGCGCGCCAAGTTCCTCCAAGCTCTCGCCAAGGAAGGTGTCGCCGCCAGCAGCGGCTACACGGCCCTCAACACCACTGCCCACGTCCGCGCCCTCGCCGACAATCCCCACTATCAGCGCATCTACGGCAAGGAAACCATGGCGCGCTACGTCGAGCGCAACCAATGCCCCGTCAACGACCGCTTGGTCGAGGAGGCGGTCTGGCTCTCCCAAACGAAGCTGCTGATGTCGCGCGACGAGATGGCGCGCATCGCCGGTGCCGTCGCGAGTGTGCAGAAGCGCGCCGGTGACCTGGCCCGCACCTAAGTTGGGCCTGTTCGCTCAAAGTTTGAGCGCGTAGTCTGTGCCCCGGCAGTTCGGATCAGGCTTCGAGGCCGAAGAAGGCGGCGGCATTCCGCGCCGCGATGCGCTCGTAATCGGCAGCCGGCAGGTGCTCGAGATTCGCCAGCTTCACCAGCGACGAGCCCATGTAGTCGAACGGCGCGTGCGAACCAAACGCCACCGACTCCACGCCCAGCGACGCGATCAACTTCGGCACCTCGCGCCGGAGCACGACATGCAGTCGCGCGAAATCGATCAGGCACCTCCCCTGCAATCCCGCCGCCGCCAATTTGGCGCCATCGAGCGCTGCCCAGTTGGTGAGGGAGAAACGGAGTTTGGGATGCGCGCGTGCCGCCTCCAGCACGTGCAGGAGATTCAAATCTTCCGCCCGATCCCAGGCGTGGCGCTGCCGACGATCTTCCAAGCGCTGGCTCAGCACTATGGGCACACCCAATTCGGTCACGCGGGTCAGCACCGCCCGACCGTGCGCATCGCTCAGCGCATAACCATGATACTCGGGGTAAAGCGCCACGGCTTTCATCCCCCACTCTTTCACCGCTTGCTGGAGGTCGCGCTCCCATCCGGCGTATTTCGGATTGATGGTGGCGATCGGGACCAGTCGTTCGCGCCAAGCCTGTGTCTCGGCATACAGCTCTTCGTTGCCGCGGTGCGTGTCACGGTAAAATACGGCGGGCAACGAGGACACCAGCGCGCGCGTGATTCCGTTTTGCTCAAGGTGCGAGGCCAGTTCCGCCGCCGTCCTATGCGGCAGGGCCCGAAACGGGTAGGCTCCCACGTGGGCATTGATATCGATGATCATGCGTTCCCCCGTTCCATGAGGCGTTGGAGATTGCGCCAGAAAATATCTTCGCGCTGCTCCGCCGTGAGATGAGCGGAAAGGATCCGCCCCACGCCCCCTTCCATCGTCTGATCGGTGGCAAAGAGCATGCGCCGGTGCCCCAGTTCCCGAATGCAGCGCTCCACCCCGTCGTCCTCTAGGACGCTGCCACTGGTGTCGAAGTGCACACTCGGGCACTCGCGCAGTGCGCGAATCGTCCACTCCCAGTCACCGCCACCGAAGATGTGGCCGAGGATCAACCGGAGTTCCGGGTAGCGGCGGGCAAACGTGGTGAAGTCGGCCGCGTCGGAGATCTTCGGCTGCGCCTGCTGCGTGCGTGGGTCGGTGACGTGTCCCGAGTGCCCGAGAAAGAGAATCTTCCGCTGGATGCACTTCTCCGCCACCGGCGCCAGAATCGGATCGGTGTAGTTGTATTGGTTGTAGAGCTTCACCCCGATCATGCCGGCATCCAGGCAG
>CANGHW010000331.1 GCA_947453695.1 Opitutia bacterium
AGCGTCTTTCGCGTTGCCGAGGTCGACGAGGTCCGCGTCGAACGCCGCATGCGGTTGGGTAAAACTCAGCGACGCCACCCGGAGGCGGCGCGCGAACGGCGCCAACACTTCGACGCGGTCGTCGCCGCGCTCCCAGCCAGGCGTCGTGAAAGGCACTTTCTCCGGGGCGTAACCCAAGCCGCGAAGTTCCACGGCGATGCGGTCGAGCGCGGCGACATTCCCCGCCGTCCCGGTCATGCGCGGACCAAAGTCGTCGCAGAGCCGCGTCAGGAATTCGTGCGGCGTAGCTGGCTCGGCCGCGTGGCTTGTGCTGGCCACCGCCAGCGCGAGCAGAGCGCTTCGGGCAAACTTACGGGGCGACCACATCGGTGGAAGTGAGGGTGTTGAAATCGAGCACGCGCTTCAGTCGGCCGTGCGTCATCGTGAGCGTGCCGCTGCCGACGTCGGCGTTGAGATACGGCCCCTTGAAGAGCCTCCACTCCTTGGCGTAGTCGAGCGTGCGTCCATCGACGCGCGGCGCGGCGCCGTAGGCGCACTCGATGTTCTTCCCGCGGAGCGTGGTGAACTTCACGGCCGGCGTGGGCGCGAGGGTGATCTGCAACGGCAGTGCGAGGATCGCGGCCTTAAAGTCATCCCAGATCTTGAACTCTCCCGCGGCGGCGACCTGCACGAGCGTGCCGTTTTTGCCGTGAGGTGAACGGAGGCGTTTTCCACCGACGTCGAGCGGTTGCCACTCGTAAGGAGCGAGGGGGCGATAGGCGATGTAGGCCTTGCCACCGGCGGCGAAGATCCAGCCGGATTTATCCTCTTCGAGTTTGGCGAGGTCCTTCGAGAAGAACCCGTTCACCTGCTCAAAGTTTTCGCCCTTGGGCACGTTCGTCAGCACGACGACGGTGTCGTCCTGCTGAAAGATCTGTTCGTAGGGCGAGCCACCGAGGAGCTTGGCCTCGCTGATGTAGGTGGGCTTGCCCTGGAAAGTCACCGCCGCGGGCATGTGGTCAGGCATCTCGGTGAAATACATCATCAGCTCGTGCGGACCAAAATACGGCTGCGTGGAGAAGATGGTATTGTGCACGCCGCGCGGGTCCGGCACAGCCCAGGTCACGTCCCATGAGTGCTGCTGAATCGGCTGCAGGAGACCGCCCTGGTCGGAGCCCACGGCATAGTCCTTGGTGATGTAGGTGGTTTTGTAGACGGCGGGATTGCGCTCGTCGCTGTAGCGCCAGCGGTGGCGTGTGCGTTTCTGCTCGTAGTGGGTGTAGGCCGCGGGTCGGTCGGTGCCGATGCGGTAGATCACTTCGGGCAACTCATAATATTGCGCGGCGACCGCGAAATAGGGACCCCAGCCGCCATAACCAACGGTGGGCGGGCAGTTGCCGAGCATCAGCCAGCCGAAGAACGAGGCTAGGCCGTTCCATTTCTCGAGCACGGTCTTGTCGTCGGTGCGGGCGTGGGACCCGATATACATGCCATTGAGCGTCTCGACCGCGTAGTCGGCCATGACGTAATCGAGCATCATCTTCCCGCGTTGGCGCATGGCCGGATCCTTCGCCCACGTCGCGAGGTAGAGCATCGGGATGGAATACTCGCCGATGTAGTGCGTGCAGTCGTATTCGCCCTGCCCGATCGTGGTCGCAAGGCCCATCCAATGGATGAGGTAGTCCCGCGACTCGTTGAAGTTCTCCGTGGAGGTCTTGCCGTTGAACCAGCGCTCGCAGGGCTCGTTGGGCCAGAGCTGTGCCATGAGATAAAGCGAGGTGTAATACATCGCCCAGTGGTTTTCCGTGTCCCCGCGCAACGGCATGTAGGTGCGCCAGGCTTCGCGGATCGCGGCCTTGGCCGCCGGCGTGAGTTGGTCGCGGCCGAGGTAGGAAATGCTGGTGACCGGAAACATCCAGAACATGTCGCCCGTCGGCGTTTTCATGAGCTCGATCACGCGTTCCGAGCACAGCGCGGCGTCCTGGCGCAACGCGAGTTTCGCGGCCACATCCGCGAGGCCCACAGTCGTGGGGTCTTCGGGTTTCGCCTGCGTCGCGCGCCAGGTGACCGCCTCCTGCACACGCGCGAGGTAGGCAGCGCGGCGAAAGGCCGGATCTTCCACGGGCGCCGTCGCGGGCGGGGCGGCGGTGTAGGACGGCTGCGCGCGGAGCGCCGGCGCGGCGACAAGGGAGAGCAGCAGGAGGGCGCGCACGGATGATTTCATGGAGTGGCGTGGGGAGATCATTGGCGCGGGACGAACATGAGGTTGAAGACCGTGGCCTTCTCAAACTGGAGGGGCTTCCACGTGAGGCCGAAATCATCGGAGACAAAGAGGGGCTGAAGATACGGTGCCGCGTAGAGGCGGTTGGGCAGATCAGGATCGATGCCCACGCTCCAGACTTGGCGGTTGGGCAAGCCAGCCGAGCGGTCGGTCCAGGTGCGTCCGCCGTCCTCAGTCACGAGCACGCCGGCTTCCCAGCCGCAGATCGCCATGCGCCGCGCGTCGCGGGCGTCGAAATTGAACAGGTGCAGGGTGTGGTTCTTCGACACGCCCACGATCGGTTGCCAGGTCAGGCCGCCGTCGTCGGAGCGGAGCGCCCCATCCTTGGACGTTACCGCCACGAAGACCTTCGGGTCGTGCGGTGATTGGCGCAGGTCGTAGGTGATGTCTTCCGTCGCCTGCACGCGCCGCCACGTGAGGGCGCCGTCATCGGTCAGGAAGATACCTTTTTCCGTGCCCGCGAGAACGCGGCCCGCCTTCGTGCGATCCACCGTAATGGTGTGGGTGTAACCACGCGTGATGCCGTCGTTCATCCGTTGCCAGATCAGGCCGCGATTGCGCGATACCGCGATACCGTCCGGCAGGCCCGCGTAGAGGTGCTCGGGCTCATGGGGATCGACGGCGAGTCCCTTCGGCTCCGTCATCCGCCAGTCGGTGAGGATGTGCCACGTCTGGCCGCGGTCCGAGGAATGGATGACGCCATTGAGCGCCGAGAGGTAGAGTCCGTCCTTCTCCAGCGGGTCGGCGACGACCCCGAAGGTCCGGATGTGGTGAAACCCAACGTGCTCGAACGTGACGCGATCCGACGAGCGATAATAGCCGCTCTTGGCCGGCGCCTTGCCACCCATGATTGCTCCCTGCCCGCTCAGCATGAGGGAAAGATAGAGGTCGTGCTTCAGTTCGGCGGCACTGGCGGAGAGCAATCCGCCCAGCGCGACCGCGCCCAGCCAGCGGCCAAGGAGTCGTGGGGTATTTATCATGATGAAAGTGAAAACGTGAAAAGCCGGCTCGCCAGCATCGGCGGCGCGCACACAGTCGCCGCGTGAAAATTCCCTTTACCCTCCGGACCGCGTTGCTCACCTGCCTCCTTCTCGCCCCATTGGGCGCCCAGGAAACCGCAGCCACGCCCGAGGCCAAAATCGCTGCGCTCGGCCTGACTCTCCCGGCGGCCAACGCGCCCGTCGCGAATTACGTTTCCGCCGTGCGCACCGGCAATCTGGTCTTCCTCGCCGGTCACATCCCGCGCGACGCGGAGGG
>CANGHW010000332.1 GCA_947453695.1 Opitutia bacterium
CGGACATGACGCAGGTCCTGACTCGTGCTGACGTTTCTTCCCGTCAAATAACGCTCGCGCCCAACTGGGCCCCTCTCGGTCTTTCGCCCCAGCCCGCCGCGGCCGCGGAAAACTTGCGTCGTGCTTGGGGACTCGAAGGCAAATTCATCGTCGCCTATTCGGGTAACCTCGGTCGCGTGCACGATCTCGAACCCGTGATCGCCGTGGCCGAACAACTCCGGCACCGGCCCGAGATCGCGTTCGTCTTCATCGGCGGCGGCGCCCAACGCCCGTTGCTCGGGCAGGAGGTGCACCGGCGCGGACTGACCAACGTTTACTTTCAGCCCGCTCAGCCCCGGGAGATCTTGCCCAGCGTGCTCGCTTTGGGCGACGTGCATTTGGTGACGCTCCTGCCGGGATGCGAGCGCCTCGTCTTTCCCAGCAAACTGTATGGCGTCACCGCAGTCGGACGCCCCGTCGTCGTCATCGGCCCCACTGGCTGCGAACTTGCTGCGTTGGTCACGCGCGAGAATTTCGGCCTCGCCTTCACGCGCGATCAAACCGGCGCCATCGCCGCCGCGATCGCTGCGCTGGCGCAAGATCCTTCCCGGCGTCAGCTCCTCGGTGCCGCCGCCGTTGGTTTCTCCACTGCCCACCGCGGCGCCAAAAACGCCGCCGATCGGTGGGAACGGGCTCTCGCGCGCTCCGCACTTGCTGAGCCGCACGATGAGTAGATACCCTCAGGGCCGATCATGAATACCACCCGCAACACCGCCTACGGCCTCTGCGCCCTCGACGTCGTCGCGTCCATCGTGGTTTTCAACGTCGTCGCCCGCCTGCGCGGCCTCGATCTCGCCGATCATCTTATCGTAGGCCCGCTTTTCCTGCCCATCGCGGCCATCGTCTTTGCGATCTACCTGATCGAGGGTTACAAGGATCGCACCGACATGCTGAGCGTCGACTACACGAGCCAGCACACGATCGCGCTCATCGGCGCCATGCTCACCACGATGATCGTGACCTATGTCGTCATCCGCGACGGCTACGAGATGCAGTCCAGCCGTTCGGTGATCGCGCTAAGCTTTGTCGCCCTCATTCCCCTCACCATCGGCTATCGCCGGCTGGTCTATCAATCCCTCCTTCAGGCCAAGGGCGAACGCAGCCTGGTTTTTCTCGGCGATCACGCCAGTTGCGCCGCTTTCCGTGAGGAGTGCGGAAAAATGGGCTACAACCAACGCGTGATTTTCTCCGTCGTTAGCGAAGAATCGGCCGCTCCTTTCGCCGGCGACGAAAGCCATCGCCTGCGGCCGTTCTTCGAGGTGCTCGACGATGTGCAGCACGGGCGCGTCGCGGTCGAAGCCATCATCCTGCGCGAATCGGCCCGCGAACTCGCCCCCGCCATCTCCCGTCAGCTCGTCCAGCTGTATTTCTCCGGCATCCCGACCTATACGCTGGAGCTCTTTCATCAAGTTTACTGGCAGAAGATCCCGCTCTATCGCCTCAACCAGACTTGGCTGTTTCAAGAGGGCTTTCAGATCGCCCGTGAGCCGGTGTTCGAGCGATTGAAGCGAATTAGCGACATCGTGCTTTCCACCTTGGGACTCATCCTGGCCGCGCCTCTCATCGCCGCTGCCGCGGTCGCCATCTGGCTCGAGGATCGCGGGCCCATTTTCTTTTTCCAAAATCGCATCGGAAAAAACCACCAGCCCTTTCGCATCGTGAAATTGCGCTCCATGCGAGTGCGCGAAACGGCCGGCGATCTCTACACCAAACCCGGTGACGCGCGCATCACCTTCGTCGGCAAAATCCTCCGCGCCACCCGCATCGACGAGTTTCCCCAGATGTGGAACGTCTTCCGTGGCGAAATGAGTCTCATCGGGCCGCGCGCCGAGTGGGATCGTCTGGTCGAGAACTACGAGCGCGACATCGCGTGCTATCACTTCCGCCATCTCGTCAAACCCGGCATTACGGGCTGGGCCCAGGTCAATTACCCCTACGGCGCCAACCTCGAGGACACGATTCGCAAGCTGGAATACGACCTCTACTACATCCGCCATTTCTCCTTTCTCCTCGATGCCACGATCGTCCTGAAGACGATCCACATCATGCTTTTTGGCAAAGGCCGCTGAGCCCCCCGCCTCTCATGGACAATTCCTACCTCGCCAAAGCCGGCGGCCTCCTCCTCGGGTTGGCGCGCGCGCCGCAGCATCTGCCCTCCTATCTGCGTCACCTTCCTTTGTGGGGCCGGCAGCCCGTCGACTACGAAATCCCCTGGGTCTCCTTTGGCGCCCTCGCGTTTCTCCACAAATTCCTCCGTCGCGAGCACCGCGTCTTCGAATACGGCGGCGGCGGCTCGACGCTCTGGTTTGCCCGGCGTGCACGCTCGGTGCTCACCATGGAGAGCCACCCCGACTGGCACCGCACCCTGACCGCCAAGCTCGCCGCCCAGGGCCTCACCAACGCCGTCTGCGAGTATCACGCGCTCAGCGGCGACACGCCGGCGCAATTCGAGCACGACGCCTTCTTTCGCCGTATCGAATCCGGCACCTGGGACATCATCCTCGTCGACTGCTACTGCGGCCACTCTGCGTCGCGCTACGGTTTCACCCGCCCGTTTGCCCTTGAACTCGCATTCCGGCACCTCAATCCCGGCGGCCTGATCGTCCTCGACGATTCGTGGATGTTTAAGGAATTCCTCGGCCCGCGCCCCGGTTGGCGCGTCGTCGATTTCGTCGGGCCCGGCCCCTGCCGCTACGGCGTCACCTCCACCGCCATCTTCGAGAAACTCGCGTGAAAATTTACGACTTCGTCGCCATTGGCGGTGGCAGCGCCGGCTTCAACGCCGCCCGCGTCGCCGTCTCCCTCGGCCTTAAAACCGCCATCATCGACGGCGCCCGCGACCTAGGCGGTCTCTGCATTCTGCGCGGCTGCATGCCGTCGAAGACCCTGCTCTACATGGCCGAGATCCTCCATCTCGCGCAAAAGGGCAAAACCTTCGGCCTCAACATCCCCTCGGCCCGCGCCGACATGAAGGCCATCCACGCCCGGAAGAAAAAGATCATCGGCGAATTTGCCTCCTACCGCTTGCAGGCGCTCACCGCGGGCAAGTTCGATCTCTTGCGCGCCCACGCCCGCTTCCTCGATCCGCACACCCTGGAGCTGAGTGACGGCACCCGCGTCCGCGCGAAACACATCCTCATCGGCACCGGCTCCAAGATCAGCGTCCCGCCCGTCCCGGGCCTCGCCGAGGCCAAGTGCTGGACGAGTGACGACGTCCTCGACCTCGATTTCATCCCGCCCAGTGTGATCGTCCTCGGAGGAGGAATCGTCGCCTGCGAACTTGCCCAGTTCCTCAACCGCATCGGCTCGCGCGTCACCCTCGTCCAGCGCAGCCCCAACATCCTGCGCGACCACTCACCCGACGCCTCCGTGGTCGTGCAACAGGCCCTCGTTGACGAGGGCATCGAGCTCTTCGCCGGCACCCAACTCACGCGCGTGGCCCAGGACCGCC
>CANGHW010000333.1 GCA_947453695.1 Opitutia bacterium
CTGGGCCACGGGTGCCACCACCCTCAGCATCGGCACCTACACCAACGTTGATGCCCTGAGCTTCACCGCCCCCGTCGCCAGTGGCACGGCCACCGTCCTCGATGGCAACGTCGCCGCCAATCGCACGGTGATCGCACCGGTCACCGTCACCGGCCTCACCTGGGCACCCGGTCAGACCCTCACGCTCCGTTGGACTGACACCGACGACACCGGCTCCGACGACGGCATCGCCATCGACGACCTCACGTTCACCGCCGCGCCCAACATCGCCACCGCCCCGGTCGCGCAAAACGTGATCTCTGGCGGCAGCGCGACGTTCACCGTAGCCACCTCCGCCTCGCCCGTCACCTATCAATGGCGCCGCAACGGGGTGAACATCACCGGCAACACCTCCGCCACCACCGCCACCCTCACGCTGTCCAACGTCACCACCTTGTCGGCCGGCAATTTCGACTGCGTCCTCACCAACATCGCCGGCAGCACGACCACCACCGCCGTCGCGCTCAACGTCGGCACGCGCAATGTCGCGATCAACTTGGCCAACACGTCCGCCACTTACGACGGCACGCCCAAGGCGGTAACCGCCACCGCGAGCCCCGCGAGCGCGCCCGTCGTTGTCACCTACGCTGGTAGCTCGACGCCTCCGACGGATGCCGGTTCCTATCTCGTCTCGGCCACGGTCACCACCACCGAGCTTTCCGGCAGCGCCACCGCTCTTCTGACCATCGCCCAGGCCACGCAGACCGTCACCTTCGGCACCGTTCCCGCCACGCTCGCGCCCGGCACCGCCTTCACTCTCTCCGCCACGGCGAGCAGCGGCCTGCCGGTCACGCTTTCCGTCGTGAGTGGTAACGCCACCGTGTCCGGCAACTCCGTCACCCTCGCCGACACCGCGGCCGTCACCCTCCGCGCCACCCAGGCCGGCTCGACCAATTATTCGGCCGCCTCCGCCGAGGTCACCGTCTCTGCGGCGAAACTCGCGCAGTCCATTACGTTCGCCGCCCTCGGCGATCAGCGCACCACGGCCGCGCCGCTCACCCTGAGCGCCACCGCGAGCTCCGGTCTCTCTGTCACCTTCTCGCTCGTTTCCGGCCCGGCTGCACTTTCCGGATCCACCCTCACCTTGTCCGGCACCGCCGGCACTGTCACGGTCCGCGCCGCGCAAGCCGGCAACGCGACTTTCAATGCCGCCACCGCCGTTGATCGCTCCTTTGCCGTCACCGTCGTCAACACCGCGCCGGTCATCACGTCGCAGCCCGCCGCGCAGACCGCCCTGGTCGGCGCCAGCGCCACCTTCGCCGTGGCTGCCACCGGCACGCCTGCGCCCACTTATCAGTGGCGCAAAGATGGCAGCAATATCCCGAATGCGACCAATGCCGCGCTCACGCTCGCCAATGTCACCGCCGCCGATGCCGCGGGCTACGACGTCGTCGTGACCAACGCTGTCTCGTCGGTCACCAGCTCCCTCGCCCGTCTCACCGTCAACGCCACGCCGAGCGCCCCGGTCATCACCCGCCAGCCGGCCAACGTCGTCGCCGTCGTCGGTCGCAGCGCCTCGTTCTCCGTCGTCGCCACCGGCGCCCCGGCCCCCACTTATCAATGGAGCCGCGTCAGCTCCACGCCCGGCGCCGGCGCCTCCGCTCTCATCCCCGGTGCCACCTCGGCCACACTCAGTCTGGCCAACGTAACCGCCGCCGATGCCGGTAACTACACCGTCACCGTCACCAACTCCGCCGGTTCTGTCACCGCGTCCGCGTCACTCCGCGTCATCGCCCGCAGCTACGCCGGCACCTACTTCGGCAGCCTCGGCAATGGCGGCACCTTCGCCCTCCGCATCAACGAAGACAATACCGGCGTCTTCCTCGGCTTCCTCCCCGGCTCCTCCACCGCCTTCGTCAGCCAGGGTGTGACCGTCGATGATAGTGGCCGCTTCACCTTCACCACCAGCTCCGGCCCCAGCCCTGCTTCCTCCGAGGAGCGTCCGGTCGCCGCCGCGCCCAACGACATTACCTTCAGCGGCAGCATCTCCGACTCCGGCTCCGTCTCCGGTTCGTCCACCGGTGCCAGCGTGCTTTCGCTCTCCGCCACCAAGTCGGCCGACAGTGGCGTCGCCTCCTCGTCCGCCGGCTTCTATCAAGCCGGGGCCGCCGGCACCTCCGCCCAGACGCTCGCCATCGTGAGCCCCACCGGCCAGGCGATCATCGTCACGCAAAACGGCGCCTCCGTCGATGGCGGCACCGGCACCGTCGATGCCACCGGCAAGGTCACCGTCACCACCGCCGCGCGCTCGACCGTGTCGGCCTCGCTCTCGGCCGACTCCGCCGCCCTCAGCGCCACCGTCACCACGGCCACCGGCGCGAGCACGACGTTCTCCGGCTTCGCGGCCAATTCCGCCGCCCTCGCCCAGCAGCGCATCGTCAACCTGTCCACCCGCACCACCGCCGGCATTGGCGATCAGGTCGCGATCGTCGGCTTCGTGATCACTGGCCTCGAGTCGAAGCCCGTGTTGCTCCGCGCCGTCGGTCCTGCGCTCCGCACGCTCGGCGTCACCACGGCCCTCGCCGCCCCTCGCCTCGATCTCCGCAGCGGCACCGGCGCGCTCCTCGCCTCCAACACCGCCTGGGGCTCCGCCGGCAATGCCGCCGAGATTTCCAACGCCGCCGCCCGCTCCGGCGCCTTCCCGCTCGCCGCCGGTAGCGCCGATTCCGTCATCCTCACCACCCTCGCCCCCGGCACCTATAGCGCCGTCATCAGCGCGGCCGATGCCCGCGCCGGCGTCGGCCTCGTCGAAATCTACGACCTCTCCGGCGGTTCCCTCGCGCAAAAGCTCGCCAACCTCTCGACCCGCGCCCCGGTCGGCTCCGGCGAGGCTACGCTGATCTCCGGCCTCGTCATTGGCGGCACCGCTCCGAAGCGCGTCCTCATCCGCGCCGCCGGTCCGTCGCTCACGCAGTTCGGCGTCGCCGGCGCGCTCGCCCGCCCCTCGCTCGCCGTCTTCTCCGGCAACACCACGCTCGCGCAAAACGCCGGCTGGTCCACGTCCACCGACGCCGCCGCCATCGCCGATGCCGCCGCCCGCGTTGGCGCCTTCGCCTTTGCCGCCACCAGCGCCGATGCCGCCGTGATCGTGAATCTCCCGCCCGGCGCGTATACCGCGCAGGTCACCGGTGTCGCCGGGGCCACCGGCATCACCGTCCTCGAGGTCTACGAGCTGCCCTAAGCACGTAGCGGCAGGCGTAGCTGCCCGCCGTCCACGTAGCACGGTCAGCCTGACCGTGCTCTCCCTCGCTCCCTTCGTCCGCTGTGCGGCAGGCTTTACGCCTGCCGTCCGGCGCGCTTTGCTCCGCCCTTTCGTCCTCTGATCACCACTGCGATGACCAAACTCCTGAAAAATCTCTGGCCCTTCCTCGCCCTCATCGCCTTCGGCGTAGCCCTCTACTTCTACGCCAATCGCCCCGCCGCCCCCTCTCACGCGACCCCGGCC
>CANGHW010000334.1 GCA_947453695.1 Opitutia bacterium
GATCCGAAGAAATTCGACCCCGAGCTGGTGGTGCGCTCGGCGCAGGTGCATGCGCTCATGCCCATGATGCAGTTTTCGGTGGCGCCGTGGCGCGTGCTCAATTCAGAGCTCGCGGGCTACTGCCTCGCCGCCGCGAAACTGCACACCGAATTCGGCCCCCACATCCTCGCTCTGGCCCGGCAGTCGGCAATAACGGGCGACCCCATTGTCCGTCCGCTGGAGTGGTCCTGGCCGCATCAGGGCTACGAGGCGGTCAAGGATCAGTTCCTGCTCGGCGATGATATTCTGATCGCGCCGATCGTGACCAAGGGGGGGCGTTCTCGAATGGTGACATTTCCGCCGGGACGTTGGCGTGGTGACGACGGTTCGATGGTCACGGGCCCGAAGGACGTTGAGATACGTGTGCCTCTCGCGCGCCTTCCCTACTACCAGCTGCAACCGCGTTGAACGAAAAATGGCTTTCGCGCACCTGCATGTGCGGCGCGAGAGTCGGTCGGCGACTGTGATCTCACTTCGAACAAACTTCGAAGGGTATCTCGGCCGATAGATTTTGGGCTGAGCGTCACTCTTTGCGCCCTATGCGCGCCAAGGCGTTAAGCACCTTCGAATGGTCGTCATGGCGTCGGCATTTTCTTGGCAGGAAACGCTGCCATCGAATCCAGCATCGCCTGCTCAATCGCCGGCTGGTCCTTCATCGTGTCGTAGTTGTATAGCGCTGCAAAGAGACAATCCGGATCATTGGCAAAGTATTCGGTGAACCAGCGATACCAAGTGTCATGGTCTTTTGCGCCAAATCGAAACTCGCCGATGCCGTAGCCGGTCGTGCCAAGTTCAGCGCGGCCTTTTTGTAGGCAGCGCATAAAGCTCGGGTTGTCGCGCAGCGAGGTCGTTGGTTTGCCGTAAAATGACGGCGACGGATTGCTGTCGGCGTTGAATTGGGATTCCATGTTGTAGCGGTCCACACCCTGCACGATCGTGTGAGCGAAAAGCTTTTCACGTGGCAGTCCGAGCGCACGCGCCGTAGCGGTCAGGAAGCTGAGGTGGCGGCCGATGATCTTCATAAAGACGTCGTAGCTTTGCTCGTAGTCCAGCACGCCGCTGGTCTGAAGGCCGGCAGTCTTCGCTGCGTTATAGCCGATGTACTGCTTGTTTTCGTTAGCCCACTTTGGGTTGTCGGCACGCTCGTAGTAGCTGTTGCCGTCTTTGAAGTAGGCATACTGGCTGTTGGGTGTTGTTTCCCATCCGCATTTCCAGCCGACGAACAAGCTTTGCTGTTCGAGCGGTAGGGATTTGAGCCACTCGACCACCACGGGAGCCATTGCCTCGTAAATACGCTTCTCCCATGCTTGGAATCGCGGGCTTAGCAAATTGGGATGCGGCCCCACACGAATGATTGTGCCCCAGTTGCGCCAGCAGAGTTTGACGGCGGTGTCCGGTGTCCAACCATACCATTCGACGTCACTCACTTTCTCCGGATCGTAGCCCGGTTTTTTCGGATCATACCAGTTGAGCAGCGACTCGGGCACCCAATTCTCTGTGTCCACCTGGATGAGCACCGGCACGTTCAGTTTCCGCGCCAGATCAAGGTCAGTCCGGAGTCGCGCGACGTGATCGGCCAGGCGATCCTTCGGAAGGTAAAGGATCGCCACTCCGACCTTCAGGGCGGAAGCGCGATTTGCCTCCCCGAAGGTGTCGCGGACGTAGGTCATCATTTGTTCCGCCTGCTGTGGCTGGCTGATGCTCGTGACATAGTTCAGAAGCAAGTGCTTGTAAGGTGCAGAAGGTCCGATTGCGGCGGACTTGGCCTGGCGGCCCAAAAGCGGTTTCAGTTTACTCGCATACACGGCATACCCGGCAGGGGAGAGGTGAATGGTATCCGGAGCATAGAGGGCCTGCTGGATTGTGCCGTCGGCGTTGGTGAAGTCAGACCACAGGTCGAGCACTCGGACCGCGGGATCGCTGTCGAGCTTCAGTGGATCGAGGGCTGCGTTGGTTTTTTTGATATCTTCGTAGAAGCGATTGCCGGGAGCGTGGGCAGGGAGAATCTTTACCGCGATGATCGTAGCAGCAGGGAACTTCTCGCGCAGGTTCCTCACGCACGTCTCAATACCCTTTGCTGCAGCGCCGATACCGGTCTCGGGCGTGAAGAACATGTTGTTGTTGCCGATCATAAGCACGATGGCGGCAGGCTCCACCCCCTCGACTCCGCCGTGGTCGAGACGCCAGAGCACGTTTTGCGTTTTGTCACCGCCGATGCCGATATTGACGGCCTTGAGGTTAGGGAAGTGTCTGCCCCACGATTCACCCCACTGAATGGTGATGCTGTCGCCGACGAGCAGAACGTCTATCGGGCCATAATTGGCCTGCACGGTTCTCACGCGAGCTTCGTGCAACTTCAGCCATGCGTCGCCACCAAAATGTCCGGCGCTGGGCACTTGCGGCCATAGCTGCGGTAGATGCTTGTTCGATTCTCGCCCAGGTCGGCGGTCATGCTCTGGTTTGCCTACAACAAAAGCCCGCTCTTCCGCCGTGAGCGGCCAGCCGGTTTTTTGCGGCTCATCGGTGACGTGGACATAGTCAATTGCTTGCGCTGTGAGGACGGAAAAGAGCGGGAGTAGACAGAGACGTTTCATTGGGAGGTCCTCCAATACGCCGAGGGGGATTTGATCTGCGCGGGAGTTTTTTATCAGGCAATGGGCGCAAAGATGGGAGTTCAAAACATTCCAACGCCCCATTTTCCGCCTCAGGGCGTCGCAGCGTTGTCACTGGCGAACGCGTTTTCGTAAGTGTAACAGACGATGACGGGATTGCCGTAGCATTTGCCAGTGGCGGGCAGGGAATGCGCAGACGTTGCGACTTTTCCGACTGCTCCGGCTCTTGGGGCCTCCGCCGCCTCCAAAGCCGCAACGACTGCTTCCCGCCGGCACAATGGAATCCACGCAGGAGTCCGACTCCGTGCTCGGAGACGGACGCCTGCTTTCCGTTTGCGTCAACCTTCGCGAAATTCTCGAACAGACATTTCTGAGTCGCGATCAATTCAAGGTTCCAAGGTGAACGACCTCCACGGCTCACCACGGAGATGCCCCCAAATCATGTCTGCCTGCGGATCAAAACCTGCCGAAAGATTTACCGTTCGACCCAAAAAGCATCCGCCTTATCGCCCCGCAAAGAATCGGCTTCATGGGACATATCCGACGCGAACGAATTAGCGCCGCACACTCAACTGCGCGGCAAAAGCCGCCCCTATCTACCTATGGATCCCCTGACACGCCACCCCTAACGATTTTCGTTAGGAACATGAATTCTCGCCACTAAAACACCACTACGTCACCACTCTACCACTACTCCGCCACTACTTCGCCACCACTAGCGGTTGTCGCGGAAGTCCCTGACTCCATGGGCGATTGCGGAACTTTCCGCGCGATGGCCGGTCGAACACCCGAGAGAATTGCTCCTTATGGTTGCCGTCATCACCGCCA
>CANGHW010000335.1 GCA_947453695.1 Opitutia bacterium
ACGATGGACTCGATGTCGCCGAACTTCACCTGCCAGCCGAGCTCGCGCCGGGCTTTGGCGGAATCGGCGTAGAGGGCAGGCGGATCGCCGGGGCGGCGGGGCTTTTCGATGACCTTGACGGGCTTGCCGGTGACTTTTTCCACGGCGCGGATGACCTCGCGGTTGGACGTGGGGCGGCCGGTGCCGAGATTGTAGAAGAGCTGCGTGCCGGGAGTGGCGAGCTGGGCGAAGGCGGCGATGTGGGCGCGGCTGAGGTCGTCGACGTGGACGTAGTCACGCTGGCAGGTGCCATCGGGCGTGGGGTAATCGGTGCCGTAGAGCTCGAGGTGGGGGCGCCTGCCGGTGGCGACGTCGATCGCGAGCGGGATAAGGTGGGTCTCGGGATGGTGATCCTCACCGATGAGGCCATCCTCGGAGGCGCCGGCGGCATTGAAGTAGCGGAAGGCGGCGAAACTGAAGCCCGAGGAGACCGCGAGGGCCTTGAGGACGTTTTCGATGTCGAGCTTGGTCTGGCCGTAGGGATTGATGGGGGCCTGCGGGAGATTCTCGTGGATGGGCAGGGTCGCCGGCACGCCGAACGTGGCGCAGGTGGACGAAAACACGAACTGCTTCACGCCGACGCCGACCATGGCGTTGAGGAGGTGGATCGTGGCGGCGGTGTTATTGAGGAAATACTTGAGGGGATCGGTGACGGACTCGCCGACGTAGCAGTAGGCGGCGAAGTGCATGACGACCTCGATCTGCTCGGCGCGAAGGATGCGGGAGACAGCGCCCTCGTCGCCCAGATCGGCGTGGTGAAACGGCACGCCGGCGGGGACGGCGCGGCGGTGACCGTAGACGAGATTATCGAGGACGACGGGCCGATGGCCGGCGGCGACGAGTTGGCGAACACAGTGGCTGCCGATGTAACCGGCGCCTCCGACGACGAGAACGTTCATAGAGAGGCGAGGGTTGTATTGCTTTCGGCGGGAGGTTGGCTAGCGATTTCCTTTCAACCCGAATGAAGCCTTCGCGCATCGTCATCACAGGTGTCGGTCTTACTGCTCCCAACGGCAATACGCTGGCGGAATTCCGCGCGAACCTGCTCGCGGGCGTCGCCGGGGTGGAGCGCATGGAGATCCGCTACATGGGCACGCAGCTCGCGGGCGTGTGCCACTACGATCCGCTGAAGTATCAGAAGAAGAAGGAAGTGCGCGTGGGCACGAGGGCGGGCTCGATCGCGATCTACTGCGCGCGCGAGGCGATCGCGGACAGCGGCATAAACTTCGAGGCGCAGGCGAAGGACCGGGTGGGCATCTACATCGGCTGCACGGAGCACGGCAACGTCGAGACCGAGAACGAAATCTACAATATCTCGAAGTTTAACTACGACACGAAGTATTGGTCGCACTACCATAACCCCCGCACGGTGGCGAACAACCCGGCGGGCGAGACTTCGCTCAACCTCGGCATCACCGGACCGGCCTACACGATCGGCGCGGCCTGCGCGGCCGGCAACATGGGCCTCGTGCACGCCACCCAGATGCTACGCCTCGGCGAAGTGGACTTCGCGATCTGCGGCGGCGTCAGCGAGAGCATTCACACCTTTGGCATCTTCGCCGGCTTCAAATCCCAGAATGCCCTCGCGACGCATGAAGACCCGAAGAAGGCGTCGCGGCCCTTCGACAAGGGACGCAACGGCATCGTGATCTCCGAGGGCGGCGCACTCTACACCCTCGAGCGCCTCGAGGACGCCCAGGCCCGCGGAGCCAAGATCTACGCTGAAATCGCCGGCTATCATGTGAACAGCGACGCCAGCGACTACGTGCTGCCCAACCCCACGCGCCAGGCGGAATGCGTGCGCGCGGCGATCAAGCGGGCGGGACTGACGCCCCAGGACATCCATATCGTAACCCCCCACGCGACCGCGACGCCGCTCGGCGACATCCAGGAGTGCGAGGCGATCCGGGCGGTGTTTGGCGAAGGTTGCCCCGACACCTACATCAATAACACCAAGAGCTTCATCGGCCACGCGATGGGCGCGGCGGGTGCGCTGGAGCTGGCGGGCAATCTACCCTCCTTTAACGACCTGACGGTGCACCCGACCATCAACGTCGACGACCTCGACCCGCTGTGCGCGTTACCCGGGCTGGTGCTAAATCATCCGCGGGCGGTTGCGAAAGTGGATACTATCCTCAATAACTCCTTCGGGATGTTGGGGATAAATTCCACATTGATTGTTAAACGCTTTGTCCCCTAATTCGCCCGCTGAAACTATGACCAAAGACGAATGCAAGAAGGTGGTGCTCGACATCATTGCCGACATCGCCCCGGACGAGGATCTGAGCAACGTGAAGCCGGACGTGCGCCTGCGCGACCAGCTCCAGCTCGATAGCATGGACTTTTTGGACATCGTCATGGAGCTCCGCAAGCGCCACGGCATCGAAGTGCCGGAGAAGGACTACCTCCAACTCGCGAGCCTCGACAGCTGCGCGGAGTATCTCACGCCGAAGTTCAACGCGCTGCCAGCCAAGGGCTGAGCATCGACGGAGCGACCTAGAACATGGGCCGGGAATTTTCCCGGCCTTTTCTATGTCGTGACGTGGTCCACCGCATGAACACCACTTCGCACTACGACGTCGCCATCATTGGCGCGGGCATGTCGGGCCTGGCCGCCGGCATCCGCCTGGCGCACTTCGGCAAGCGGGTGTGCATCTTCGAACGCCACAATGCGGTCGGCGGGCTGAATAGTTTTTACAGCATCGCCGGGCGGAAGTTCGACGTGGGCCTGCACGCGATGACGAACTACGTGCGCCCGGGCGTGAAAGGCACGCCTCTGACCAAGCTTCTCCGCCAACTGCGGATCGATCGCGAGGAGTTTGCCCTCTGCGAGCAGAAGCAATCCCGCGTGGCCTTCGGCCCGGGCGGCGAGACCTCGCTGCGCTTCACGAATGATTTCGCGGTGTTCGAAAGCGAAGTGGCGGCAACGTTTCCCGCGCAGGCGGACGGCTTTCGAGCGCTAGTCACAGCGGTGCGGACCTACGATGATGTTTCCCTCGACGCTGTGCCAATCTCGGCGCGCGAAGTCGTGCGGCGGCACATTGCGGACCCGCTCTTGGAAGACATGCTGTTCTGCCCGCTAATGTATTACGGCAGTGCGACGGAGCGGGACATGGAGTTCGGGCAGTTTGTGATCATGTTCAAGGCGCTCTTCCTGGAGGGCTTCGCGCGGCCGTTTGACGGCGTGCGCGTCGTGCTGCGCGTGCTCTTGGACAAATACCGGGCGGCGGGTGGTGAGCGCCGCATGAAGTGCGGCGTCGCGCGCATCGTGGCGCAGGCCGGCAAGGCGACCGCGCTGGTGCTCGACACGGGCGAGGAAATCACGGCGAACCACGTAATCTCATCGATCGGCGCGCCCGAGACGGAGGCGCTTTTGGCCGACGCGATTGCGGGCGTCTCGAGCGCCACTTCGGCACCGCGAACCGCGCCTGGGCCGCTG
>CANGHW010000336.1 GCA_947453695.1 Opitutia bacterium
AGCGCCGCAAACAAATCGGCGCACTCCTCCGCACCCACGCCCCCGATCAAGCGCCCGCCGCCCGGGAACTTCTCCTCGCCGCCGGCCTCTCAGAGCAGACTCGCCCCGAGGCCATTCCGGTTTCGTGGTGGGCGCAGTTCGCCGCTCTGCCAGCCTTGGCTTGAAAGCTCAGCCCTTACCGCTCTACTCCCGTCACCCAACATGCTTCGCCTTTCCCGTCTCCTCCTCGCTTTCGGACTTACTCTCTGCGCGCTTTCGGTCCGCGCCCAGGACGGCCGCCCCTCCCTCGTCGGCAAAGTCGAAGGCAAGACCTACGTCTCTCCCACCGGTATCTTCAAGGTCGCCATTCCGGTGCTGCCCGAGCTCGGCGGCGAAATCACCGACACGCCCAACGTCGTCACTTTCCAAGACGCCTTCAACGTTCACATTAGCATCGCCGCCTTCCCCCAGGACGCCACCCAGCGCTGGGAAAACTCCACCCGCGGCACCAAAGACTACCTGATTTATTTCTTCAGCAACTTCGTCCTCTCCGACTTCAAACAGGCCTTCGAGGGCGTGCAGATCGAGAGCGCAAAATTTATTCCCGCCACCCTCGATGGCTCCCTCATTACCTACATCTTGATTCCCGGCGGCACGATGTTCGCCGACAAGGTTCCCCAGCTCGCCCCCGACGACCGCATCCCAATCGCGAAACGCGGTAACCTCCTCTTTGTCCGCAACGGTCACATTTTTGTCATCAGCATCGAGCTCGCAGAGCGAGTCGTGGAGGGCAAGGCCTACAAGAAGACCACCGCTGAAGAGGACGACATCCTCCGCCAGCGCCTGAACGATGTGATCGCCAAGATCCAGTTCGCCAAACCGCCCGCCGCCGCTGCCCCCGCAGTGTCGCCGACCCCGGCCGCCCCCGTCGCTCCAGCAGCCAAGAAGTAAGTTGGCAGCGCTTCGCCTTCCTTAGCCGCGCCATCGTTCGCGCGACTATCTTTCGTTCGTAGCAAGCGTGCGCCGTGCGACTGCGGTCGCATTCGCCCAGCACCGCAAAACGGCCCTCGACGTCGCCGCGCGGTTCGTCAGGTTTTTCGAGCCAGCGTGGCCGTCGCCTCCTTTCGGTTCGTCCCGCATGGCAACCCCCACCCCATGAACCTGACCACCACCTGCCGGCTGCCCCGGTTGCGCGCCCTCGCTCTCGCGTCGAGCCAAGCTGCTCTCGCCTTGTGCCTGCTCACCCCAAGTCACAGCGCAGCGCAAGCCGCCGCCACACCGGCCGCCAACCCCGCGAAAACCAAAGCCGCGGCCGACTCCGCCGAGGTCTTCAAACTGAATCCCTTCGAGGTAAAGTCCGAGGCCGACAACAGCTACGGTGCCCTCAATTCCAACTCGCTCACGCAGTTCGACGCCGCTCTGAAGAACGTCCCCGTCTCCGCCGATATCTTCACCGAGGACTTCATCCGCGACGTCGCCGTCACCAACCTCGAGGAGCTGATGCTCTCCTACGGCGCTGGCGCGGGCACCGTGATGTCCAATCCCGAGTCCGATGCCCTGAGCCAGCAGCCCGGCGACCGCGTCGGCAATCAGACCATGGGCGTCCGCGGCGTTGGCGTAGGTGCGCCCCGTCGCGATGGCTTCGCCGGCACCTTCGGCACCGGCACCGGCATGAACAGTCTCTTCGACATCGAGCGCGCCGACGTCGTTCGCGGCCCGCAAGGCCTACTCTACGGCGCCAGCGGCGCCGGCGGCACGGTCAATATTGTCTCGAAGCGCGCCACCTTCAATCGCACCTCCGGCCGCACCGATTTCCGCCTCGATCAATACGGTTCGAAACAACTCCTCTTCGATTACAACTGGGGCGCCGAAAACGTCGCCGTGCGCGTCGCCCTCCTCAACGATCACCAGCTCTATCGCCGCGTCTTCATCGGCTACGAGACCAAGGGCCTCTACACGCAAGTTGCCGTCCGCGTTGCACCGCTACGGACCGTTTTCCGCGTAATCGGCGGCCAGACGAACAATACCCGTGTCCTGAACTCGAACCAGGAAAACATCGCGTTCACCAACACCGCCACCGACCCGCGCCACAACTTCGGCTTGGCCTACCTCCTCCGCAACAACATGGCCGGCGCGAACGACCCCGTCACCGGCCGCCCCTATCCCCGCGGCGCCATCGCCAACGGCACGCTCACGTGGGACAATCTCAACTCGTGGGCCGGCACTGCCGCCTCGGAATACGTCACTAACAAATACTTCATCGGCACCGCCGAGACGGTCTGGACCCCATGGCTCGCGACCCAGTTTTCCCTGCTCTACAACGACGCTCCCACCGATCGCGCCAATGGCGGTCTCGCCAATCTCAGCGCTCCGCTCCTCAACGGTAATCCGCTCAATGTTTGGGCCAACGGCGGCACCCTCGCCGACACCGAGCAGCCCACCCGCCGCTGGGCCACCCGCGGTTCCGCCATTCTCACCAACGATCTCTTTGGCAAACGCGCCCGCAGCCAAACCCTCGTCGGCTACGACATCGATTGGGCCGACACCGGCCCCACCGACTACGGCTACTTTCTCGCCGACGCCAATTTCAACGTCGTCTACAACCCCGCCGTCCCGTCCAACCTCGGCCGCACGCCCATGCCGCGCCTCTGGTGGTCCGTGCAAGATGGTCCCGTCGCCAATCCCCTCGGCCGTGGCGGCTGGCTCGCCCCGCGCGTGACCTCCGGCGGACAGAACTACGTCCGCATGGCCAACAATCCCCGCGACCCGAGTTGGGTTCGCCCCAACAATCCCCTCGGCCTCGCCAGCCTCGCCGGCCTCCCTGGCGTCTCCGGCCAGAACAACGACGGCCACAACTGGGAGAGCCGCACCGCCGGCGCCTACGCCGCCAATAACACCGGCTGGTTCAACAACCGCGTCTTCACCCTCGTCGGCCTCCGCGCCAACGAGAGTTTCAAGCGCACGCCCAATCTCTCCACGCTCGCCTCCGCTCCACCTTGGGCCGAATCCAACAAGAGCAACAAGAGCTACAACCTCGGCATCAACGGTGCTATCCGCCCGTGGCTGAACGCCTACTACAGCTTCTCCAGCACCTACAACACGCCCCTCGTTAACGCCAACGATCCCCTCGGAAATCCCCCCGCCACGTCCAGCGGCGTCGGCCAGGAAATCGGCCTCAAGTTCGGCGACGAGCGCGGCCGCATCTCCGGCTCCATCCAATATTACACGACCAATTCCAAGGATGAGATGATCAACGCCGGCACGGGCGTCCGCGATCTCGTGAATCCCACCGGCCTCAACGGCGCCTACGACGGCCCCGCTGGCACCAAGAATCAATGGGTCAACCTCGACCGCACCACGCGGGGCCTCGAAGTCATCCTCACCGCCAATCCCACGCGCAACTGGAAGGTCCGCCTCGCCGCCACCACGTCCGACGGCCAGAACCTCACCGACAAAAAATATCCGCTCCTCTG
>CANGHW010000337.1 GCA_947453695.1 Opitutia bacterium
AGCCCTCGGCGCTCTTGAGCTGGCCGGTGGCGAGGAGGGTGGTGGACTTGCTGGAACCGTCGAGGGTGCCGGCGGGGAGATTGACGTTGTTGGTATCGAGCGCGGTGCGAACCTCGTCGATGCCGATGCCGCGGGCGGCGAGGGCGCGGGGGTCGAGGCGGACGCGGACGGCGAATTTTTGGGCGCCGAAGACGTTGACCTGCGAGACGCCGTCGACGGTCGAGATACGCTGCGCGAGCATCGTCTCGGCGTATTCGTTGACCTCGGTGAGGGAGAGGGTGGAGGAGGAGAGGGCGAGGAGGAGGACGGAGTCGTCGGCCGGATTGGATTTCCGGAAAGACGGCGGATTAGGCATGTCACGCGGCAGGCGGCGCTGCACCGCCGAGATGGCGGACTGCACGTCCTGCGCGGCGCCGTCGATGTTGCGGTCGAGATTGAACTGCAGGGTGATCGACGTGCTGCCGAGCGAACTCGTCGACGTCATCGAATCGATGCCGGCGATGCTGGAGAGCTGCTGCTCGAGCGGCGTCGCCACCGAGGAAGCCATGGTCTCGGGGCTCGCGCCGGGAAGGCTGGCCGAGATCGAGATGGTGGGGAAATCGACGTTGGGGAGATCGCTCACCGGTAGGCGCTCGTAGGCCATCCAACCGAAGAGGGTGACGGCGGCCGTGATGAGCGTAGTCATCACGGGACGGCGGATGAAGTGTTCGGGGACGCTCATGGTGCTTTTTTCTCCTTGGATTCGCCGTCTTTCTTTTTGCCTTCGCCGGATTCGGCGCCCTTGCCGGATTCGCCACCTTTGCCGCCCTTATCTCCCTTACCCTTGCCTTTGCCTTTTCCGCCACCGGGGGGAGCTCCGGGGGTCTTGATGTCAACCGGCTTGCCGGGCAGCACGCGGAGCTGGCCTTCGACGACGATGGTCTCGCCCTCGGTCAGACCCTTGCTGACGACGGCATCGGCCTCGAAAACGCGCTCGACGGTGATGGGGCGAAGCTCGGCGGTCTTGTCGGCCTTGACGACATAAGCGTGCTGACCGGACTGCGAGGTCTGCACGGCGCTACTCGGGACCGTGAGGACCTCGGGGGCGGCGAGAGTCACCGTGACGGTGGCGAATTGCCCGGGCCAGAGACGCTGTTGGGGA
The DNA here is from genome assembly GCA_947453695.1 of Opitutia bacterium. Taxonomy (GTDB): domain Bacteria; phylum Verrucomicrobiota; class Verrucomicrobiia; order Opitutales; family Opitutaceae; genus GAS368. Next base: position 1,142 of record CANGHW010000337.1, read on the forward strand.
TTCGGGAAGGTGCCCTTGAGCTTCAGGGTGCCGGTCGACGAATCGACGGTGTTGTCCATGAAGGTGAGTTCGCCGTCCTCTGGCTTTTCGTCGATCCCGGGCGGGACGACTTTGACCTTGAGGGTGCCGGAGGCGCGATAGCGGACGAGCGAGCCGAAATACTGCTGCGGCACGCCGAAGGTGACATAGATCGGGCTGACCTGGTGAATCGTTACGAGGACGCCACCGGCTTCGTTGACGCGGACGAGGTCGCCCTCGTGGACGGGAATGTTGCCGGTGCGGCCGGTGAGGGGAGCGCGGATCGAGCAGTATTCCAGTTGGAGCTTGGCGGTCGCGAGGCGGGACTCGTCGGACTGCACCTCGGACTCGAGGGCGCGGGCGGTGTCGGCGATCTTTTCGAACTGCTCCTTCGACACCATTTGGTCGGTGGTGAGCGATTTGTAGCGGGCGACTTGGGCGCGGGCGGTCTCGAGTTGGACGCGGGCCTTCTGGAGATCGGCCTCGGCCGAACGGAGGGCGTTTTCGAACGGACGGGGATCGATCTCGAAGAGCAGGTCGCCCTCTTTGACGGTCTGACCTTCCTTGATGGCGATCTTGATGAGCGTGCCGGTGACCTGGGAGCGGACGGTCGTGGTGCGCATTGGCTCCACTGCGCCGATGGCCTCGATCACGAGCGGGACCGTCTTGGTTTGCACCGTGCCCACATAAACCGGGGCCGGGCCGCCGCCGCCCTTCTTGCCGCCACCACCACCGCCACCGCCCTTGGCGGCGGGTTCGGCGGGTTTTTCACCACAGCCGGAGAGCGCAAACGCGGTCGCGAGCACAACGAGGGGGAACAGTGCGCGCGCGCAAGCAGGGGCAGACGGGCGGCAGAACCGGGGAAGCGGCTTAAGCATCATGAATTGTAATAGGTAACAAGAACGACGGTGTGACCGTCGCAGCGCATGGTGTCGCGCAGCAGGACGAGTGCCCGCAGGGGAGGTTGCGAGCGATTGGGTAGGGGAAGTTGCGATGTGAACTCTCGTGCGGCAAGCCGGCTTTCACGGAATCGCGCGAAAGTAGGCGTTTTTCTTCGGTCCCCGCGCCCCTGTCATTCCCCAACCTTTTCCTTGCTAGGGGGCGGCGCGGGCTCTTCTTTGAAGCCCATTTTTCTCCATGAAAGTCCTCGTCGCCGACAAGATCTCACCCAAAGGAGTCGCCTATCTGCGCCAGCAGCCGGGCATCGAAGTCATTGAGGCCTACGGCTCTTCTCCGGAGAAGGTGCTCGAGCTCGTGAAGGACGTGCACGCGATCGCCGTCCGCTCGGAGACGAAGATCACGGCCGCCGTTATCGCCGCCGCTCCGTTGCTAAAGGTCGTCGGTCGCGCCGGCGTCGGCGTGGACAACGTCGATGTCGAAGCCGCCACTGAGCGCGGTGTCGTCGTCATGAACACCCCGGCCGGCAATACCATCGCCACGGCTGAGCTCACGTTCACTCACATTCTCTGCGGCGCGCGTCCCGTCGCCCAAGCCGCCGCTTCGATGAAGGCCGGCCAATGGGATCGGAAGAGCTTCTCCGGTATCGAACTCTTCAAGAAGACCCTCGGCGTCGTCGGCCTCGGCCGCATCGGCGGTGAGGTCGCCAAGCGCGCCCAAGCCTTCGGCATGCGCGTGCTCGCTTACGATCCGTATCTCGCCCCCAGCCGCGCCAAGGCCATGCAGGTCGAGGGCGTCACGCTCGACGAACTCCTCAAGCAGTCCGACTACATCACGGTCCACATGCCGATGACGGACGACACGCACCACATGATCGACGAAGCGGCGTTCGCTAAGTGCAAGAAGGGTCTCCGCATCTTCAACTGCGCCCGAGGTGGGATCATCAAGGAAACCGCCCTCATCGCCGCGCTGAAGTCGGGCCAGGTCGCCGCCGCGGGTCTCGATGTGTTCGAGGAAGAGCCGCTCGCGAAGGACAGCGAACTTCGCACGCTCCCCAATGTCGTCCTCACGCCTCACCTCGGCGCCTCCACTACGGAAGCGCAGGAAGCGGTCGGTATCGAAGTCGCCGAGCAGATCGCCGACGTCCTCAACGGCGGCGTGATCCGCAACGCCGTCAATATGCCCTCGATGGATGCCAATGCGGTGAAGGTCCTCGGGCCCTACATCGACCTCGGCGCCAAGCTCGGCACCCTCGTGCAACAGATCGGACCGGCCCAAATCGCGACGCTCCGCATCACGTATTGGGGCAAGATCGTCGACCTCGACGTCAATGCCGTCACCCGCTCCATCCAACGCGGCTTCCTCCGCCGCATCAGCGGTGACTCGGTCAA
>CANGHW010000338.1 GCA_947453695.1 Opitutia bacterium
GGGCGACATTATCGCGATCTCTGGTGGCGGGGTGCTGGGAATAAGCGATAACCTCAAAGTCGCCCGGTATATGGGCGCGGCTGCAACGCTGACGAAACCGTTTTCCGCGGAGGAATTGAACGAGGTGGTGGACCGATTGGCGGCGAGGGCCCCGGCTCCCGCTCGTCCCCAGATCATAAACGCGCAATGATCGCGTCGGCCATGGCCTTGGTGCCCATGGAGGGCTGGCCGAAGGCGATGTCGCCCGTGCGCGTGCCACCGGTGACGGCGCCACGGACGGCGGTCTCGATGCGCTGGGCGACGGCGTCGAGGCCGAAGCTGAAACGAAGCATGAGCGCGACGGAGAGAATCTGCGCGCAGGGGGCGGCGAGGCCTTGGCCGGCGATGTCAGGGGCCCCGCGGGCACGTAGAAACCGAATTGGGCGCTGTCAGGATCTCTCCCCGGCCGTTCATTGCCGATGACGAGGTAGGTGCCTTGGTCGACCCGCCGGCTTGGCCGCGGTAGGCGCAAATTGCACCGACGCTCGAACCAATCTCACTCTATACTCTCCAGAAATAGGGTTAATGCCCCGGTCTGTTTTTCCAAGTATTTCACTGGCGAGGCCTTTGAGATGACCAACACTACTTTGCCTCCTCCATGTTGAATCCCGAACAGCTGCGTGACACCGCCCGTGAGTTACGCGATTTGCGCGCCGCGTTTGATCACCATGCGATTGTAGCCATTACCGATGCGCGCGGGAAAATCACCTTCGTCAACGATAGGTTCTGCGCTATCTCGCAATACCGGCGAGACGAGTTGATCGGGCAGGATCACTGCATGATTAATTCGGGCTATCACCCGAAAACGTTTTTTGCCGAGCTGTGGAACACGATCAATGCGGGGCAGGTCTGGCGAGGCGAGATCCGCAACAAGGCGAAGGACGGCAGTTTTTACTGGGTGGAGACCACGATCGTGCCGTTTCTCGACGAAGAGGGCCGGGTGGAGCAGTTTATTGCGATCCGGGCGGATGTGACCGAGCGTAAGCGGGCGCAGGAAATGCAGGCTCGACTGGCAGCGATCGTGGAATCCTCGGCGGATGCGATCATTGGCAAGACCCTGACCGGCAACATTACGAGCTGGAACCGGGCGGCTGAGCGGATTTTCGGTTACTCCGCGCAAGAAGCGATCGGGCAGCCAATGATGATGGCATTTCCGCCGGATCGGATTTCCGAGGCAGCGGTGATACTTGCGCGCATCTCTCGGGGCGAGATGGTGGAGCACTATGAAACTGTGCGGCGCCGGAAAGATGGTCGGTTAATCGAGGTTTCCATCGCGGTCTCGCCAATCTTCGGTGCGGATGGGCAGATCGTCGGCGCGTCGATGATCGCGCGCGATATCTCCCGGCGTAAGCAGAACGAACGCGAAATTTCCCGGCTGGGTCGGCTCAATGCCGCGCTCAGTCAAATCAATCAGGCCATCGTATTGTCCCGGCGGCGAGACGAGTTGCTCACGAAGATTTGCGAAGTCCTCGTCGTCTTTGGCGGGTTTCGCATGGCGTGGATCGGTTGGTTGGAGCCGGACTCAGGACGGGTCGTGCCGGTGGGGCGGTGGGGCGATACGGCAAACTACCTCAAGGATATTGAGATTTTTACCGACAAACTGGAAAAGGGACGGGGGCCGACCGGGACGGCGATCCGGGAAGGTAGAAACTACATCTGCAACGATTTTGAGCATGATGCCTCGACATTGCCATGGCGAGAGAAGGCGGCGCGTGCGGGTTTCCGGGCCTCTGCCGTATTTCCAATCCGCCTCGCCGGAGCAGTGCGCGGGGCGATATCGGTCTATTCAGACGAAGTCGGCTTCTTCCAAGGCAAGGAGATCGCGCTTCTGACGGAGGCGGCAGGCGACTTGTCGTTTGGACTCGAAATCCTCGCGCGCGAGGAGGCGCGGCTAAAGGCCGTGGAGGACTTGCGGGAAAGTGAAGAGAGGTTCCGCCAAGTGGTGGAAACGATCCGGGAGGTATTTTGGATGACGGATGTGCGAAAGGGCAAAATTCTTTACGTCAGCCCAGCCTACGAATTGGTCTGGGGTCGTTCGTCCGCAAATTTATATGTGAATCGCCAAGCGTGGATCGAGTCGATCCACCCGGATGACCGGCCGCACATCGTCGGGGCGCTGGATAAACAGGTGTTGGGCACCTACGACGAAACCTATCGGATCGTGCGGCCCGATGGCACGGTGCGTTGGATCCACGACCGGGCGTTTCCGATCACGATGGCCGATGGCACGACCGATCGCGTAGTCGGGGTGGCGGAGGATATCACCAGTGAGCGCGAGCTCGAAGCGCGTTTTCTCCGCACGCAACGGCTGGAGGCAATCGGAACGCTCTCCAGCGGAATAGCCCACGACTTGAACAACATTCTGTCGCCGATCATGATGGCGGGCAGCCTGTTGTCCGGAGAACTGCGTGACCCGCGGTCGCGTGAGTTGATGCAAATGATCGAAGTCGGGGCCAAGCGGGGCGCAGATATAATCCGGCAGCTCCTGGCCTTCAGTCGCGGGATTGAAGGTCAGCACCAACTCGTGCAGCTCAAGCATCTGGTCAGGGAGATGGTGCAAATCGCGCGGGAAACCTTCCCCCGCAATATCACGGTGATTGACGATGTCTCCCGGACGATCGAACCCGTATCAGGCGACGCGACACAACTACACCAAGTGCTCATGAATCTCAGCGTGAATGCCCGCGACGCCATGCCAAACGGCGGATCGATGACGATCCACGCCAGAAGCGTGATGCTCGGGGCGGACGATGTGAAGGGACACGCAGGCGCCCGAACAGGACCGCATGTGCTACTCAAGGTGACGGATTCAGGCCACGGCATCCCCGAGGCAATCATCCAACGGATATTCGATCCCTTTTTTACCACGAAGGCGGTGGGGCAGGGAACCGGGCTCGGGCTCCCGACAGTGCTTGGCATTGTGCGCAGCCACGGCGGATTCGTCACGGCCGGCAATGCCCCGGGAGGTGGCGCGGTATTTTGTGTCTATTTGCCGGTCATACAACAGGGAGACGTGGCCAAGACGGTGGAGGTGCCAGCTCTTTCCAGGGTCGGAAAAGGGGAACGTATCTTGATCGTAGACGATGAGGAATCAATCCGTGTGACCACGCGCATCGTGCTGCAACAGCTGAACTATGCGCCCGTGACGGCCCCCAATGGCGCCGCCGGGCTCGCACTTTTCCGCGAACAGCGGGCGGATTTCGATCTGGTGATCGCCGACCTCATGATGCCGGTCATGGGAGGGACGGCGATGCTGCGGGAAATATTGAAGGGGGCGCCGGGGCTGCGCGTCATTGTGACTAGTGGAATTGTCTCAGATGAGGAACGGGAGTCTCTGGAAGCACTCGGCGTGCGGAAGATTCTGACGAA
>CANGHW010000339.1 GCA_947453695.1 Opitutia bacterium
CCACGCCAAACTCCATCGTCATCGCCGGCATATAACCGGGGATTTCTTCGTGGGTCACGACCAGCACCTGCTTGGCCGCATCGACCGACACAATCACGCCCTTGAGCGGATAGCGGTCCGCGACTTTGGCGGCCTCACCCGTCGCGGACTTTGCTTCCGCCGGCTTCCCCTCGGCCTTCGTCGCTGCCACTACCGGTGGCACTGCTTTGACCGGCGCCTCGGAACGACCGCATCCCGCTCCCGTCAGAGCCGAAAGCGCAAGCGTCGTCACGAAAGCATAAGATTTCATGACACAACGGATTCGTCGGCCGACAACTTTGTCAAAGGGTTTGCGGATGGCAGTCTCGGGCCTTCTTCTGGCGAGTCACCCTGCTCATGGCCTCTTCTAAAAACCCACAGCGCACTGCCGAACACAAACCCCGGCTCGCGATTTTCTCCGCGATCGCAGCCGCCTGGGTCTTCGTGCTCCTCACCTTGGGCGCGTTCACCACCACGATCGGCGCGGGCATGGCGTTTCCCGACTGGCCCCTCTCCAACGGCTCGGTCAACCCCGACGGCTGGCTGACCGACGTGGCGATGTTTGCCGAGCACTCCCACCGCCTGTCCGGCACGACGATGGGCCTCCTCGCCATCGGTCTCGCCATCTGGCTGCACCGCACGGAGTCGCGCCGCTGGCTCCGCTCACTCGGCTGGGCCGGTCTCGTGATCGTCATCATCCAGGGCCTCATCGGCGGACAACGCGTCAAACTCGATGCGATGGCCGTCCCGGGCTTCGACATGACGCTCGGGCAAATGCTGCGCGTGCCCCACGGCGTCCTCGCCCAACTCTACGTCTGCATCCTCATCGCCATCGCCATCAGTTGCTCCAAATCCTGGATCGAGCGCGCCGCCCCGGTCAGCGCGCGGGTCAAGAAGACTGCGGTGCTCTGTGTGGCGTTGCTCATCGTGCAACTCACCATCGCCGCCTTCATGCGGCACAACAACGCCGGGCTCGCGATCCCCTCCTTCCCGCTCTCCACCGCCAACGGCGATCTCCTGCCGCCCCACTGGGACTATCGCGTCTCCCTCCAGTTCGCCCATCGAGTCATGGCCCTCGTGCTGGCCATCGCCATTCCCACCCTGGTCGTTTTCGTGCGCCGCGATCCGGCTTCCTCTTTGGCGATGCGCGCTGCTTCGTCGACCCTGCTTTCCTTCCTCTTTCTGCAGATCTTTCTGGGGGCTTACGTCGTGTGGAGTTACCGCCGCCACGACATCACGACCGCTCACGTGATCGTGGGCGCCCTCACCCTCGCCACTACTTTTTGGCTCGCTTGGTCCGCCCATCGCGACGCTCTTGAGAAGCCCATCGCTGCCGCATGACCACCGAGGCCACCGAAACACCTGCATCCTCCGCGACCTTCCGCGACTACCTGGAGCTCACCAAGCCCCGGCTCAGTCTCCTGTCGGTCCTGACCGCCCTCGTCGGCTACCTCGCGGCGCGGCCGCCCTCCAACCCCTCCAAGCTCTTCTTCGTCGTGCTGGGCACCTCGCTCGCCGCCGGTGGCGTGGCCGCGCTCAACCAATGGATGGAGGCCGATACCGATGCGCGCATGAAGCGCACGGCCGACCGCCCCATCCCCGCGGGTAAGATTCCCACTGGCTCCGCTTTCGTGGTCGGCGCCCTCATGTGCGTCGCCTCGCTCTTCCTGCTGTTCGCGAAGGTCAACCTCCCGGCCTGCCTCTTCACGCTACTCACGATCTTCTCTTATCTTGGCTGGTATACGCCCGCTAAACGCTGGTCCGTCTGGAGCACGGAAATCGGCGCCATCGCCGGTGCGTTTCCTCCGCTCATCGGCTGGGCCGCCGGCGAGGGCACCATCAGCACCCTCGGCTGGATTCTCTTCGGCATCCTTTATTTTTGGCAGATCCCTCACTTCATGGCCATCGCTTGGACCTATCGCCGCGATTACTCCGCCGTCGATTTCCCGATGTTGCCCGTGCGCGATGAGGCCGGCGGAAAGGTAGCCGCGTGGTCGTTCATCAATACGATCGCCCTGCTCGTCGTCAGCTTCCTCCCCTCTTACCTCGGATTCACCAGCTCCGCCTACCAGATCGTAACCCTCGTCCTGGGCCTCGGCTTCTTCTGGTGCGCCGCGCAATTCCTCCGCCCGGCTGGACGCGACCGCAGCGCCCGCAAACTTTTCTTTGCCTCGATCATCTGGCTGCCGCTGCAACTCGGGATGCTCGTGATCGACCGACTCTGGCTCGTCCACCCGCTATGAAGATCTCCGATATTCCCGCGCTGAACGCCGCGCTCAACGGCCTCGCCACCATTCTCATCTCGACCGGCTTCATACTCATCAAGACCGGCCGCAAGGAAGCTCACCGCAAGGTGATGATGTCCGCCATGGTGGTGTCTGCGATCTTCCTCGTCGGCTACCTCACCCACAAAGTCCTCAAGGGTATGGCCGCCGGCACGGGCGAAGCGCTCCACACCCAGTTTGGCGGCACCGGCGCCATCGCCGCCGTCTACTACGTGATGCTCATCACGCACGTCCTCCTCGCCATCGCCATCGCCTATCTGGTGCCGCGCACGTTTTTCTTCGCCATCAAGGGCGACTTCGAGAGCCACAAACGCTGGGCGAAGTTCACCTTCCCCATCTGGTTTTACGTCAGTGTGACTGGCGTGCTCGTTTACTTCTTCCTCTACCAGTGGTGGCCGGCCGCCCCCAAGGTCTGAGCCGTCTCAGAGCAATATCTTCGGATTGTCCATGCCCCAGTCGTGGACGAGTTTCCGCTCGAGCATCTTTTCCCAGAAGCCGATGGAGCCGAAGTCGACATCGAGCACCTTGATGCGCCGCTCGGCCGCGATCGACTGAAACTGTTCCAAGATTTTCGAGCCCGACGTGGCTTTGCCCCGTTGGACAAACAGCACGTAAGCCGTATCGGGCTTTAGCGCATACCGCAGTTTCGCCTCCGGGTCATCGGACCACTGGAGGGTGTAGCTGGGGGTCTTAAAAGGCGGCGGATCATCGGGAATGATCGCCTGCGTCGCTTCTGGACTCACAGCGCCTCCTTTCGGCGCAAACCAGGTAGAACTTTAGCGCCTTTGACTAATTTTGCTCAACGAGCCCCCAATTTACGCCGGCGACCCACCAAAGAGATTCCCAAACGCGTCAGCGCCGCATCCGCGACAAACAACACCGCCCACGCCACCAACACCCAAGACCGCACGGAGCGCCATGTGATCGGGCGCGGCGCCCGCCAAATCTGCGCCAAGTCGAGCCGCTCCTGCCCACCACTGCGCACGCTGAGTTGGCGAAGCTCCAGCAAACGCGTGCGGTCGTAACTCCACTCCGCCGATCCCGCAACGGCCACGGGACCAAACGGCAGCGCGGACGCGCCCAC
>CANGHW010000340.1 GCA_947453695.1 Opitutia bacterium
GATGAGTAGGTGTGGATGGCTTGAAGACAAGCGACCTGACCAGACCAGCTATTGTAGTCGAAGTTGGCGACCAGCGTGAGCCGACCGGACGCAGCGAGGGGAGGGGGATTCGTGCGAAAATAGAGGTGGGCGAGATCGGCCGCTGCTGTGACTTTGTTCGGGCGGCGGGGCAGCGACGTAAGGCGATCTGCCGAAGAGGCGTCACGCGTCCAGATGGCAGCGGTGCATTCGCAGAGCTTCTGCGCGTCGGCGACGGCCAGTTCGGCCTGGGTTTGGACGCCGATGCCGAGATAAAACATCGGTCGATCGGATTCGGCGCACATGGCTTGGTCGCCCACCAGATGGTCAATGAACCAACGCGACTGGGCGCTTTGGAAGGGCGAACCACCAAGGCCGAGCCACAGATCGCATTGTCTGATTGCCGAGCGACGCGTGGCTTCGTCGTAACCCAGCCATTCAATGGTCGGAAAGCGTGCCCGCAGCGGCGCCAGATCGAAGGGCACGCACGCGGTGAATTTCGCCTCGGGCGCGAGGGTGCGCATGGCACCCACGAAGCCGGCGAGCATGAAGTCGTCGCCTAGATTTCCCGCGCCATAAAAATGGTGCCCGAGGTGAATACGCACAACACGCCGTGAATCGAACACGGCACTAGAAGGCGAGGACGACCTTAATGTGTCCGCGACAGTGGCTCTGGGTGGGATAGGCGAGGTGAGTGATCTGCCAGCCGTAGTCACCGGAGACATTGAAGAGTCCGGGAATACCCATACGAATGCCGATCCCAGTGCTGGCGAGAGGCGTGAAGGTCACGTCGTTGATATCCCGATGACGATAGAAGACTTGGGCGGCATCGTAAAAGGCCACGAAGCGTGTCTCGACCTTCCCGCGCGCTTTAGGCATAAACGGTATGCCGCTTTTGATCGCAGGAAGTTGCAGGTCATTGCTGAAAACGAAGCCTTGATCGGCGGTGTAGATGCGCTCGTCAAAACCGCGCACGGTCGAAGATCCGCCGATGGAGAGCTGCTCGCTGCCGGGGACGTTTGAGGTGGCCCCCTTGACGACCGCGCGCGAGAAAAGGCTCCAGTCTGGCGCCAGATTCAGCAGACGTTGCACCGAAAGGGTGCCGGTCAAATAGGTCGCTTTAGTGTTGTAGCGCGAGGCGGAGAAGGCCGCGTCGGTATTGCGGTGATTGACGTTGCCCGGGCTCGCGTCGATCCCGCCGCCGAAGAGCCAAGCCCCCTTGCTGTCGCGTTTCACCATGGAGAACGACGACGTGAACTGAAACGTATCGGTGGTATTGCTGATCAGCGTGGCGCCGCCGTAGGCGAGATTGTTATTGCCCTGTTTGAAATCCAAGCCGGCCGCGAACTCGATCGGATTGTCACCCCCGCGGACGGGCACGGAGTAGCGCACGCTGGAGACGATGTTTTTACCGTTTTGGGTGAAGGCGCCGCCCGCGCCGAAGCGCGGTTTTACTTCTAGATAACCGGCATTGAACTGAAGGAAGTGGCGCCACGGAAGCGGCACGCGATAGTCCATCGAGTGACTCTTGAAGACGGACTGGTGGTCAGTCGTGGAAAACTGATAGCTACCTTGATGATCACGGCCCCAGAGATTTCCGAATTGCACGGAACCGGTGTAGCGGCGGTTGCCCAGGATATCGTTGCCCGAGTCATCAAACGAAGCGGTGAAGCGGAGGGGAATGCGTTCTTCCACGCCGATGATCAGATCGGCCTTACCGGGCTGATTGGCCAAATCATTGACCAACACCTTAATCTGACGAAACGGATTGGTGTTCGCCCAGTTCACGGCTTGCTCCAAGGTGGTCAACACCACTTCGTCGCCGGGTTTGATGCCCAGCTTCTCCTGCAGAAGTTTGTTACTGAACCATTTGTTTCCCTTGAACTGTAGCTCGTTGTAGCGTCCCACGACGACTCCCAGTCTCAGCGTGCCATTGGAGATATCTTGGTTGGGCGTAAAAACTTTGACGATCAACCGGTCGTGCTCGCGGGCAAATTTGGCGATCGCCGCCACGATTTGGTCACGGAGCTCGTTGGAAATGGGTTTCCCGATAAACGGCTGAATCGCGCTCTCAAACTTGGGATCGACCAGCAAAGGGATATCCTGAGCGAACGTGATGTTGGTCCCTCCAGCATCGACCGGGATCGCCGCGGCCTTGGCTTCACTATCCGCGAGGAGAAGTTTCTTCAGCGGAATTGCGGGCGGGGTGACCTGCGCAAACGCTCCGGCGATGATCGCCACGAACGCAAAGAGTGGTGCAAGGAGGTTCAGTTTCATGTCCGACTTGGGAGCAGATGAGCGCCCTATGAGTTCCGCCCTATCTTACTTGTAGCAAGCACAGAAGTTTTTCGAACTTACGAGAAGAACAGGCCGGTTGGGGCGCTTTACCCGCACGCACCGCCCGCGATCGTCGTATTTGGTGTAGAGAAGATGGGGGAACAAACCCCACCGCCATCGGACTGGATCGCTCTCAAGAAGCACTGAACTCCCGAAGATTGGGCTCTCAGCTCAAAGAGGTGAGATAAACCACGAAATACACGAAACACTCGAAAAGGGACCACGGAACACCCGGAAACGAGAGGGATACCAAGGCGGGAGAGTTGGGATTCAGGCGGGACGCGGAGGGAGGGTGGTCAAGCGCGGTGAGGCGGTCGCTGGTCAGCGCGGAGCGGTGCATGGCGCGTCCGGGACGGCATCAATTACGCGCGGGAATGCGGCGCAGAGCTTCGGGAAAGCGGAATACAAGAAGAGGAAATCATCTATTGGGTCGGGGAAAGCGTCTGTGCGCTCGGGGAAAGCGGAATATCGGAAGGGGAAAGCGTCTATTGAGCGGGGGAAAGCGGAATATAAGAAAAGGATATCATCTATTGGGCTGGGGAAAGTAGATTTATGACGCGGGAAAGCATCTATTTTCTTGGGGAAAGCGGAATTGGCACGGGGGAAAGCGGCGATGAGCTCCGGGAAAGTGGAATATAGGAAAAGGAAATCATCTATTGGGCGTCCGAAAGCGTCTGTGAGCACCGGGAAAGTGGCGATGACGTCCGGGAAAGTATCTTTTGTGTCTGGAAAAGCGTCGCTGAACTGAGGCGAAGCGAGTCCTGCAACGATTTCGCGCCCCCTCGGCAGGCGCCGGCTGCAACGGCGGTCGCAGACCGCCGCTACAGCACGGAGGCCGGGGCTAAATTGATTGCACGCGAGGTAATGTGCGTGAGCTGCGGGCCCGTTGCGAAACCGTTTTCAGTGCCAACCTCTAAACAATAGGCTCCGGTGCGAATGTTGCCGCTGAGGGTGCTGTCGAGCTCGATCACACGAGTGAGTGTGAAGACTCCGCGGGTAGGCACAGGTTTGAACGGCGGTCGC
>CANGHW010000341.1 GCA_947453695.1 Opitutia bacterium
CTCCTGCCGGCGTTGAACGAGATGTTTGATTTAGCGACGGCGCGTTATCTGGCGGCGCAGGCGCATCCGCCCGGGGTAATTTACGCGATGCTCATTACGCTGGCTCTCGTTTGTGCCACGCTGGCGGGTTACGGAATGGCGGCCGGTCAGCGCCGGAGCTGGCTGCACATCGTAGGCTTCACAGGCAGTCTGCTGCTCGCGATTTACGTGACCATGGAGCTGGAGTTTCCGCGCAGCGGATTCATCCGCATCGATCGCTACGACCAGGTGCTGGTGGAGGTGCGGGAGTCGATGCGGTGAGCGGCAGAGGAAGGACAGAGGCGTGCGGAATGAGCCAAGGGTTAGTCCATCGATAAGGCCAGCGGGCGGAAGGGCAAAGGGTCGAAGCCAGCGTGAGGCGCGTCACTGTTTGCGGGAAAATTTTCTCAGCGCGGGACGAAGCGAGTAGTAGAGTGCGGCCATCAGGAGCGGGCTGGTGAGCAGCCACGCGGTGGCGGCATGGACGCCCGTCAAGCCGAAGCGGACGAGAAAGGCGCCAGGGTCTTCGCGGAAGGCGGTGAACAAGGTGGGGACGGAGAGCGTCACCGGCGGGGCCTGCCAGATCCATTCACCGAGGCGCACGTAGACCAAGATGAGGGCCACTTGGGCGGCAGTGAGGAGGTAATTGACGGTTTGGAGGATCGGCTGATTGAGGCGTAGCCAGAGTCCGACGCCGAGGTTGAGCAGAGTGGTGAAGCCGAGAAACGGAAGCAGGGAGCAGGCGGTGCCGACGGCGATGGTCAGCGCGAGGCGATCGGGGGTGACGCCTTGGGTGATTTGCGCGCGCAACGGGCCGAGCAGGCGGCGTTGCCAGAACGAGGGGCGCGGAGCAGTGGCGGCGGAGGCGGTCACGGAGAAGTTACGGGCAGGCTGGGGCAGTGGATTCACGGGGGCGAGGTTTCTGCACGAAACGGTTGGCTTTCGGCGGCGGCTCGTCACGTTGGCGACGCCATGCTCGCTGTGACCCAATTGCAGAAGTCGTTCGTGAGTCCCGAAGGGACGCGTGTCGAAATCGTGAAGGTGGAGAGTTTCGCGCTCGCGGTCGGAGCACAACTCGCGCTGCGCGGCGAGAGTGGCTCAGGGAAGACGACGTTTCTCCACCTCATCGCGGGCATCCTCGCGGCGGATGGTGGTCAGGTGGTGATCGATGGTGCAGAGATGACGGCGCTCGGCGAGGCCGGGCGCGACCGGCTGCGGGCGGAGAAGATCGGATATATTTTTCAGACCTTCAATCTGCTGCAGGGCTACACGGTGCTGGAAAACGTCGTGCTTGGGATGAGTTTTGGACCGCGCGGCGCGGACCGGAAGCATGCGAAGGAAATGCTGGAGCGCGTGGGGCTTGGACACCGGCTGGATCATTTTCCGGCACAACTCTCGACGGGTCAGCAGCAGCGTGTGGCGGTAGCGCGGGCCTTGGCGAACCGGCCGAAGCTCGTGCTGGCCGATGAGCCGACGGGCAATCTCGACCACAAGCATTCACGGGAGGCGCTCGCGCTGATCCGCGAAGTGTGTCGGGAAAACGGCGCGGCGTTGCTGCTCGTGAGTCACGACGAGGAAGTGCTGCGGCAATTCGAGCTGCGGCGGGATTTTGCCGACATCAACGGTGCGCTGAAGGAGGCCGGAAAATGACACTGCCGCTCATCATCTATCGTTCGCTCCGCCAACATGCGCTCTCGACCGTGGTGACGGCAGGCAGCATCGCACTCGCGTGCGGGCTCATGCTCTGCGTGTGGATGGTGAAGACGCAGTCGCAGACGGCGTTTACGCAAACGACAACGGGCTTCGACGCGGTGCTCGGCGCGCGCGGGTCGAAACTGCAGCTCGTGCTGAACGCTATTTTCCATCTGGAAGCCTCGCCGGGCAATTTGGCGTGGGCCGACTACGAGATGGTAAAGCGCCATCCGGCGGTGAAGGCGGCCATTCCCCTCGCGGTGGGCGATAATCTGCGCGGTTACCGCATCGCGGGCACGTTGCCGGAGTTATTTGAGAAAGTGGAATATGCGCCGGGGAAGAAATTCGCCGTCGCGGCGGGAGGAAAATTCTTTGGTGCGGCGCCGGATGCGCGCGAGGCCGTGATCGGAGCGTTCGCAGCGCAGAAGCTCGGACTGAAGGTGGGCGACACGTTCAAGCCGTTTCACGGCCTGGCCTTCGACGAGAAGAATCAGCACGAGGAAGTATTTACGATCGTGGGCGTGTTACTGCCGACGAACACGCCGATCGACCGCGTGGTGTGGATTCCGCTGAAGGGCGTGCAGACGATGAGTGGGCACGATGCGAAGGCGGCGACCGATATCAGCGCCGTGTTGATCCAGCTGCGGACGCCGAGCGCGGGCTTCATGCTCGACATGATGTATAACAAACAGGGCAACCGGCTGACGCTGGCGTATCCCGTGGGCGCAATCATCGCGGAGCTCTTCGGAAAGATCGCGTGGTTCGACCAAGTGCTGACGCTCGTGGCGTATCTCGTCGCGCTCGTCGCGGCGGGCTCGGTGCTGGCGAGCATCTACAATTCGATGAGTGCGCGGCGGCGTGACCTGGCGATCCTGCGGGCGCTCGGCGCGCGGCGGCGGACGATTTTTGGTGCGGTCGTGGCCGAGGCGGCGTGCATCGGTGCGCTGGGTGCGGCGGCGGGCTTGGCGGTTTACTACGGACTGTTCGCCGGCGTGGCTGGAGTGATTCGTGCGCAGACGGGAGTGGTGCTCGATCTCGGAGCGCGACATCCGGTGCTGTGGATTTGTCCACTGGGGATGGTGGCGCTCTGTGCGATCGGCGGCGTAGTGCCGGCGATCAAAGCCTATCGGACGCCCGTGGCGGAGACGTTGGCGCCGACGTCGTAACTTAGTTTCGGATCAAGCGGACCTGACAGCGGGGGCGGCATTGGCGCGGGCGGGAGTGTGGCCACCGTGAAGCGAAGTATAGAAAGGATCGCCGGGAACAATGCTGCCACGAATGACCGGTTGTCCGGTCGAAGCGCTTTTGTAGAGCGAGGTCAGTAGGTCGATAGTGCGACGCGCATCGGCTCCGCTCGTGAGCGGACGGCGGCGGGCGTCGAGGTCCGTGATGAACTCGGTTAGTTGTGCGGCATGGGTGGAGCCGGCGTCGGGCGGAAAACTGTGCCAGGCTTGGGCGAGGATATTGCCCTCATCGTGGGCGTGAGGGGCGACGGTGAAGCGCCAGTTGTCGCGCGTGTAACCGTAGAGATGCGTGAGCTCGAGAGTGGCGCGCTGGTAGTCGAGGCGGAGGTAGGTTTCCTGGCGCGGGCTGAGGGCGCTGTTGACGACGGAGGCGAGCGTGC
>CANGHW010000342.1 GCA_947453695.1 Opitutia bacterium
GATCGATCCGGTCAACGTAGGTGAGCCCCTCGAGCCGGTTGATCATGAGTTCGTCACGCTCATCACCCACGATGGCATAGATCGTCCGCACCGCGCCGATAATCGGCTGAATCTTGCAGCCAAACTCCGCCACGATCGCGGTGACTTCAGCGAGTTGCTCGGGCGTGAGACGGTTGGTTTTCGGGAGGATCATGACAGGGTTGTGTCGACGGGTTTGGTGAACAGAACCCGCAGGATTCCGCGCATTCCCCGGCGCCTGTCAAAGGAACTTCTCGAACTCCGGGGGGAGCGGCGCCTTCGCGCTAAATACCGTGCGCTGCCCCCGCCACTCATAGTCAAAACTCGTCTCCAGCGAGTGGAGGAACATCCGTTTCGTCTCTGCGATCTTGGCAAACGCGCGATTGGCCGAAAAATCCCCGTAGGTCTGGTCGCCGACGATCGGGAGCTGGCGTTTGGCACACTGCACCCGGAGTTGGTGGCTGCGGCCGGTGCGCGGTTCAAGGCGCACCAGCGAGACCTTCGGTTCCTTGCGGCCTGCCCGAGTCAGACTCATGCGACTTTCGGCCGGGATATGCCCCGTGCGCGCGCCGGCGCGAATCTGCCCGCCCCGCTTGTCGATCGAGAGGAGATCGCGCCATAGTTCGATCGGCTGGCGTGGCGTGCCAAAGACGAGCGCGTGGTAGATCTTCCGCACTTGTTTGCGTTTGAACTGCGCCCGGATCGCCGCCGCCAACTCCGCCTCGGCCGCCACGAGGATCACCCCGGAGGTCGCCGAATCGAGCCGGTTGAGGAGCCAGAGGCGGCGTTTCGTGCCGTCCGCGGCGGTCCATTCGTAAAACTCTCCGTCCAACGTGTAAGCCGTCGTGAGCAGCGCGCGCGGTTCATCGTCCCGCGTATTCGGATGCGACAACACGCCCGCGGGTTTCACCAGCGCCGCCAGGCCGTTCGCATCCTTGGTTACGACCGATACCCCGCGTCCCAGTGGCAACTCCGCCCAAAAACTCTCTCCGGGCGCGCTCACTGATAGTAAAACGTAAACGTCATCTCCTGCTGCTCGCCGAGCACCGCCTTCATGTCCTCGGTCCAGTCGCCATAGGGTGCGCGATCCGTGATCGCACTCATGCAGGCCCGGGACGCTGAATCGCTGGCGGTGCTGTCCACATTCACGACCCGGGCGATCAGGCCCTTCGAATCCATGATGAATTTCACGGTCACGGTGCTGCCCGAGGTCGGATAGACTTTGCTCTCGGTCAAAAGGTGCTCCCATTGGATCTGCACGGCTTCGATCATTTTTTGCAGGTAGGTGCCGTAGGCGCTCCAGCGCGCATCGACTGAAGTGGGGCCGATGTTAGCCGTCCCCGCGAGTCGCTCGGCCAAGATCGCCGGGCGCACTTGCTGCGTCTTCACCACCGATGGACGCGGGCGCGGGCGCAGCGGGTCGATCGCCGGCTGCGTCGCCGTGGCCCCTTGGATCAGCGGCACATTTTTGGCGCCTTCGATCTTGTTCGGAACCGGTCGGGAATTTTCTGCGAGCTTGGCGATATTGGTGCCGAAACTGTCCGCGTTATCCCCTTGTTTCTTCTCAAAGCCCGAGAGCGGATTCTGCTCCAGCGCCGGCGCCATCACGGTCTGCTCGCGCGGCGGGGTGACTTCGGCCGGCGGGACCGCCTCTACCTGCTCCAGCGGTTTCGAGAGCTGGCCGCTGACGATCTGGTTCGATTCGAAGTCCTTCTTGCCCTCAGTCGAGGGCATGTCGCTCGCGCCCTTGGGCACGGGTTTCTCCTGCGCGACCTGCTGGTTCTGCGCGGCGAAATTGGTCGTCTTGTCCGGCACGTTCTCCGGCGCATCGGGATTCGTCTCGACGAACTTGTTCGGCGGCGGCGGCTTGGGCGTCGGCTTCGGGGCAAAGACCTCCGGGGCAATCTCGATATTGAACTGCCGGTTTTCCGGGTGATCGGGAAACTTGCGCACCACGGGATCGACGCGGAACAGCCAGGGGGACGCGCCCCACAGCAACAAATAGAAAAGAATCACCCCTGCCACCCCCACGATCGTCGAACGCCCGTCCGGATCCGCCCACACTCGCGCGACCCATCCCCGCAGGGGAACGGTGGGCGAGGAAGAGGCGATGGTGTGGCTCATGCGAGGTTGGGACGCGTAAACGCGGTAAAAGTCATGGCAGCAGACCACCGCGCGTCAAAATTTGTTTCGTCGTATCTACCGGTAGCCCGATGATATTCGAAAGCGACCCACTGTAGCCCGCGATAATCAGCTCCGGGTGATCCTGGATGCCATAGCCGCCCGCCTTGTCGAGGGTGTGGACCCTGGCGAGGTAGGCCTCGATCACGGCATCGTAGATGGTCTTGAAGGTGACTTCACTCGCCACGCCTTCATCGATTTTCAGGCCGCTTGCCACGTGGCGCAGGGCCAGGCCGGTAAACACCGTGTGCGAGCGTCCGCTCAACCGTCGGAGCATTGCCCGCGCCTCCACCCCATTGGCCGGCTTGTTGAGCGCAGCCCCGTCGATGAAGACCGTCGTATCGGCCCCGAGGACCACCGCATCCGGCTGGCGGGCCGCCACCCAGTCCGCCTTCAGGGCCGCATTGTGGGCGACCATGACGCGGGGATCGGTCGTCGACTCTTCATGCTCCGTTACTTGGGCCACCACGACTTCGAATGGCACCCCGAGTTGCCCGAGCAGTTCCCGCCGCCGGGGCGAGGCCGAAGCCAAGATCAAACGCGGCCGGGCCGCGCCACCCGCGGCCGTCATTCCACTTTCTCCGCCAACACCGAGCGCACATCGCCCTTGGCGCGGGCCAATTCGACGCGGCTCAAGTTATACTGGTAGACGGCTTCGACGTAGTTGTCGCTCGCGATGGCGAGGCGGTTCTGCGCCTCGACCACCTCGCGGTTGTCCGCCACGCCTTGCTGGTAGCGTTGTTGCGCGAGGCGCAATTCCTCTTCCGCCAGCCGCAGATTCTTTTCCGCCACGGTGATCTGCGCATTGCGCGAGGAGGCATCTTGCCGGGCCAGGCGCAGCTCGGACGAGATTTGCAGCTCGAGGCTGTGCAAGCGCAGTTCCTGCGCGCGCTGGCGGGAGAGGGCCGCGCGGCGGTCCGCATCGCTCTTGAGCCCATCAAAGATTGGCACCGTCACAGTCGCACCGGCAAACCACGCATCTTTCTTGCCGTCCTCGAAGAGATCGGCGCCGGCGTAGCCATACTCGCCGCCCAGCGACAGGGCCGGCAGGCGTTGGAA
>CANGHW010000343.1 GCA_947453695.1 Opitutia bacterium
AGGAAGCGTGCGGGTCGGGCCGCCGTTGTCAGCAAAACATTAAGCCTCGTTGCGCCCGAACAACAGGCGTAGGGAGTTCAGGCAGACAATCAAGGTGCTGCCCTCGTGGGCCGCCACGCCGATGGCGAGAGGCACGGCGCCGATCGCAGTGGCCAGGACCATCACGATCACCACGCCGAGGGAGATCGTGAGATTCTGGCGGATGATGGCGCGGGCGCGCCGGCTGAGGCGTTGGGCTGCGAGAAAATTCTCGATGCGGTCGTGCATCAAAATTACCTCGGCCTGCTCAAGCGCCGCATCGCTGCCGCGGGCGCCCATGGCCACACTTACGTCCGCGGCGGCGAGGCAGGGGGCGTCGTTGACGCCATCACCGACCATCGCGACTTTCCGCCCCTCGGCCCGGAGGGCCTGAATGGCGGCCACTTTGTCCTCGGGTGAAAGGCCCGCGCGGACTTCGTCGAGGCCCAGCTCCTTGGCCACGGCCTCGGCGGTGTGACGGCGGTCGCCAGTGAGCATGACGGTCTTGATGCCGAGCAACTTCAACTGCGCCAGCACCTCGCGCGACTCGGCGCGGATCTGATCCTTGAGCAGCACTCGGCCGACCATGTCGTGCCCAATTACCCAGACCTCGCTCAATTCCGCGGCGGCCGGCGGCAGCTCCTTGGCCCACGCGGCCAGCGGTCCGCTTTCCAGCAATTCGCGGCGGCCCAGGAGCAACGTGGTCCCGGCCACCTTGCCGCGCAGGCCCTGACCCGTGAGCGATTGAAAATCATCCAGTGCCAGCTCGCTCAGGCCCTCGGCCTTGGCATGGCGGGTGATCGCGCGCGCGATCGGGTGATGCGACTTCGCCTCCAGCGTGTAGGCGAGCTGCAGCACCTCGCGCTCGCGGCCGCGGGGATAGCTCTCGCAACCGACCACCGCGAGCTCACCGGTCGTGAGCGTGCCGGTCTTGTCGAGCGCCACGGCGGTGATGTCGGCCAGTTTCTCGATCGCGGCACCGCCGCGGAAAAGCACGCCATGGCGGGCACCCCACGCGATCGCCGCCAGAATGGCCGAGGGGATCGAGAGCACGAGGGCACAGGGACTCGCGACGACCATGAGCGTCATGGCGCGATAGAAGGCCGAGCGCGTCTCCGGGGTATTGGTAAACGCCGGCAGGTGGAAACCGAGCCACCACACGAGGAACATCAAAAACGACCCGCCAATCACCGCGTAGGTGTAGCCGGTGCCAAATTTGTCCGTGAAGCGCTCGCTCGGGGCCTTCAGCTTTTGCGCCGTCTGGATCAGCCGGATGATCTTCTGCAGTGTGCTCTCCGCCGGCAGGCGGGCCACGTCGAAGTCGACCACGCCCCAGAGATTGAGGGTGCCGCTAAATACCTGATCACCCACCTGCTTCTCCACGGGCACGGCCTCACCCGTGAGGGCGGACTCATCGCTCGCGCTCTTGCCGCTCATCACCACGCCGTCCGCCGCGAAGGCTTCGCCGGGCTTCACGCGCACGCGCTGCCCGACCTGCAGCTCCTCGACGGCCACTTCCTTTTCCGCGCCCCCGGCCAGGACGAGGGTCGCGCGCTTCGGCGAGGTCTTGAGCAGGGCACTCACTTCCCGCTGCGTGCGGTCCAGCGCATACTCCTCCATCGCACCGGAGGCGGAGAAGAGAAACAGCAGCAACACGGCCTCGCCCCAGGCGCCGATGAACATCGCGCCGATCGCGACCGCGAGCATGAGAAAGTGGATATCGATCTCACGCTTCTTGAGATTCTCCCAGGTATCGACCGCGGCATCCCAGCCGCCGGCAACGATGCCCACGAAGTAGAACGCGTGGGCCAACCACGGTAATTGGGGCGCGAAGTAGCCCGCCGCCACACCGGCGATGCCGGCGCTGCCGCAGAGCGTCGCGAATTTCGCGAGCATGCGCCACTCCTGCTCCTCGGGAATCGGCTCGGCCGTGATCGCGGGCCACTCCATCTCGCGCCACAGCCACATCTTCTCGGCGGTCACGCACGATTCGCGGCCGATCACGGTCGCATCGCCGTCGCGTTTAAATACAAACCCCGCCGGCGCCTGCACGCCCCCTTTCGCCGCGAGCTGGGCCTCGACGGCGGCGATCGTGGCCGCGAGTTTCTCGCTCAGGCCCTCGAGCTCCACCTTGCCCACCGTCGCCACCGATACCTTGTGGGCCGACGTATCGATGCGCACGGCACTGACGCCGGGCTGCGCGCGCAGAAAGCGCACCAATTCCTCGACCCAGGCACCGCTCTCATCCGCCGTTGATTTCATCTTCTTAGTATCGGCGCAGGCGGCCGCAGCCGCAAATTCAATTGCGCCCCCACGGTCTCAATCCATTGGTTGGCAGACTCACTCTCAATAATGATCGGCCTTCGCGAAGAAACCGGCTCCGCGCCTCCGCCGCCGAGCCACGCGCCCGCCCTCACCGCGAAGATCTTCGCCGAGGACGGCTGGCTGCATGCCGGGCTCAATTTGAGCCATCGCCCGCAGCAGGAGACGATGGCGCGGGCCGTGGCGGCGGCCATGAAGTCCGACGAGCCCCTCCTCTTTGAAGCCGGCACGGGCGTGGGCAAATCGCTGGCCTACCTCATCCCCGGCCTGATCCACGCCGTCGATACCTCCCGCCAGCTCATCGTCTCGACCCATACCATCTCGCTGCAGGAGCAGTTGGAAACGAGCGATCTCCCGAAGTGCCGGAAGCTCTTCAAGTCCACGCCCACCCTCGCCCGCTACGCCGACTTCAAGTCCGCCGTGCTCGTCGGCAAATCCAACTACCTTTGCACGACGCGCCTCGGCCACGCGCTCGCTGATCGCACGACGCTTTTTGCCGATGCCGACTACGATGAACTGAAGCGCATCGCCGAGTGGGCCGAG
This sequence comes from Opitutia bacterium, assembly GCA_947453695.1. Lineage (GTDB taxonomy): Bacteria > Verrucomicrobiota > Verrucomicrobiia > Opitutales > Opitutaceae > GAS368. The sequence continues at coordinate 2,884 of CANGHW010000343.1, forward strand.
CAGACCGACACCGGCCTCCGCCACGATATCCGCCCGCCGCCGCGCGCCGAGGTGTGGGACGCCGTCAACGCCGATTCCTCCTCCTGCTCGCGCAAACACTGCGACCCCGAGAAGTGCTTCTATCAACGCGCCCGCGCCCGCATGCGCTCGGCCAATCTCGTCATCGTCAACCACGCCCTGCTCTTCGCCCTGATCAGCGCCGGTGGCGCGCAGGCCCAGGGCGCCAATACCGATACCCGCGGCGTGCTGTTTGCCGACGATTTCCTCGTCCTGGACGAGGCTCACACCGTGCCCGAGGTGGCCACCGCCAACTTTGGGCTCTCGCTGTCCAGCTACGGCGTCGAGCGCGCGCTGAAGTATCTCTACAACC
>CANGHW010000344.1 GCA_947453695.1 Opitutia bacterium
AGGCATGTATCGTGAGACCGTCGCGTGATTTGAACGAAACCGGTTTCATCGCCGCCATCTGGTCCGGGTCGATACCCGGCTTGATGACGGCGAGTTCCTCGATCTTCTTCGTGGCCTGATCGAAAAGGTAGTAGACTCCGGGATCGCGATCGCTCGTGGCCGAGATCAAGCGGCGCGATCCATCGGGCGACGCACTCAACAGCCGGTTGAATGTATCGGGCAACGATTTGTCGATGCGCCTCTGGAGTGCCTCCGACTCGGAGTCGAGCCAGTGGAAGCGCGGACGATCCGCGTTCGTGAAGACAGCCACCACCTTCACTTTCGCCTCGTCCCACACCACGCCACCGTCGTCGTAAACGGGATCTCCATGCACTAACTCACCCAGGGTCCGAGTCGTGGTGTCGTATCGGAAAACTGCCGTCGTATCGCGCCCAACTTTCGAAGACACGAACAGGGTCCGATCATCACCATCGAACGCGAGCGGCGTCCAACCGCGCTGATCGGCCTCGTGCGTGTGTATCGGCTCCAAAGTATTCTTGGCCGGATCACGCATCAAAATGGTCACCTTTTGCCCCTGCTGCGCAACGGCGAGGCGCACGTTACGTTGTCGATCCAGCACCCAACGGCGAACCCAGCCGGGATTGGCAACCTCGACGGTCATCTTACCCGTCTTCAAATTCATCAGACAAACATCGGGACCCTGCGCACCCGAGAGGTAGCCCAGCACCAGGATATTTTTCGGGTCGTTGGGCAACCGCGCCAACAAACCGCCGAAGCGTTGATTGGCAGCCTGTTCAGAGCCCGCCTCGCCCGCCCCCCCACCAGCAAAACGCGTTCGGTTCCGTCGCGGTTCACCGCGTAAACCGTCGCCCGTTCCTGGCCGTCGGTATCCTTGGTAAAAATGATGCGCTCGTTGTTAGCCCACAGCAGAGAGCCAACGTCGTTGTCTTTGAAATTCGTAAGGAGGTTCTTCGTCTTCTTCTCCAGATCGATCACCGCGAGATTCATGCGGCGCTCATACGGGACGAGGCAGGCGATGCGCTTGCCGTCGGGAGAAAACGTTACCTGTGAAATGTTGGGTTTCTTGAAAAACGTCTCGACCGGAAGCTCCGGCGGCGGTGCCGCCCGGACGAAAGCAGCAAGACCTATAGCGACAAAACAGGCGAGAAAGCGGACACGTTTCATAAGCAAAAGAGCGATCAAAGAGGCGGAAGTGGAAATTAAAAGCGCGCTCCCCGAGACAGGGAGCGCGCGAGTGAGTCCATCGCTGTTGGCTGGACGTGACGGGATCAGAACTCCCGGCGCACGCGCAGGGAACCGGAGACGCCGAGAGCGCCGGCACCGTAGATGCGGTCATCGAAGCCCAGCACACGGAATCCGTTGGCCGGCGGACGGCTGTCGAGGACGTTAGTCGCACCGAGGGTGATCGTCGTCTTCTTGAACCCACGGTAGCTAACAGAGGGGTTGATCATACCAAAGACGTTTTCGCCCCAACCGGCTGCGGTCCAGTTGTCATTGAAATATTTTCCGATGACGTCGGCCGTCACGCGCGCACTCCACTTCTTGTAAGTCCAGCCCACGCCATAATTGTAGCGCCACTCGACATCGAAGGCCAAGCCCGTGTTGTCGAAGAAGCCGGAACCGGTGCCCGCATCGGAGCCCTTCTTGATGACTTGGGTCGCATCGGCGTTAAACGTAAAGGTGCCGACGCGCGTATTGCGCAGAGTGTAGCGGACGCCGAAGTCGAGACCGCGATAGAGTTGAAGACCGAGGTTGTTGGAAATGGCGGCGATATTCGTGATGCGGCCAATGGAGCCATCCGTCGTGGCTTCGCGGATAATCGCATTGGGAAAGAGCCGGCGCCCCTCGGCCGTCAACAGGTAGGTCGCGCCCAGCGAGTTAATCACATTGGTGATCTGCACATCGAAGAAATCCACATTGAAGCTCAGGCCCTTGACGGCCGGCACTTCAAAGACGGCTCCGGCATACTGCACCTTGCCTTCTTCAGGCTTGAGGTTCGGGTTGCCGCCGACGAGCGACGGTAGCTGCCGCGCGGCATCTTGCGGGCGCAACGGATCGAGCAGGCTGGCGGTGGTGACCGCGTTGGACTGGGGTGCGTAGAGCTGACCGAGGTCAGGGGCTTTAAACGACTCCGAGTAGGAACCGCGGAGCACCACGTTGACGAACCGAGTGTTCGGCAGGCGGACCTTGGCGCCGACCTTCGGCTTAGTCGTATTGCCGAAATCGCTGTAGCGCTCGTGACGTCCGGCGAACTGAAACTCGAGCCACTTCTGGAGGGGGACCGAGAGTTCGGCGTAGGCGGAATTGATGTCGCGCTTGCCCTTGAAGGGGGTGGTGGCGGTGAACCCGATAAAATTATTCGGCTCGGGGTTTGAAGTGAGTTCATCCTGGCGGAATTCGTAACCGGCGGCGAGACCGAGCTCGCCGGCCCCCTTGAAGGGAAGCTGGTAGAAACTGCCGTTGACGGACGCGTCGTAGCTCAAGCTGCTGATCTTGCCGTCGAGACCGCGGGAGCGGGTGTAGGCATTTTTCTCGATGTCGGGATTGTCGGAGGGGCCGAACGGGTTCCAAGCCGTGGCCCGGGTGGTGCCGCTGAGCATAGCTTGCATGCTGGCCACGGAGATCAAATCCGTGTCGCGCATCGTTTCATTCTGCCCGTAGCTGACGGCGGTCTCCCAGTTCCAAGTCCGAAGCGCTGTGCCGCGAAGACCGGCCACACTAGAGGTCGTCGTGCTGGTGACCTCGCGCTTGGGCAGATATTCGCCGCGAAAAAGATAGGGAAAGGTCGTCGCGGTATTGGTGAACGACAGGCCGGTGGGGTTGTAGGGATTGGTGGCCGGCAGCGTGATACCCGCGAGCGAGTTGGTGAAGCCGTAGGGCTGGAGTTCGTAGTGGGTGAGGCTGCGGCTATAAAGGATATTGGCGAACACGCTCACCTGCGGATTGATCACCTTCATAAGGCTGGCGTAGCCGCCGCCGCTCTCGCTGGAAGGATAGAGCTGCGTGACGTTGGCGAAATCCTGTCGGTTCGCATTGGTGAAAACCGCGGTCGAAGTGCCGACATAGGTAAAGCTAGCCTTGGTGGGGTTGGCTGTGCCGGTCGGGCCCTGCACAATGTAAAATCCCGCCGCGGTGCCGAGGCCCGACGCGACCGCTTGCGCGGCAGTCAGCGACAGATACGACGGGTGATAAATTGTGCTGTTAAAGTTCGTGCCCTTTTGAC
>CANGHW010000345.1 GCA_947453695.1 Opitutia bacterium
AAACCCCGCCCCACCCTCCCTCCGAAAACACTCTCCGCCCATGAAAACCACTCTCCGCACGCTGGCGTCCGTCGTTGGTCTCACCGCGCTCCTCGCCACCGCCTCCGCCCAAGTCGCCAAAAACGCCGTCCGTGACAACGTCGGCGGCATCGATCTCGTCGTCCTCAAGACGGGCGTCAAAGAAGTCGTCACCCTCACCGGCTCCCTCGCCGCCGGCGACTCCCTCAGCCCCGACGGCCATCCCGCCCTCGCCGACCTCACCGGCGGCATGTTGGACAAGGGCACGACCGCCCACGACAAGTTCGCGATTGCCCAGCTCCTCGGCGACGTCGGCGCCTCCATCCGCTTCAGCACCGGCCCAAGCACGCTCAACATCAGCGCCAAGTGCCTCCGCGCCGACCTCCCGCTCGTCATCAGCCTCATCGCGGAACAACTCCGCACCCCCGCGTTCTCGGCCGAAGAATTCGCGAAGCTGAAGAAACAGTTCGCCGGCAACTACCGCCGTCAGCTCGACGACACCGATTTCCGCGCCGACGACAGCTTCACCCGCGCGGTCTACCCGGTGGGCCATCCCAACCGCCTGGCCCCGTCCGCCGAAATCCTCGCCAGCGCCGAGAAGGCCACGCTCGACGAAGTGAAAGCCTTCCACGCGAAATACTACGGCCCCATCACGCTGCGCCTCGTCCTCGTCGGCGATATCGACGCCGCCTCCGCCAAGACCGAAGTCGCCAAAGTCTTCGCCGGCTGGACCGGCGGCGTGCGTCCGCCCACGCCCGCGCCGGCCAAGCCCGGCAGCGTCGACGCCGCGCGCGATCAAAACGTCTTCATGCCCGAGAAGACCAACGTCTCCGTCATCTGGGGCCAGTCCACCGGCTTGCGCTATGGCGACACCGACACCCTCGCCCTCCGCGTGGGCACCGCCGCCCTCGGCAGCGGTTTCACCGGCCGCCTCATGGCCAACGTCCGCGACAAGGAAGGCCTCACCTACGGCATCGGCTCCTATGTCGGCGGTGACACCTTCGTGGACGGCGATTGGCGCATCGCGGGCAATTTCTCGCCCGAGCTGCTCGAAAAGGGCCTCGCCTCCACCAAGCGCGAACTCACCGCGTGGTATAACCAAGGCGTCACCGACGACGAACTCGCCCGGAAGAAAACCGGCCTCGCCGGCACCTACAAAGTCGCCCTCTCCACCACGGCCGGTATGGCCGGCACGATCCTCGCCACGCTCAACCGCGACCTCGAACTCTCCTTCATCGACCAGTATCCGGCCCGCGTCAGCGCGCTCACCAAGGACCAGGTCAACGGCGCCATCAAGAAGCACCTGGATCCGGAAAAGATGGTCCTGATCAAGGCCGGCACCGTCCCCGGCGCGAGCGCCACGCCGACCACGAAGTAGCCCGCTGGCGGTCCGGCCCGGACACGACCCTCGGGTGCAGCTTTACGCGGCCGCTGCACACCCCGCGAAAGCGGCACCCGGCGCCGTTTCACCCCAGCAGCGATTTACCGCTCCGCCTTTTCACCCTCCCCATGAACGCTGCACTCAATGCAGCCGAATAACGCTGTTGGGCAAAGTATGAGAATCCTGTCGGCCATACTTGCTCCACTCTGCCTACTCTTGGGCGGTTGCGTCGGCTATGGGGCAATTCACACGCTTCCCGCGGTCACGTTCGACTGCAAAGTCATCGACTATGAGTCTCGCCGACCGATTCCCGGAGCGAAAGTAGTGTTCAAATTTTTAGGCAATGACCTCCAAGCTGACCCGAGAGAAATTGTGTATGGACCGTTTACCACGGACAGCGCAGGCCAGGTGCAAATCGTGACCGAGAAAAAATCGATATGGCTATCGCCGAGCGCGGCGTTTGCGGGAGGGTATAGCTGTGACATGATGGCGTTCGCGGACGGCTACTGGGAGCGCAAGTGCAGCACAATTGCCGCCTATCCAAAGCTCCTTAAAGAACGAGAAGAAGCGCTATTCGAAATGCGTTCGAAAAAATGAAGAAAGAGCCGAACTCCGAGGGCTCTGCTGCACCGTAGCAGCGGGCCGCGAGCCCCTGGTTGAACAAGCCCGGTTCGAGTGACCACGCGCCGTGACCCTGTGATCACCGCAGCGCGCACCGTCGCTATCGCGACCATCCACCGCCGCAACCGCTCAAGCACTTCGGACCACGTCCCCTCCTTCACTTTCTCCGCATCCCTCCCGATCCCTCCGGTAGCCGCGTCGGTTACGACGCGGACGCCGCCAGTCCCAACCCGGGCACCTCGATCAGTTCCACCTTGAGCCCGGTCCAGGTTTGGTTGTCCTTAATCGAAAGTCGCAAACGCGCAGGCAACCTCGGCATGAGCCGGCACAAAGATTTACCCCGCCCAACGGGCAAGCCCCTGCCCCAACGCACCGGGCAGGAAACCGCGATAAAACGCGGTAAGGGCGAATAACACTGATCGGCGGAAGAAAGAATGAACACCCAGCTCCCGCCCTTGCGCACACTTCAGCTTGGCAACGTGCTAGTTGATATTTTCCGCGACCTCGCATTTCGCGACGACAAGGGCACGTTGGTCGCCTATGCTCCGGACACGGACTCTGCGAATCTGCGATGCTCGGTGATTAGTATCCTGAAGAACGGAAAAGAGATTGCTGGTGCTGGTGAAAGCGAAGTGCGTGAGAAGGCGGATCAGGGTGGCGGTGCCGTAGAAGAAAGACACGGAAAGATCGTCTTCTATGTTGTTAAGCCAAGTTCGGAAGATCCAAAGAGCACCATTCATTACTGGTATGTCGGCATGGGCGGTCACTATGTGATCGTCACCTTGTTCCTCGACCACGCTTACGTCGATGACCCGCGCTCGAAGCACGTTCGCGAGAGCGTTGATTTGCTCATTCGCTCGCTCAGGAGAGCCGATCCAGTCGGCACAGACAACGGCGGAGCTGCGCCCCGTCGTGGCTGACTGCTGACCTTTGGCAAAAATGAAGGTCCTCTATCCCGCAGAACACGCAGTTTCGATTTGGGTCGGGCGTTTCGTTTTCGAAGACGACCTCGACACGGCCATCGGTGCGGAGGTTGAGCCACTACTTAAGTTGAAGTCGCCGTTGGCCTCGATAGCTGAGATAGCTTATGAAGAACACCCCGTAGAGGTTCGGAAGCTGATCGAGGGATTTTCTGGATGGCGTAGCTTTGTTGAGGAAGCCGCAGCGGCTGCCACTCGGAAGCAGGTTGTCGACGCCA
>CANGHW010000346.1 GCA_947453695.1 Opitutia bacterium
GTTCGAAATGATCGTGTGCTTGGCGAGGTCGAGCTTGTCGTCGTTTACGCCCATGACGACCGTGATGTCTTCACCCTTCGCCGGAGCGGAGATGATGACCTTCTTGGCGCCGGCGGCGATGTGGCCCTTGGCCTTCTCGGCTTCGGTGAAGAGACCGGTGGACTCGATCACGAGCTGCACGCCCAACTTGCCCCACGGGAGCTCGGCGGGGGTCTTGGCGGAGACGACGAGGATGTCCTTGCCGTTCACGACGAGGACGTCGTCCTCGGCCTTCTCGGGAGAAGACTTCTTGGAGCTGACGGTGCCGGAGAACTTGCCCTGCGTAGAGTCATACTTGAGCAAGTAGGCGAGGTTATCGGCCGGGACGATGTCACCGACCGCGACGACGTCGAGGGAGGTGCCGAGCAGGCCCTGCTCCACGAGAGCGCGGAACACGAGGCGACCGATGCGACCGAAACCGTTGATTGCGACTTTTACTGCCATGATAGGACTCCGTTAGGTGCTAGCGTTGTTGTCTATGTTGGATGGAACCGCGCGAACGCGGGGACAGAGCAAAGAACAGGCCACAAGGACGGTGGCAAGGGTTTTGGCGCGCAGATGACAGTCCGTGCCTCACTCGGCACTCAGCCACAGGGCACAACCAAGCGCCGGGATGAAGAGCTCTGCCTCCACCGGCAGGGTCGCGCCATGGCCCTCGCTCGCAAAAAACCGTTCCTGGTCGGCCAGTTGTTCCCACGCGTTGGGCAGCAGCCCTGCCGCCGCTTCGCCCAGCGGGATCGTCACCTCTGCCTGCGTCGGATTGATGGCGAAGAGCAGACGCTCAGGGCCTTCCGAAAGGTCAGCGTTGTAAATCACCGCGAGCGCGGGCGAGTTCGGCACTCGGAAGAACTGGAAGAACCCCTCGCTCGGCCGTTTCCACAGCCGCAGCAGGTGCCCGATCTCGCTCCGGCGAAATGCAATCCAGTCCGCGAAATACGCGTGCGTGCTCAGGTGCCGGTAAAGCCGGCGGTAATCCAGCGCGTTCAGGTCGCCGCGCAAATAGGTGTTGTTCACGCCGTGCTTGGAGCGGAGGAAGTCCTGACCCGCCGAGAGCATCGGGATACCAAGCGACATAAACAGCAGCGCCGCCATGAGGTGTGTGCGCCGGCGGTCATTCGCCGTCGGGGTAAAGCCGTTGTTGCCCCCGTTCTCCGTGATCATGTCGATCCACGTGCGATCGTCGTGCGACTCGGTGTAGTTCACGGTTTGAGCCGGCCACTTCGCAAAATACCACGGCGATCCGCGCAGGAAATATTCCATGCGGTCTGCGGCACCATTGCCCCGGACGTAGTCGCGCACGAAGTCGCGATAGCCGTCGTTCCACGAGGCCCAACCCGTGTCGCGGAGCGCTCCGGCGATGTGCCCGCGATAGCTCCAAGGCTCGGCGATTAAGATCACGTCGGGCTTCACGCGTTTCAGCGCGACTTCGATGTCGCGCAGGACGTCCGCACCGAGGAGTTCCGCCAGATCAAATCGGAAACCATCCACGCCGAACACCTCAATGAGGTGAATGCAGCTATCGATGATCAGTCGCTTCGCCATCGCCGAGCGGGCCCGCAGGTCGTTGCCGCAGCCGCTGAAATTCGCGAGATTCCCTGCGGCGTCCTGCTCGAAGTAGTAGAGCCGATCCACAAACATCAGGTGCGCCGGCTCACCCACGTGATTAAAGACGACATCCAGCAATACCGCCATACCGCGCCGGTGAAAGGCCGCCACGAGGTCCTGCAGTTCGCGCACGCCCGAAGCCTTCTCGGCGTCGAGCGAGTAGCCGCTCTCCGGCGCGAAGAAATTCGTCGTCATGTAGCCCCAGTGATAGTCGACCGCTGTCACCCGGTCGCACTCCTGCACCGGCTGAAGCTCCACACAGTTCACCCCGAGGTGATGAAGATAGAAATCATCGCTCTCTACCCAGCGCCGCAGACCGGTGAATCCCTGCCGCTCCTCGGGTTTGGCCTTGATCGGCGCATTTGCCACCAGATCGCGCACGTGTGCCTCGACGATCACCAGGTCGTGCCAGGCCGGAGTCTTGAAACTACGGTCGCCCTGCCCAACCCATACGCGGTCCAGCACGATGCCGGGGCCATCGCGATCCACCGTCGCCAGCGCATAAGGATCAAGCACGCGTCGCGACGGCTCAAAGCGCCCCGGTCCCGCGTGCACGCCATCGACCAGATACCAGTAGAACCAGCCGTGCAGGTTGCTCCCGAGCGCGATTTCCCACACCCCCGCCGCACCGTCGGCGTCCGCGCGCCGCTCAAGCGAGAAGGGCTGCGGATGATCGCTGTCTGCGATATCATGACACAGGAGCAGCGTCACACTGCGGGCCCGCGGTGCAAAGAGGCGGAACACCGTCTCGCCCCCGCGCACCAGCGCCCCAAGCGGCAACTCGCTCTTGAGTTCGTGAAAGAAAACTCCCGGCACAAGCGGCACACCCTCCCCGTCCGTTGCGGCTCCGACCGCCTCCGTTTTTCCCGCCCATGCGACGGTGATCGCCTCGGCCAAATCCAACGGTTGGTTCAGCGTAAACCGCCACAGGTGCCGGCCGGTGCGCACCGGGTCGATCACGCGGTTTAGGTTTCCATTGGGATCGCGCACGACATTGGGGGCGTTGTCGGGGAGCGCCAGCCAGTGGTGTTCCCCCGTCACAAACTTGAATCTTTGACCCTGTGGCGTCAGCAGCGCCTTCGCCGGTCCCCGCCACAATAAGACGTCTTCACCATCCAGTGTGCCCGGCAGGAGTTGCCACTCCGCCTTGCCCACGGCCTCCTGCCAACCATTGAAATCTCCTGCGACAAACACCGTGTCGCGCTTTGGATCGATTTCCGTCCCGTGCTCCGGCGTTAGCGCGAAGACCATATTGCCGTCAGCATCGACGAAATACCGATAGCTGCAGGCGGCCATCAATCCCGTGTCCGCCGTCAGCGCCGCTGGCGACGGACACTGCGCGCCAAAGGTAAACCGCGGTGCCGTCTTCGCCGTCCAGTCGCGATCGAGCTCAACCACTCCCGTGGTCAACGACTCAAGCCAGGCGCGGACGATGCGATGTGGAGTTTCAGCCATGCGAGCCCGCAAGCATTCTGCGCGCCGCGCGCGCCACAAGCGGGAACTCTCTGCTCTGCCTCCGTGATGCCACGTATTTTGCTCATCCGTGACACGATCTGCA
>CANGHW010000347.1 GCA_947453695.1 Opitutia bacterium
GAAGTCATTCGGAAACCCGTCACGCCCAGCAAGCTCCTGGCGGCGGTGGAGGGAGCCGCGCCGACGGAGCGGCGCGAATGACCAAGCAGCAAGGTCCAAGGTCCCAAGGCCAATGACGAATTTCTAATGACGGAACCGAGTGGTGGGCGATCCGACGATTATTGCGCCGCGGTGACGACGGCGCGAACGCTCAACGTTTAACGTTCAATACTTAACGCTTAAGTGATCGGAGTTTCCCGAGTCTTGGCCGTCACTTGAGCGTTCAGGTTTAGGAGTTGAACGTTCAATGATTGGTTGGTTTGGCCTGGGCGGGGCAGCGGCGAAGGTCGGCGGAGTGTCTGTCCTCGGGTGGGGAAATCGATTTTCGGGATGGAGCGGCCTTGGCCGACGGTGTGCGGCCAGTTTTCCGCGACATGACGCTGAGCGGAGTCGAGCCGGCTTTTCGGCGTTGAGTTCAAAAGGTGCGCAGGGTTCGGCAATTTTTGCGTGAGCGCGCGCGCCGCCCGGGCCGATTCATGGCTCATGCTTGCTTGTTCCAGTCATTCCCCTGGAGGTGCTCCCTTGTTCGACCGTTGCGGCGGGGACCGTTTGGCCGGTCCGGCGGTTGCGAGGCGCGGGGCGATTTCGGTCACCAGTCGCGAGGTGGTTTCCAGCTACCTGCAGTTATGAGCTTCGGTGCGACTACCTCTCGGTTGACCTTACTTCTGCTCGCGGCGCTTGGCCTCGCCGTCGCGGGAGCGCAGTGGTGGTCACCAGCGGGCAGTGTGCGAACCGTCACGGTGATGGGCGGGCTTCTGGTCGTCGCCGTAGCGGCGGTCCAGCACGCCGTCGGTCAGCGTCGAATCCGCGAGCTGGAGCAGAGCAACGAAGCGGCGGATGCGGCGGCCGCGGACGCAGCGGAGCGTTTGAATGCACTGGAAAGCGAGGTGCAACAACTGGCGCACCGCCATAGCGAGGAAATCGCGCGGGTGTGTGAGTTGCTCGATCGGGCGGCCGATACGATCAAGCGCAATGCCGAGCGGAGCACGCAGGCCAGCAGCCTGGCGGGTGAAACCCATGCGACCGCCGACCGCGGGGTGCGGGAATTGACCGCGATCGGCGATGCGATCGGGGCCCTCAACAGCAGCAGCGACCAGATCTCCCAGATTTTGCGGACGATCGACGGCATCGCGCTCCAGACCAATCTCCTCGCTCTGAACGCCGCGGTCGAGGCCGCTCGCGCCGGCGAATCCGGGGCGGGCTTCGCGGTGGTCGCCGACGAAGTCCGACGTCTCGCCAAGAATGTCGGGGAAGCGGCGCGCGAAACTACCGGCAAGGTCGACGACACGGTAAACTGGATCGCGCAATGCGAGATGCTGAAGATGGAAGTCATCGGAACGTTGAACGAAATCGCGGGCAAGGCACGCGATCTGGCCGAGGTGATTGCCACGGTCTCGGCGGCGTCGGGCCGCGAGGCCGAAACGATCGCGGAGGTGCGCGGCGCGGTCGTCACGCTGCGGCAGGAACTCAGTGCGGCCGACCGCGGAGGGCGGTCGGAGTCTGTGCCAACCGCCACACAGAAATTTGTCCCCCAACCTCAACCCATCGAAAAAGGAGAAACCTGCCATGCTCGTCTGGACTGAACAGTTCGCCACCGGTGTCGCCCTCGTCGACACGCAGCACAAGATGCTGATCGAAAAAATCAATTTCCTCGAAAAAATCCTCGGCGGACCGCTACCCCCGAAGGAAAAGTGCGACGAGTTGGTCAACTTCCTCGGATCCTATGTCGGCACGCACTTCAAGTTTGAGGAGGGCTGCATGGAAAGGGCCAAGTGTCCCATGCACGAAAAGAACAAGCAGGCCCACACGGCGTTCCTCACGCTCTTCGGAAAATTCAAGACCCGTTACCTCGCGGAAGGACCCAAAGCCGAGCTGCTGAAGGAGCTCCACGGTGCGGCGGCGGATTGGATCAAGAATCACATCCTTAGCATCGATATCCAGCTCAAGGCGTGCGCGAAGTGACGCTGGAGGGCGGCGTCCAACGCGCCGTCAGCCAATGCCGATCTCGCGTGGGACAACGTGTGCGAGGTTGCGGGGGTAAAGCGCTCCGCGCAGCACCGAAGAATCGCGCGCCGCCCTGAGCGGCGCGAACGCTCAACGTTTAACGCTGAACGTTTATGTGTGCGGAATTTCCTGAGCGTCGGCCATCACTGGAGCGTTCAGGGTTAAGCGTTGAACGTTCGGCGTTTGGTTTACCGCGATTGCGCGGGGTAGCGGCGGAGGTCGAGCGTGTGTTTTCCTTCGGGTGGGAAATCGATTTTCGGGACGAAGCGGCTTTGACCGACGGTGTGCGGCCACAGTTGCCAGCGCTCGGCGCGGCGCGCGGCGGCTTCGGCGTCGTTGGCAGGGGCGGCAGGATAGGGCGTGTGGGTGGGATTCCAGACGTGCCATTTCGCGGCGGCGAGGACGGTGAGCGTGGCGCGGTCGACCCATTCGAAGAGGAGCGGAGCGTGGACCGGAATGTGCGGCTGGAGCGAGGGTGTGAGGTAGAAGGCGCGGTAGCGGATACCGCAGGCGGCGCCTCTATCGGAAATTTTTCTGAATTCGCAGGGAAGTCCGTTGACGAGGAGCAGGCCGGATTCGAGCGCGGTGGCGTCGGAAACGCGGGCCTCGAGGCGGTCGAGGCTGGAGTCGACGGTGCGGGCGACGGTGCCGGCGTTGGGCGATTCGCCGAGGAGCGGCCAGGCTTCGAGGGCTTGGCGGAATTCGACGGTGAACGGAATCGGTTTTGGTTGCGCGGCCTTCGGGTCGTTGGGGGCGGCGGGAGGTTGCAGGGCGAGAGCGAATTCGCCGAGTTTGGGGAAGCGGAATTCCCAGGCAGGGCGGAGCCACTCGGGGTCGAAGGGGATATCGTGAGTGGCGAGGTCGGCGCAGATTTTTGCGAGGTCGGCCCAGACGAAGGACGGGAGAAAGAAGCGGTCGTGGAGTTCGCCGGCCCAGCGGACGAAGGGCGTTTTGAAGGGATCGGCGGCGAGGCGGGCGAGGATGGCGCGGACGAAGAGGGCGACGGCGGATTGGACGGGGGCGGAAGGGTGCGTCTCGAAGGCGCGGAATTCGACCAGGCCGAGGCGACCGTTGGGCGCAAAAGGATTCCAGAGTTTGTCGACGCTGATCTCGGCGCGGTGGGTGTTGCCGGAGCGATCCATCAGGAGGTCGCGGA
>CANGHW010000348.1 GCA_947453695.1 Opitutia bacterium
AATGCTGGACGCCGACGACGCTCGGGTGACTGAAACTGAGGATCAAAAAGTCGCGCGTGAAGTCAGCCTGCAGCTCCTCGTCGCGCGTCCACACATCGAACTCGGTCATGCGCACCGGCAGATGAAACTGGCGCTCGTAGCGGTCGAGCACGGCAAGAATGTTTTCCGGGGCGTTGGGCCGGCCATTGAAGTGGGCCTGCAGGCCGAGGCCGTCGACGGGCGCGCCGTGGTCGAGTAGATAGCGCGTGGTCTGCTCGAAGTGCGCGACGTGGTCCGCATCCGTCGTGGCGTCGTGGTTGCTGAAATCGTTGAAATAAAGCGGCACGCCCGGGAGCTCGGCCCGCACGGTTTTGAACCAAGGCGGCATAATCTCGCGGCCGAAGGTGTCCATCAGGTCGTGATTGGTGAACGGTTCGTTGAGCACGTCCCACTCCTGGAGCAGACCCCGGGTGGCGCGCGCCTGCTCGCGGATGTGGTCGAGCACGAGACCGGGAATCTCCGCCTGCCGCGGCGTGCCGAGCAGGCTCTGGATCGGCTGCGGCAGGTTCTTGTGGCCGGGCCAGACGAAGACGTGGCCGCGCACGTGAAACCCGCGCGCCTGCAGCCAGCGCAAGCCGGCGAGGGTCTGCTCGCGGGAGAATCCCACGCCCCACTCGCCGAGCCAGACAGGCCACTTCAGGTCGTTCTCGGTGCCGCCGGCGTTGAACAGCTCCTCGGTGACTTGGCGGTAGCGGAGGTTGTCGGGCGTATCGACCACGAGTCGGGCCATCTGGAGTGCTGTGCCCCACTGGAAGGCGGATCGCATCTGCGCGACGGTGACGGTGGCGCCCGTGACGGGCCGGCCGGCGGCGTCGACCACGGCGAGCGTGAAGTCGCTTTTCCGGATCTTTTCGATCCGCGCGAGAGCGTCCCGCCGCCACGGCGCCTCCGTTTCGCGTCCCGCGTAGGTAAAACGCGTGCGCGGGAGCGAGGCAAACGTGCGGGTCTTGCCGTAGTGGACGGCATCGATGCCGCCGATTTCCACCGTCTGGCGCTTAAAGCCGAAGCGCAGCATGAGCGCGGCACCGTCGACCGCGAATTCCTGCGACCAAACGAAGGGCACAAAGATTTCCTGCCACTCGCGGGTGAGCGTGAAGTCGCCCTCGAAGCTGCTGTTCCAATCGACGCCGTTGCGCCGGATGACGAGCTGCACCCGGCCGCCGCCGGTCTCATCGGAAATTTCCGTCGCGCGGGCGAAGAAGCGCAGCAGCGCGACATCGCCCACGGCGACCGGGCGGGCGTTGAGCGCGCGCAGTTCGATCGCCGCCATCGGGCTGGTGTCCTGAAGCGTCGCGATACGCCACGCGCGCGTGAATCCGGGGCCGGTGGCAGCGACGACCGAAAGCTGCGCGCGGGCGCGTGCGGCGGGGTCGACCTTTTCCGTGAACACGGCGAGCGGGTCGCCGGACAACAACGGCTGGCCGAGCGGAAGCGGGGTCTGCGCCGCGAGGTGCAGGCCGAGCAGAGCGACGTAGAGCAGAAGGTGTTTTTTCACAGAGAAAACGCGAACGAATGATCCCTTTACACGGGCGGCAAAATCTTCGGTTTCGGCGCGGCGTGCAGGGGGAGGACAGAAACGCCGCGCCGCGGAAGCGTCAGGCTCGGTAAACTAAAAAGCCCGGCCCCGCGCTACGCGGGACCGGGCCGTTACTACGATCAGAAGGAGAACGTGTTCGTGAGGAACCACTCCTGCGTCGGTGCGATGCGGACCGACGCCCACGTCTTGCCGTCGGGTTCCACGGAGATCGGGATGAGACTGTCCTTGGCGAGCGCATTGCGCACGTTGAGCTGGATCTTCCAGTTGATCCGCTTGGTGAGCTTGCGTTCGTAGTTGATCCAAAAGTCGAGCGCGTCTTCGGACGGGCCGTAGTAGGGTTTTGATAGGTCGTAGTTGGCGACGGTGCCGGAGGTCGGCGCGAGCGGGTAACCAATGATGACCTTTTCCTGCCAGCGGTAGGAGCCACCCACGCCGGCGCCCTTGAGCGCGCCCTCGCGGAAGCTGTAGTTGCTGACGACGTTCCAGCGCCACTTGCGGAGCTCGGCGGCGGAGGTGCCCTGCTGGAGCTTCAGCAGGTTGTATTGGCCGCGCCAGTTGTTCCAGTTCTGGCGGACTTCATTCGTGGCGACGTAGTTGCCGTTGAACTGACGCATGTCGCCCGCCGCACCGGCCATCTGCGTGTCCATATAGGCAACGAGTTCGTCGAGCAGGGGACCACCGAAGTTGTTGCGAACGGCATCCGTCTTGGAAGCATTGAAGGCGAGGCGCCAGTTGGGCGTCGGGTTGGCGGTGAGTTCGAACTCGTAGCCCTTCGAAAGTGTGTCGGCCGTGACCGAGAGGCCCTGCGGTGCGATGGCGGAGTAGGCGGCGAGGGTCGTGATGGTGGGGTTGAGCGCAGCGTTGTTCTGCACCGGGATGGCGCGACCGTTTTCGGTGGTGGTGTTGGGCCCGAGGGTGGCCTCGTAGGTCGCGCGGTCGGTGAGCGCGGAGGCGTTGGTGGGCGTATAGCCCCAGGCATTGAAGAAGCCCTTTCCGGTGAGGAAATTCTGGATGGCGTTCCACGCCTTGATCGAGGTGTCGCGGTGCGCGTCGGCCTGGGCCTGCGTCTCCAGGGTAGTGCCAGCGGTGCTGCCGCCCACGCCGCTCAAGTCGGCGACGGGCCGACCCTGGGCGTTGACGTAAGCGGGCGTCCAGAAATAGCGCTGACCAGGGGAGTTGTTCGTCTGCTCGCGACCGTCCCACGTGTAGGCGCTGAGCTTGTAAAGGAACACGTTCCGGAAGCGCAGGCCTTGGGTGATGGTGCCGGCGAGACCGCTGAGATCGGCCTGCGTGCTGGCGTTGGCCACACTCGTCTCGTAGCGCACGACCCGGAAGGAGTATTTGTTGTCCTTGGTCGAGAGCACGACGCCGAAGTCCTTGGTCTTGCCGGTGGGGTTGCCGATCGGGTTGCCGTAGATGTCACGGCGGGTGTCGGTGACCTGGAAGTTGTCCGACTTGTTATAGGAGAGGCTGACGTTGAGTGGCAGGCGGTCGCGTTCCAAGAGGCGGTTTAGGTGGACGACGAGGCCGCCGCTGGTGGAATGCGCTTTGAAGATCTGGTTGGCCGGGTAGGCATCCGGCAGTTTGTAAACGTCGGGGGCGAGGTTGAGCATGCCGCG
>CANGHW010000349.1 GCA_947453695.1 Opitutia bacterium
ATCAATGCGGTTCTCTGGGGCTTCGATATTGAAATCCCAAACCAGACCGATGTGCGTTTTGTCGACGATTTTGCACCAGCACCGTATGCCTTTAAGGGCTATCGCCGGGGCATCACTCCCGATGATCACGCGCTTGGGCGTGTGCTCCGCGCCAGCGCATTGATTACCCCAACGACCAACTCTACGCCCAAGAAATAAATCCCGCCCCACATCAGGTATGAATCTTCGCTCCATTCTTTTGGTTTTGATCTCAAGTTGCGCATTTGCTTTCGGCGCCGAAATCAAGCCGCTGCGTGCGCTGCTGATCACGGGAGGCTGTTGCCACGACTACGCCATCCAGGCGAAGGCGCTCACCGAAGCAGCGGAAAAACTTGGTCCCGTATCGTGGACGATCGTCAATGAAGGGGGAACGACGAAGAACGCGAAGATAAGACTCTACGAAGACCCTAATTGGGCCAAAGCTTACGACGTCGTCGTGCACAACGAGTGCTTTGCCGACCTCGACGACCCGAGCTACACCCGTCAGATTACCCAAGCACACAAAGGAGGGACCCCGGCTGTAGTGATTCACTGCGCCATGCACACCTATCGCCTTCTAAGGGTTGATGATTGGCGGGAATTCTTGGGCGTGACCAGCCGGCGACACGACCATCAGGCCCAGTATTCCGTCACACCCACTTCAGCGGCCAAATCCCACCCGGCCATGCGTGGATTCCCGGAGAAATGGGTCACACCGATGGATGAACTCTACGTAATCGAAAAAATCTGGCCCAACACCACTGCCCTCGCCACGGCCGTCAGCGAGGCCGATGGCCGAACTTATCCGACTATCTGGACCAATGTGTTTGGTGGGACACGGGTCTTTGGAACGACCTTCGGGCACGGGAATGCAACGTGGCACGATCCCATATTTCTCAATGTAGTGAGTCGTGGCCTTTGGTGGGCCGCTGGCCGCGAGCGCTAACACCGGAACGGAATCCCGAATCCCCGCAGGACCATTGGGGCGACGCCGATCACTTCAGGCACGCAAAGCAGCACGACGAACATGCACTCGTTGTGCGGCCACAGCATTTGCTGAACTCCAAAGCTTCAATATGGTGATCAGTCGCTGTCTTGGGCGATCACTGTGACAGATTAGTTACCATTCGGACGTCGCGGCGTCGCACAAGTGCGACATTATTGCGCATCGATTATTGAAAAATCGTGCATCCGCCCTCGTGAGTCACGCGTTCAGTAAATGGAACAGCGATAGCTACAGATACGGGAACAAAACAACCACGTCCCTTCTCTAATCCGAACAGAGGTTACCAACATGCCTTCGAAATCAAAGCAGCTCTCTTCCCTCCACGCCGCTGACGAACGCGCCACCGCCGGGGCTTCTACCACCACCCTTTCTGCCGTCGCTCAAGACGCGCCGCCTTCGTTCCTCGAAAAATCTGAACCGGCTGCCGCCGAAGCCCCCATCCCCCACGGCGAAAGAAGTAACCTCCAGCTCTACCTCCAAGAGATCGGTAAGACCGCGCTCCTCACCATAGAGGAGGAGATCCAACTCGCAAAGCGCATTCGGCGCGGTGACAAGGCCGCTCGCGACCACATGATCTCCGCCAACTTGCGGCTCGTGGTGAAGATCGCGATGGACTACAAAGACTTCGGCTTGCCCCTTCTCGACCTCATTAGTGAGGGCAACATCGGCCTCATTAAGGCTGTAGAGCGATTTGACCCGCGCAAGGGTGGCAAGCTGTCCACTTACGCCGCTTGGTGGATTAAGCAGTCAATCAAGCGAGCGCTCGCCAACCAGAGCAAAACCATCCGCCTGCCCGTGCACTTGGTCGATAAGATCTCCAAGATGCGCCGCACGGCCATGAAGCTGACCGAGCAACTGGGTCGCGAGCCCACGGATGAAGAATTGGCTATAGAGCTACAAATTCCGACCTCCAAAGTCGCTCATTTGAAGTCCGTTTCCGTGCGGCCAGCTTCGCTTGATGCGCCAATTGGCGAGGATGGGGATTCGGGCACCTTCGGAGAGATCGTCGGTGATGATAATGCTGTCAGTCCTTTCGAGGGCCTGCGGGAAAAAAATCTCAATGATGATCTGCGCGCCATGGTCGACTCGCTCGATTCGCGCGAAGCAGAAATCATCAAACTCCGCTTCGGACTCGACGGCCGCGACGAACTCACGCTCGAGGAAGTCGGGCAAAAATTCCACGTCACCCGCGAACGAATCCGCCAGCTCGAGTATCTCGCGTTATCCAAAATGCGCCGCGCTATGGCAAAACACGAATCCGTCCGCACCACGGACGAGATCGAAGAGGAGGATCGTCAGCGTCAACGCATGGCGGTCATCCGCGAATTCGTCGAAAGTAAGACGAAGAAGCAGGTGAAAGCTGGCGCGGGGAGAAACTAAGGCCTCGCCCCCTCATCTCGTCCTTCATCGCTTGGGCCGACCCTCCGTGGTCGGCCTTTTCGTGGATGGATTTCTGATGCGACGGGTGGCCCACCCAGCTTGATCAAAGCGACTTGAACCCGTCGCCGATCTGCTGGGCGACGATATCGCAACCGCGCACCAAGCCCGCGACCGCGAGCGGCATATTCGCCATCAAATTATTGAGCGATTTGAATGGGCTCTTCGGGTCGGCGGGTGGCAACACGGCATTCTCGATCTTCATCTTCCATCTGACCACAAACGTCTTCGCGTAAAGTTCCTGCTCGCTCACCGCGTCGAGCAGGCGGGTTTCAATCAACAACAATTGCTCAACCCCGGTAGATAATGGCTCGGATGCCTAGCCGACGACGCCGAACCACCCCACCATTATCGCATCAGCCTCAACCTTGATGCCGGAGAAGTCGTCGCTCTTTCCATCGGCCGCGAGTTTCGGCTTCTGCCTGCTCGCGACGCTGACTGCGAAACCATCCGCGCGAATTGGCCGCGCTCATCGGCGATCGTGCGCACTAATGCCTTCGATTCGCAGCGCGTTAACTAGGTGCATTGGCCCTATACATGCCACTGGGTGGTGGCGCATCGGCTTCGTGTGCCGCGCATCCGCGGACATAAAAAAGCCGCCCGGATTTCTCCGGGCGGCTTTGAGAAGTGAGCGATGTTCGTCGAATGAATCGCGTCTCATGCGGCCGGGCCGCCGAGGCGTTATTCCTTCTTCGAAGCCTCGTCGAGAATGTCGCCGAGGTTC
>CANGHW010000350.1 GCA_947453695.1 Opitutia bacterium
GTCGCCACCGATCCCTCGCGCCGGCTCCTCGGCTACGAAGGTCCGCGCCGCCGCATCCTCATCGTCGACGACAATGCCACCAACCGCGCTGTCATCGTCAACCTCCTCGCCCCTCTCGGCTTCGAACTCGCCGAAGCCGAAACCGGTGAAGGCGGAATTGTCGAAGCCGCGCGGTTCTCGCCCGACCTCGTCTTGATGGACCTGCGTCTCCCCGGCGGCATCGATGGCCTCGAGGCCACGCGCCGTCTCCGTGCTACGCCCGGCGGCTCCACGCAAAAAATCATCGCCGTCTCCGCCAGCGCCTACGACCTCGACCGCAACGAGTGTTTCGCGGCCGGCTGCGATGCCTTCCTCGCCAAACCCTTTCGCGAAGAAGAACTCTGGACCGCCGTCGAACGCGCCCTCGGCCTCGTCTGGCAAATGGCCGACACTGAGGAAACCCGCACGCCCTTTCCGCTCGCCGTCAAAGCCCCGCCCCCCGCCGAAGCTGCCGCGCTTTATGATCTCGCTGCCAAGGGTGACGTCGTCGGCATCCGCGCCCGTGCCACCGCTCTCATCGCGCTCGATGCGAGCTACGGACCCTTCGCCCAGAGTGTCCTAGACCTCGCCGCCCGTTTCAAAATGAAGGCCATCCGCCAATTCGTCGCCCGCTACCTGCCACCGTCCTCTTAATAGTGCGGCGCATCCACCCCCGTCCGATCTTTCAACTTTCATCCTTCAATTTTCAACCGCGTCCGCGCCCGCCCCATGTCCGAAACCATCCTTATCGTCGACGACACCCCTGCCAACCTCGGCGTCCTCGTCGAGACCCTCGGCGCCGCCGGCTACCAGTTGATGGTTGCCGAAGACGGTGAAGAGGCCCTCGCGCAAACGGCGCAGACGCAGCCCGACCTCATCCTTCTCGACGTGATGATGCCCGGCATCGACGGCTTCGAAACCTGCCGCCGCCTCAAGGCCCGCGCCGAGACCCGCGACGTCCCGGTCCTCTTCATGACCGCGCTCAGCGAGACCGCGGATAAAGTAAAAGCCTTCGCCGCCGGCGGCGTGGATTACATCACCAAACCCATTGAGCACGAGGAAGCCCTCGCCCGCGTCCGCACCCACCTCTCGATCCGCCGCCTCCAACGCGAACTCCAGGAACAGCTCGCCCTCAAAGAAAAATTTATGCGCATTGCCGGCCACGACCTGCGCAATCCTCTCTGTCTGATCCTCATGGCCGGCGAACTCGCCAAGCGCCAGCCCGGCACGCCCGACGTCGCCCTCAAATACATCGCGAACATTGGAGAAGGCGCCACGCAGATGCGCCGCATCATCGACACCTTCCTCGATCTCCGCGCCCCCCAGCCCGGCGCCGCCGCCGGCCGCATCGACCTCGGCCTCCTCGCCGCTGCGGTCACTCGTCAGCACGAGCACGCCGCGGCCCGCAAAGAGATCGCGCTCACCGCCGAAATTGCCGCCGAACTCCCGCTCGCCCGCTGCGATGCGGCGCACGGCTACCAGATGTTCACCAACCTCGTGAGCAACGCGCTGAAATTCACGCCGCCCGGCGGCCGTGTCACCGTCCGTCTCGCCCTCGCCGACCGCTGCCTCCGTGCCGAAGTTCACGACACCGGTCCCGGTGTCCCCGCCAACGAGCGCAGCCAGCTCTTCCGCGAACACGCCCGCCTGAGCCCGCGCCCGACCGCCGGCGAAGAAAGCAACGGCCTCGGCCTCGCGATCGTGAAACACCTCGTCGAATCCCAAAACGGGTCCGTCGGCGCCGACTTCCCCGCGACCGGCGGCAGCATCTTCTGGTGCGAAGTCCCCGTGGCCTGATCCGCTGCTCTCCCCGCCCCGAGCATTGCCACGCTCCGGCCCGCCGTCCACGGTTCGCGTATGGCCGACGACGAGACGACGCACGTGCCCGCTCCGACGCGGCGCAAGCCCAGCTTCCCCATTAGCCCGGATCTCCGCGGCTACCTCCGCCGCTACCGTCGCGAGCGCGAGTTGCCCGTCACCTACGAGCGCCTCCGTGCCTTCCAGGAGGTCATTCCCCTCACCGACGACAAGGGCAAGCCCACCCTTTGGGACACCGTCATCTACGACAACACCGAGATGCCCGCGCTCAACGAAGCGCTGAAGCAGGTCTACGCTCTCCTCAAGGTCGACGGCGATTTCTCCGTCGTGAAGCATCTCTACGTCGACCGCGTCGACTTTTGCACCTTCGGCAACTCCACGCCGTTTCGCATCCGGATCGTCAACGCCTACAACGACAATCAGGACTATTTCTACGTGAAGAAGGCCGATGCCTCTCGCGTCTACGGCCTCGAGCTCGAGCATCTCCTCTCGCCCAACCGCCTCAACTTCCTCACCGACGGCAACACCCTCGTCGAGGAACACGTCGTCGGTCTCCCCGGCGATGTCTTCATCGATCGCTGGCTCAACCAGAAGGAGCTCCGTCCCATCCGCCTCGCCAAGGAGCTCGTGAAATTCAACGAGCGCTGCTTCGTCCGCCTCCTCGGCGACATGCGCTCCTACAACTTCGTCGTCCTCCTCACACCTGATTTCGACGCCTGGCAGGTGCGCATCCGCGCCATGGACTTCGACCAGCAGAGTTTCAACGGCCGGAAAAATTTCTACCTCCCGCAGTTCTTCAAAGAGAACGCCTCGCTCGCCCTCTTCTGCGCGAAACACCTCCGCGCCGAAACCGCGAAACAGTATCAGCGCGAGGAGGAGACGCTCATGCTCCAGCGCGCGCAGCTCGCGAGCGAGCGCCTCGGCCTGCTGCTGCACGACATGGCGGCGGATCCGATCGCTCCAATCGAAAAAGTCCACCAACTCCGGGAAAGCCTGGCCGACTATTACGGCCGCAAGGACTACCTGCGCTGTGAGTCGATGGGTGCACTCATCCGGGAAAACCTCGAATCCATTCGCCGCGTCACCGGCCGTCCCATCGTCCCCGATCTCGTTCCGGAGTAGTATTTTTTACCGAGCTGCCTCAGCCCCATGAAACACATCCTCGCTCTCGATCAGGGCACGACCAGTTCCCGCGCCATCGTCTTCGATCACTCCGGCGCCATCATGGCCGTCGCTCAACAGGAGTTTCGCCAGATCTTCCCGCAACCCGGCTGGGTTGAACACGACGCCAACGAAATTTGGGCCTCGCAGTCTGGTGTCGCCGCCGACGCCCTGAAGAAAGCCA
>CANGHW010000351.1 GCA_947453695.1 Opitutia bacterium
CATTGCGGCTTGCGCGCTCGTTGGCTCCTGATGGGCCGATGCTACAGCAGCTGTTTTCATCCGCCACGAGCTACGGCAGAGCGGCGCGATTTCTGATCGTGGGTGCGACGTCGTATGGCGTGCAGGTGGCGGTGATGAAGATTGCCTCGGAGGTAATCGGGTTGGGGACAAACACGGCGTTTTCGGTGTCGTTCATTTGTTCTTCGGCGACGCATTACCTGCTGAATCGTTTTTGGGCGCTGCCGAGCGCGCGGGCGGATTCATGGCGTCAGGCGCGGGAATACCTCGGGACGGTGGCGATCAGTTATTTGATCAATATCGGGGTGTTTCGCCTCTGCCTCGACATAATCGGGCTGACAAAAATCTGGGCGACGGCGGTCGCAGTGCCGCCTTCGACGGTCGTCGTTTTCCTGCTGCTGAATTACCGCGTATTTCGGGCCGCGGCGGCAGGAGAAGCGCGGAAATCCTAACGGACCGCTCGGAGAGCGGTCCCTACCATTTCTGGCTGCGCTCCTCAGGGATGATGCGACGGAGCGTGAAGATATCAGAGGCGGCAAGAGCGTCGCGGTGCTGGGCGAGCGTGGGCCAAGGGTCCCAAGGCGCGGCGATGAGGCGGCCGGTGATGCCGTCGCTGGCGGGTGAGAGCAGCCATTCGACGCAGTCAAGCGCACGCGTGAGTGTAGCGGCGGAGGCGGCCGCAGTGGCGGCTTTTTGCTTTTGGGCGGCAGCGTATTCGGCCGCGCCAACGACCGTGGGTCCGAGGGCAAGGACTTCGTCGGTGAGGCGCGTATTGATCGCGCCCGGAGCGAGGGCGTTGATGTCGAGAGGGACGCTGCGGTTTTCGTCAGCGATGGTTTCAACGAGGCGGACGATGCCGGTCTTGGCGACGCCGTAGGCGGAGAAATTCGTGCGTGGTTTGGTCGCTCCTCCGCCGGAGAAGCAGATGATCTTTTTCCGTCTGCCATCTGCCGAGGGAGCCAAGAGCAGCGGGGCAAATGCCCGGATGGCAAAGTAAGTGCCGTCAAGATTGGTGCGGACGGTGGCGCTCCATTTCAAGGGATCGGCGGTAAGCGCGGGAGCGATTTCACCCTGCAGACCGGCGGCGCATACGACGGCGTCGACGCGAGACCAACTAGAAGCAAGTGCCGTGGCCGCGGCGGTGACCGCCGAGTAGTCGGAAACGTCGCAGCGGGAAAAACGGAAATTCGGCTGGGCGGCGGCGAAGTCTGCCTGATCGCCGCGGGAGAGTCCCCAGACATGGTGGCCACGGGCGAGGAGGCGTTCGGCGAGGGCGCGGCCGATGCCGGTGCTGGAGCCGGTGAGGACAATATTCATGGATGCGGCAGACTGAGCGGCGCGCTGAAGGCAAGGCGCCCGAAGTTATTTGCGGGCTTCGTAGACCCAGCGATTGGCTTCGAGCCAGCGCAGGGTGCGGATGATGCCTTGCTCAATGGTGAGCTTCGGTTTCCAGCCAGTGGACTGAATTTTTTTCGTGTCGAGGAAGATGAAGGGGTTGTCGCCGATCCAGCCTTTGTTACCTCCGGTGTATTCGAGTTTCGGGGCGAGGCCGAGGGCTTTGCAGATGGCGGCGATGCTGTCGTTGACCTGCACGTATTCGGCGGTGCCGAGATTGTAGATCTGAGTGTGATGCTTGGCGTCGCGAGCGGTGTGCTGGCGAGTGACGTGGAGGAGGGCGTCGACGCAATCTTGCACGTAGAGGTAACTCTTGCGCTGGGTGCCGTCGCCGAGGACGCGGAGACGGTCGGGGTGCTCGACGAGTTGTTTATAAAAATCGAAAACGTGGCCGTGGGTGTAACGTTCGCCGAGGATGGAGACGAAGCGGAAGATGTAGGCTTCGTCGATCTGGCCGCCTTCGGCGTAGGCAGCGAGGAGGCCTTCGCCGGCGGCTTTGGAGGCGCCGTAGAGCGAGGTCTGGATCGGGAAGGAATCGGTCTCGGGCGTGGGGCGCTCGGGGGTGACGAGGGCTTCGCCGTAGACCGAGCCGGTCGAGGAGAAGCCGATGCGTTTCACACCGTTGGCCCGCATGGCTTCGAGGACGTTGAAGGTGGCGATCGTATTTTGCTCGAGGTCTTTTCGCGGGTGTTGCCAGCCGTCTTTAATGTCGGCGTTGGCGGCGAAGTGGAACACGAAGTCGGCGCCCTTCATCGCGGCAGTGAGCGCGGGCAGATCGAGGTTGTCGCCGCGGACGAGTTTGAACTGCGGATTTTGTAGCGCGCCGTCGAGGAAGCGGATTTGACCGGTGCTGAGATTGTCCCAGCCGGTGACTTGAACGCCATCCGCGAGCAGGCGGTCGACGAGAGTGGAACCGATGAAGCCGGAGGCGCCGGTGATGAAGACGTGTTTCATGCGTGGAAAGACCGGAACAGAAGGACGGGAAGTTTCGCCGATGTCTAATGCCGAATCGTCGGTTGCGGCGAGTGAGCGAAAGTCGGTTTACGGCGCGGGTCGGACGCCGAAATAGGAATCGATGCTTTCACGGACTCGCTGATAACGCTCAGTCACGTGATCGGGCACGCCCCATACCATTTTGCCCTGATAGTGAATGGTCGCGGCCGCGGTGAGCGCGCCACTCCAGATCGTGAGGGCGACAAAGATGCTGAGGCGCAGCGGGCGGGCGTGGAGCGTCAGGAGGCCAAAGGCGCTGGCACACACCAGGAAAGGCAGGAAGTCGGCCGTGTAGCGTTCGGCCGTGGCGACCGCGGCACTCAGTGCGAGAACCTGAGGAATAAATGCCAGCCAGAGGGCAATCAGCGGAGTCCGAGACGACGGTGTGCGCCAGGCGAGCCAGCCGCCAGCAAGCGTAGCGAGGAGAAACAGGCCGGACATCCCAATAGGGAGCGCAAAGGTGCGATCATTGAGGTCGAGTTTCGCGGCCGGATAGGACTCTGCCGGCAAGCGAGGCGGGAGATAGAGCCAGGGGAAGCGAGGAGATACCGTGACGGCCGGCCGGAAAAAATAGGTGTCGAGGCCGTAGGGGAGGTTGGAGAGGTGAAACTGTTTGGATTCAATTCGAGCCAAGCGCTCGGCGTGGTATTGGGAGTTTAGCCGCAGCGGACAGCCGTCGAAGGTCTTAAACTTAGCGTAGCTGAGAAGATTGTAGCTGAACAGTGCGATGGCCGCGCAGGCGGAAAGCAGCAAAGGGCGTCCAA
>CANGHW010000352.1 GCA_947453695.1 Opitutia bacterium
GGGGCCGCTTAGTGAACACCGAGCCCTGGCCACCGGGGTCCACCTCACCAAAAACCACCGAGTTGGAGCCTTTGCCGAAGTCGATGCGTTCGACGTTGTAGGTGTCGCTGGGGATGAACCACCGGAAATAATTTCGGCTGACGTTATTGCTCTGGCTCAGGCCGCGAAACGAAAAATCACCGTCGAGATTTTTGTCTTCCATCGGCGAAGCCGCGTAGACGTTAGCGACAAATCCGGCGACTTCGTCAGCCGTGAAGAGCCCGAGGTCTTCCATGAAATCGGCCGTGATCGCATCGATGTTCACTGGCACATCCTTCAACGCCTGCTTGGTGCGCGTGGCCGAGAGCGTGTCATTCGCGGACCAACCGGTCTCGCGCTCGGTGGAAATGATAAACGGCGAGAGTGCGACCGGGGACTCCTTCGCCGGTGTCGCCGGCTCGGGAGCGGTTTGCGCCGACAGCAGGGGGATCGTCGAAATCGCCGCCAATCCAAGGAGGAAAGGCCGGGGGCGGGATGCGGTGGTTGTTAAGGTGCAGGGGTGCATCGTGGGGGGTGAGGCAAACTCGTCTAAAGCAACGGCGCGCGGCGGGTGAGCGTAACGCGAATGTCGTCGGCATAGTTGCCCGTGAACACGGGGCTCTCGCCGGAGCGGAAGGTCTGACTAATGTGAAGTCGGACGACCAAGAATTCCGTATTCGGCGGGAGCCGCAGCTCCGTTGTGACGCGCTGCCAAGTAGCGGGATCGCGATCGAGCTTCGTGTTGCTGCTCCGGGCCATTGCCAGGGCGTCATTGGCCAGGGTGCTGCCTAAACGCCCGACGCGGTCTGGCAGCGAATCGGCATCGAGCGCGTAAAGTGAAATGGCCCCGCCGTATTTTTCCTCGTCTGGAAAGGCGGTCGCGTTGAATCCGGCGGAAACCTCGACCACCCCTGCCCCATCAGCCAACTCGCCGCGCATGGGCCGCAAATCGATCAACCGATAAACCACTGCAATGTGCCCGCCATCCGGCTTGGGCCGTCCGTCGAAATCATCGCGGCGAAAGCGCATCATCTTTTGACCACTCGCTGGCGCGACCCCGTTTTGCGCTCCGGTAATTTCGGCGGCATCACCGCGCCAAATGCCGGTCTCAAGCACGGTGCGAGTCGCGAGCGAGGTGTTGTCGCCTTCGAAGTCCTCATCCAGCAGCACGGTCGTCCTTCGTGCCGGGGAGCCGACATAGGCCCAGACAATCGAGGCGGCAAAAAGTCCGATGAATAGTCCCGCCGCAGCCTGCGGCAGCCAATGGAACCAAAACCCAGTCCGAGGCGCATGCGACGGATTTTTTTCGACCACAACGGAAGGAGCGCCACGCTCGCGATTGGTGGCAGGGCTGACACTTGCGGCCAGTTCTCCGGCCAGGTCGCTATGCAGTGCGGAATAACTCAGCCACGCATCCAGGATCGCGCGATCCGACCGCAGGAGCCGGTGTAACTCGGCCATCTCCGCAGCATCGGCCAAGCCGTCACACACCCGGGCAAAAAGCGCTTCGTGTTCGTGGTTCATATGCCTTGGGTCGTCCCTTCGCTTCGAATGCCCCGCTCGACACACTCCAGTAGTGCCCGGCGGAGCCGTTGCAGCATTTTGTAGATGGCCTCGGTGCTGCGCCCTTCGCGCAACGCCAGCACGTCGACGGGCTCCTCTTCACTGTAGTAGCGTTCCAACATCGCCCGCTGGTGCGCGGGCAACTTGGTGAGACAATCCCGAAGTTTTTCGCGGCGAAGCGCGAGTTGGGGCCCCAATTCCTCGCTCCGTGTATCGATCAAGGTCATGAGATCGTCGTGCGCGAAGGCTGCCCAGCGCGGTTGTTTCCGCCAAAACTCCCTCACCTTGTGGCGCGCAATGCCGCAGGCCCACGGGAGAAATTCACGTGACTCGTCATATTCCGCTCGTTTGGCCCAGAGCGTCACCAGGGTTTCCTGCAAGACGTCTCGGGCGTCGTTGATCGCCGGCACATACCGCAGGATGAAACGCAGGAGCGTCCGTTCGGCGCCCATAAATGAGCGAAGAAACGCCTCCTCTTCGAGGTGCGCAGGGGTTTCGGGGTCCATGTGTTTCCACTTACCTATTGGCAGAACGGGCGCCGAATTGGACATTTCTTTCACGTCCACCGCTCTTTTCCCTTCGGTGGGATTCTCTGGTTGCGATCGCCACTCCAACGCCGTCGGGCCGGATGGCGGCACGCCGCGGACGCGGGCGTGCTAATGTTCTTCCGTCTCCCCGCTTTCTCTGCGTCTTTCTGCCCCGCACCTTTGTCCCGATGAAAAACCTCATGGAAGACTCCATGCGCTGGTTCGGCCCGAACGACAGCGTCTCCCTTGCTGAGATTCGCCAGACGGGCGCGACCGCCGTGTTTAGCGCGCTGCACGAGATCCCCTACGGTGAAGTCTGGCCGGCTGAACTCATCGCCGCCCGACGCGATCAGATCGCCGCTGCCGGCCTCGCGTGGCGGGTCGTGGAGTCCGTGCCCGTTTCCGAGGCCATCAAAACCCGCACCGGCGATTTCGCCCAGCACATCGAGAACTACCAGCTCACGCTCCGGCGTCTCGGCGCTGCCGGCATTCAGGTGGTCGTCTACAATTTTATGCCGGTCCTCGACTGGGTGCGCACAGACTTGGCCCACCGCCTGCCCGACGGCACCGAGGCGCTGCTCTACGACCCCAAAAAGTTTGCCGCCTTCGATCTCTTCGGTCTCGCCCGCCCCGGCGCCGAGGCTGATTTCACTCCCGACCAACGGGCCGCTGCTCGCGACTACTGGACCTCGCTCGACGACGCCGGGCGGGCCGCGTTTATCCGCCAGACCCTGGATCTTTTTCCGGGCGTCCGGCTCAACCTCTCACTCGACGATTTTCGCGGGATGCTCGCCCGCTACGCCCACATCGATGCGGCCCGTCTCGCCGAGAATCTGCGCTTGTTCCTGGCTGCGATCGTCCCGGTCGCCGCCGAGGCCGGCGTGCGCCTGGCGATTCACCCGGACGACCCTCCGTTTCCGGTCCTCGGCCTGCCCCGGATCGTCTCCACGGAAGAACACCTGCGCGCGATTCTCGCTATGGTCGATTCGCCGGCCAACGGACTTTGCTACTGCACGGGTTCGCTCAGCGCCCGCGGCGACAACGACC
>CANGHW010000353.1 GCA_947453695.1 Opitutia bacterium
AGCTCAATTTTCTCAAGGTATAGGCCGTCGCACAGGGCGCCGCCGGCTGGCTTGGCGGTTTGCCCGCGGGAGCGATCAACGTAGGCCGACAACATGGCGGCGGGTGTCCCGACGCCGACCAGGCGGCCGTGTTCGAAGTAGATGGCGGAGGTGCAGAGGTGTTCGATGGCTTCGAGATTATGGCTGACGAAAAGGATCGTGCGGCCGTGGCTGCGGGAGATGTCCTGCATTTTGCCCAAGCATTTTTTTTGGAACTGCGCGTCGCCGACCGCAAGGACTTCGTCCACGATCAGGATTTCGGGTTCCAAGTGGGCGGCAACGGCGAAGGCGAGGCGGACATACATGCCGCTACTGTAGCGCTTTACCGGGGTGTCGATGAACTGCTCGACCTCGGCGAAGGCGACGATCTCGTCGAATTTGCGCCGCACCTCGGCGCGGGTCATGCCGAGGATGGCGCCGTTGAGGAAGACGTTTTCACGACCGGTGAGCTCGGGATGAAAGCCGGTGCCGACCTCGAGGAGCGAGGCAACGCGGCCGCGAAGTTTGGCCGTGCCGCTCGTGGGTTCGGTGATGCGCGAGAGAATCTTGAGAAGCGTGGATTTACCGGCGCCATTGCGGCCGATCACGCCGACGACTTCACCAGCTTTGATGTCGAACGAGACATCGCGGAGTGCCCAGAAGTCTTTGGTGTCAGGATGCGGGACGCCGCGGAGGCGGTCCCACAGGCGGCTGGCTTCCTCACGCAGCGAAGTCGCACCGATCGCGCCGAGTTGGTAGCGTTTGGAGAGGTTCCGAACCTCTACGATAGGTTGGCTCATGGGCGAGTAGAGGCTAAGAGACTAAGGGACCAAGAGACGAAGTGACCAAGGAACGAAGACACTAAGGGCTAAACGGAAAGGGGACTGCGGAGCAGAGTGTTGCCCATCACTACCCTGACGAGGCCAAGCACGAGCAGGCTCGTGATTGCGGCGACGATCCTGGCCAATTTACCGTCTTTTTTTTCGACTGCCTGAATAAGTCCGTGCATACACGTAAAGGTCTTACGGCTTTGCGCGGTCAGTGCTACAGCCTCCGCCTCCGGGAGGTAGCTCAAACGCCGGGCGAGATGGATGAAATACCGGGTTTCGGCCAACGAGCCGCGTGCGATGTAGAGAAAATGGAGGTAGTCTTTCTTCCTTTCTCGGGCCGAGCCTTCGACAATGTTGGCTGGGACGGAACTCGCGGCACGGCGCAATTGGCTGGTGAGGCCATAGAGTTCTTCCTTGGGAAACGTCCGAGTGGCTCCATAAATCACCACTGCAAGGTCATCGACCAGCGCCCAGGCTTGTATCTTGGTATACTCTCTCATGGGTGGTTGCCAAATGTCGGAGTCTTTTGGTTGTTTGGTCTAAGGTCTGGTAGTTTGTAGCCGCCATCAGACGACGTCCACGAAGCTTTTTTCGACGCGTTGAAACACGAGGAGACCACTCACGAGAGTCGCGAACGTGGCGCCGAGGGAAACGATTATCAGGGTTACGTTGATCCAGCCGCTGCCGAGGAGGAGATAACGGAAGCACTCGACGGGCATCGTGACCGGGTTTAGCGCGACGTAGGTGTGCCACTCGGGCGGAACTTTGGCGAGGGGCAAAATGACGGGGGTGACATACATCCAAAGTTGAATGAGGAAGCCGGAGAGCACCGTGAAGTCTCGAAACTTGGAGGTGAGGGCGGCGAGCCAAAGGCCGGCGCCGAGGCTGAAGGCGGCGAGCTGCAGCAAGATCAGCGGGAGCAAGAGCACGGCTTCCCACCGAGGGCCGAACGTAATGCCGGGGTGGCTCCAGCGGTAGAGCACATAGACTAGCAAGAAGGAGACGAGTTGGATGAGAAACGAGAAGCAGTTGGAGACGACGCCGGAGAGCGGGACGATCAGGCGTGGGAAGTAGACCTTGCCGAAAAGTCCGGCGTTGGCGACGAGCGTGGACGAGGTAGAGTTGAAGGTTTGGGAAAAGTAGTTCCACGCGAGGAGGCCACAGAGATAGAACAGAGTCGGGGGAAGTTCGTCCGTCGGGAGTTTGGCGATTTGGCCGAAGACGACAGCGAAAACTACCGTGGTCAGAAGGGGCTGGAAGATATGCCAGAGCGGACCGAGGATTGTTTGTTTGTAGCGGGTCGCGAAATCTCGCCAGACGAGCAGCCAGAGGAGATCACGGTAGGCGAAAAGGTCGCGCCAATTGACGAAGCGGAAGCCGCGCGTGGGTTGGATGATAACTTCGGAGACAGTGAGACTCATAGTGCGAGCTCGAGGGCGAGCTTACGTTTAAAGGGTTCGTAGGAGAATTCGCGCGCGCGGGCGAGGATTTGGTCTTCGTCCCAGTCGCGCTGCAGCCCATCGATGGCCGCGACAGAGAGCGCGGAGACGTCACCATACTCCACCATGAGACCAGTCCCGGGGGAGATGACTTCGGGGACGCCGCCGGCGCGGGCGCCGAGACAGGGGCGGCCGTGGGCCATGGCCTCAAGGAACACGAGGCCAAAGCCTTCTTTTTTGCTCGGGAGCGCGAAGAGCCGGCAGTGGCGGAGTTCGTGGTCGAGGCGTTTGTCGTCAACGTAGCCGAGGAACTCAACCGCGGCGGCGAGGCCGAGCTGGTTGCGCACTGACTGGAGGCGGGCGAAATCATCACCCCGCCCAATAATGCGAAGGGTCGCGCCAGGGATCGCCGCACGAATGGCTGGCATGGCTTCGATCATCGTCTGCACGCCCTTGTAGCGATCGGCATAGGTAAGGCGCGTCACCATGAGGATGACTGGCGGGCATTGCGAAAGCGGTGCACCGGAGAAAATCTCAAACCAAGGATCAAGGGCGTTGTGGAGCACGACGGCCCGATCAGCGGGCAAGGGGCAATGTTTGAGGAGTTCGCCCCGGGTGTAGTCACTGACGCAAAGGATTTTCGCGGCACCGCGAAGTGCGATGCGCTCGGTAAAGGTGAAGGGGCGCCAGACCTCGATGCCATGAGCAACAAGGGCGTAACGCAAGCGGGGGTTGAGGCGTTGCGCGAGCCAGGCGACCGGGAGCTGAGCGACGTGGCCGCAGACGATCCAGTCGCAGCCGCGGCTCATCCGAAGTGCGGCGCGGACAAAGCGGGCTTTGTCGCGGGAGCACACGAACCAATCCTCG
>CANGHW010000354.1 GCA_947453695.1 Opitutia bacterium
GGGCGACGTTGGATGGGGCACGGGCCCATCAGTTTCACCTAGTGCGGAGCCCAGTCGAACGGCAGCTATCACCCGAGGTGCGGGCGCGACGGGACGCACTTGAACTGAAGATCGCACGGTTGCGTGAGAACAAGGCGAAGATGGAAACGGCTAAGTATTATACGGAGTTGGAGCAACTGCTGTTGGAGTTGGCGGTGGTTTACGAAGGCACCTGATCGTATCCGGCGCGTGCGTAATTAGGCGTGACGCGGTGGCGCGCAGGTTGCTTGAGTGGCGATATGTTAACCCGCTTTTCCGTCGCACCCCTGCATACTATGACTCGCACGCTGGCCGCTGTGGCCATGGGGCGAGAGGCTCCTGACTTGGTTATCACCGGTGCGCGTGTGCTCTCTACTTATACCGAGCGAGTGTTACCGGCCCGTGAAATTTGGATCAAGCAAGGACGCATCGCAGTGGTTAAGGCGGCGGGTGATTACAAGCGTTCTAAATTGGCCGGAGCCAAAATTTACGATGCGCGCGGCGGTATCATTGCCCCTGGGTTGGTTGATCCGCATGTGCACATCGAAAGCAGTATGATGACCGCGTGCGCGTTTGCGGAAGCGGCGCTGCTCAATGGCACGACGACCGTCTTCTGCGACAGTCACGAAATCGGAAATGTTTGTGATGTGGCGGGAATCGAGTGGATGCTGGAGGACGCGCGCCGGGCGCCGCTTTCGGTCTTCTTGACGGTGCCGAGCACCGTGCCGGCGACCAATGCGACCCTGGAGACGGCAGGTGGCGATCTGACGCCGGCTAAGATCGGCAAGATATTTGATAAGTGGCCGGAAGCGGCCGCGCTCGGCGAGAAAATGGACTATGTCTCGGTGGCAATGGGGGACGCGCGCAGCCACGCTATTTTGGCGGAGGCCTTGAAACGAGGAAAGCCGGTGTGCGGGCACATCTATGGTCGCGACTTTGTGGCGGCTGGTGCGGCGAGCGGCATAACTGACACGCACGAGTCGATCGACCGCGAAATTGCCAATGATTTTCTGGAAAATGGGGTATGGATTTTCCTGCGCGGCGGCAATCCGACTACGCCCTGGCACTCGCTGCCTCAGGCAATCAAGGCGGTGACCGAGTTGGGCGCAAATCCCAAGCGGGTATGCGTGTGCACCGATGACCGGGATGCGGATGACTTGTTCTTGTTCGGCATGGATTGGGTCGTCCGACAAGCGGTAGCCGCGGGGTTACCGACGACGACGGCCTGGAGTATGGGATCGTTGCACCCAGCGACCCGTTACGCGCAGGACGGTGAATTTGGCGGCATGGGGCCGGCGCGGCGGGCCGACTTGGTAATGCTCAACGACGCACTCGAAGTGCAAAACACTTGGTATGGTGGTGAACTGGTGGTGGAGCGGAGGAAGATCACGCCGCTGCTAGACAAAGCACTTAGCAAGCCCTACCGCTACCCCCGAGCTGCCTATACGACGGTCAAGCTGCCGAAAAAAGTCTCGCTCGTGCCGGCCCTGCCGAAGGTAGCGGTAACGGCCAACATCATCCGGGTAGTTCCGCCGGGCATTGTGACGGCACATGATCGTGCCCCGCTGGCGCCCGCGGCGACTTGGTCGGAGCACCTCAAGGCACTCGACGTCTGTTTCCTCACCGTGGTTGAGCGGCATGGTAAGAGTGGGGAGGTGGGCTATGGCCTGCTTCGAGACTTCGGTCTGACCGATGGTGCCGTGGCGAGCAGCGTCGGACACGACGCGCACAACATTGTGCTCGCCGGAACCAACGAGCCCGACATGCAGCTGGCGCTCGCGACCGTGAAGAAACTTCGGGGTGGAGTGTGTGCGGTGCGCGGAGGCAAAGTCCTCGCCAGTGTGGCGCTACCGATTGCTGGCTTGTTGTCAGATCAACGGGCGACAGTTGTGGCCAAACAGACAACTGAGCTCAAACGGGCGTGGAAGAAGCTTGGCTGCAAGGTGCCCTATATGGGCTTCAACCTCTTGCCACTCTCGGTGATTCCGGAACTTCGCCTGACTGACAAAGGGTTGATCAATGTCCTTGGAATGAAAGTAGTTCCGCTGTTTGAGTAGGATTCATGGCAGGTGCGTTAAGTAGAAAATTTGTTTCTTAAGATACAGTGGCGCCTTGTAATTGGCGCGGAGGTTGCTTTGTCACGTGCCGTGATAACCTCTACCACACCAAACTACCGCAATCTTGTTGCGGCGATGACTGCAGCCAGTCTCGCAGCGACGATGCAGCTAACCGCACAAACTTCGCCTGCCAAAGCGGGCGACGAAGTGACCACGATGAGCAAGTTCGAGGTCAAGGATGTGCCGATTGATCAACAGATCCTGCCCACGGCGCGTCCTTTCAATTCTGTGTTCGGAACGGACGATATCATCGTCGATGTGCCGCGCAACGTGACGATCATTTCGCGTCAGCAACTGACTGATATCGCGATTAGCGACGTGCTGGACTTCTCGAAACTGACGTCCAGCGCGTTCACGACTACGAATTTCGGCGCACCCTCCAACGCCAGCATTCGCGGACAATCGTCGGACCTCTTCATTAACGGCGTTCGCGCGCGCATTACGAGCAACGGCAACGGCCTTCCGGTCGATTTCAATTCCGTTGAGTCCGTTAACATCGTTAAAGGACCCGCCACGGCGGTGCAGGGCGCTTCGATGTATGTCGGTGGCTTCATCGATCTCATCAGCAAGCGACCCTACTTTGACGCCACGAAGGGTTCGGTCAGCTACACGATTGGCTCCTACAACACCAATAAGTGGACGGTCGATACTGGCGGCCCCTTCTCCAAGGAGCTCGCTTACCGCTTTAGCTACTCGGGCGAAAACAGCACGGGCTATTACAACGATGGAAAGAAGGAGACGCATTCGATCTACGGTGCGCTCACCTGGCGTCCGGTCCAGAATTACGAGCTCTTCCTTAACGCACAGACGTTCTTCGGTATCTACACGGAGAATTGGGGTATCAATCGCGTTACGCAGGACCTAATCGACAACGGACTCTATGTCACCGGTATAAATATCAACAACGGTGCCACGGCCACCCCGTCTGACCCGCAGAATTCGAAATAC
>CANGHW010000355.1 GCA_947453695.1 Opitutia bacterium
CGAGTAGAGCGGCAGGGAAATGTGCAGCGGGTCAGTGACGATGAGCCGGACGTTGCGGTAGAGCCCGCCATGAGCGGGATGCCAGTGAGGGTTGTTCCACGGGATCTGGTCGGCCTGGAGGTCGTCCAGTTTCTCGGGGATGCCCTTGTTAATTTCCTCGTGGAGCTTGGCGAGGTTGGGGTTGGCCGCCGAGCTAAGGGCGGGCGCGGTGGAGCCGGTGCCGTTGAGCTTGGCGATCTCGGCGGCGGTGGCGGGGTCCAGCGGATCGCGCATGAAACGGTTGTCGGTCATGACGGCGAGGACGTTGGGGGCGCCGATCTTCAGATGGGGCGTGAGGTCGAAACCGAACGGCGTGAAGCCGGTCTTGGCGATGCCCAGGAGGGTGCCGTTGAGGTAGATCTCGGCGACCTGACGGGCGGCCTCGAACTCGATGAAGACCTTCTTGCCGGACCAGGCGGCGGGGGCGGTGAAGGTTTTCCGATACCAGGTGCGGCCGGACCACTGGATCTGCTCACCGCGGTGACCGGGCGTGGACCAGTTGTCGAAGGTGTCGGTGTCGTTGTAAGTGTGCGGCGTGGAGACGATGGCCCAGGCCTGATCGTTGAAGCCCGGGGCTTGGGCGCCGGCGGGATCGTCCTTGAGGAAACGCCAGTCGGGATTGAAGTTGAGCGTGAGACGCTCGGCGGCGCCGAGCGAAACGGCCAGCGTGGCCATGGCGAGCAAGGCAGCGGACCGCAGGGGAGCGGGGAGGAAACGGATCATGGGAAAAGTGTGAACCAAGGCAGGAGGAGACGGAAGCGACGGTATGGTTATGTCGTTAAGTGCCGGGAAGCGCGCAGAAAGAGATGGCGGCGCGGGGCGGGTCGCGCTGAGCTCGGCGTTCACCCCATCACCCCATGAAGTCACGATTTCCGCTGCTATTGATCCTCTGTGCTCTGCTACTGGCCGTCGGCGCGCGGGCGGCCGCCCCATTGGCGGGCTCGCGGCCCAATATCCTCTTCGTGCTGACCGACGATCAGGGCTACGGCGATGTTTCGGCGCACGGAAATCCGACGCTCAAGACGCCCAACATGGACCGGGTGCGGGCGGAAGGTGTGCGCTTCGCGGACTTTCATGTCAGCCCGACCTGTGCGCCCACGCGGAGCGCGCTGCTCACCGGCCGGCACGAATTCAAGAACGGCGTCACCCACACCATCCTCGAGCGCGAACGCCTGACCCTCGATGCGACCACACTCGCCGAAGTGCTCCAAGGCGCGGGCTACACGACCGGGATTTTCGGCAAGTGGCACCTCGGCGACGAGGCGGACTACCAACCCGGGAAGCGGGGCTTCGACGAAGTATTTATCCACGGCGGGGGCGGCATCGGGCAGACCTATCCGGGCTCGTGCGGCGACGCCCCGGGCAACACGTATTTCGATCCGGCGATCCTGCACAACGGGAAGTTTGAAAAGACAAAAGGCTACTGCACCGATGTGTTTTTCGCGCAGGCGACGAAGTGGATCGAGGCGGCGAAGGCGGGGGGCCGGCCCTTCTACGCGCACATCGCGACGAACGCCCCGCATGCGCCCTACACCGCGCGGCCCGAGGACGCCGCGCTCTATCGTGGGAAAGTGCCGGACGAGGCGGCGGCGAATTTTTTCGGGATGCTCCACAACATCGACCAGAACTTGGGGAAGCTCCTGGCCAAGCTCGACGAACTTGGGCTCACGCAGAACACCCTCGTCGTCTTCATGAACGACAACGGCGGCACTGCGGGCGTGAAGGTGTTTAACGCCGGCATGCGGGCGCAAAAAGGCACGCCCTGGCTCGGGGGCACGCGGGCCTCGTCGTTCTGGCGCTGGCCCGGCCGCATCACGCCGCGCGACGTCGATGCGCTCGCGGCGCACATTGATTTTTTCCCCACGCTGGCGGAGATCGCCGGCGCGAAATTGAATGACAAAGTGCGCGCGCAAATCGAAGGCCGCAGCCTCGTGCCGCTGATCGAGCGGGCGGATGCGCCGTGGGCGGAGCGCACGTTGTTCACGCACGTGGGGCGCTGGGCCAAAGGCAGCGATCCGGCGCTGGCGAAGTTTCGCAATATGTCCGTGCGCGAGCCGCAGTGGCACCTGGTGTCGACGGCCGGCGGGGCGACACCGGCGTGGGAGCTATTTGACGTGAAGGCCGACCCTGGCGAGCAGACGAACGTCGCGGGCCAGCATCCGGATGTGGTGCAGCGGATGGCCGCGAACTACGACCGATGGTGGAGCGACGTGCAGCCGAAGCTCGTCAACGAGCAGGCGGCCGGACCGCGCTACAACCCCTTCAAGGAAATCTATTGGAAACAGTTCGGCGTGGAGCCGACGGCGGAGGATTTGCGACAGATGGATCCGAAGCGGGAGTTTCCGGACGGCAGCGGCGCGGCGAAGAAAAAGAAGAAGGCGTGAGCGTCGGGCTGAAGGTGCGGGGCAGGGCAGGACTCGGATGAACGGACGGGTGGCCGCCATAAGGCGCAGCGGCCGCCAAATCGGAGCGGGCAGGCCGCGACGGTTTTCCGGATGACCGCGACTGCACGCCAGAGGCGCGCGAGGGCGGGGCCGGCGGCGGCGACGGCTTTTCGGATGCTCGTGACCGGTGAGCCGACGGCTCCGACTGCGTTGGAGCGGGCTGCGATGGTTCGGCGGAGGGCCGCGACCGGATTTCAGAGGGCTGTGACGGGTTGCCCGACGGCTGCGACGGTTTTTCAGATGGCCGCGACAGTTTGCCAGACGGCTGCGACACCTTGCCAGATGCCGGCGACTACTTTTCTGACGTCCGCGACTGGTTGCCAGACGGCCGCGACTACTTTCCAGACGACGGCGACCAATTTCCAGAAGGCTGCGACCACTTTTCAGATGGTCGCGACCAATTTCCAGACGTCCGCGACTGGTTGTCAGATGGCTGCGACTGCTCGCCAGATGGCTGCGACTAATTTCCAGATGGCTGCGACTACTTTCCAGATGCCCGCGACTACTTTCCAGAAGGCTGCGACCACTTTCCAGATGCCCGCGACTAC
>CANGHW010000356.1 GCA_947453695.1 Opitutia bacterium
GCGTAGCCCTCTACTTCTACGCCAATCGCCCCGCCGCCCCGTCTCGCGCCACCCCGGCACCCACTCCGGCTCCCACCGCCACCCCGCCGCCCGCTGCGCCGAAGTCCACCCCGTCAAACTCCTCCGCGGCGCTCCCACCCGACCTCGCCTCCGCTCTCGCTTTGCCGGATCTTCGTGAACGCGCCCGCACCTTTGGCACCGCGTTTCTCGCCCTCCTTGCCCGCGATC
The DNA here is from genome assembly GCA_947453695.1 of Opitutia bacterium. GTDB lineage: Bacteria > Verrucomicrobiota > Verrucomicrobiia > Opitutales > Opitutaceae > GAS368. The sequence continues at coordinate 229 of CANGHW010000356.1, forward strand.
CCGCGGCCGCCCTCGCCACCGTTCGCGCCCTGCCTCCCGGCAACGAGCGCACCTCCGCCCTCCTCGCCACCCTCGATGCCCTGAGTCGCACGGATCCCGCACGCGCCCTCGCCCTCGCCGCCGAGCTCGCCGTTACGCGCGACGAGCGCGTCATCTACAACCTCCTCTTCGACCGCTTCGCCCGCGAAAATCCCGCCGCCGCCATCGCGCGTCTCGCCGCAGTCCCCGCCGGTGAGTCACGCGAAAACTCCCTCCGCGCCCTCGTCGATGGTTGGTCGGCCTCGTCCGTCCCGGCAGCCCTCGATTGGTCGCTCTCCCTCGCCGGCCCGGACCGCGCCGTCGCGCTCGAGTCCTCGCTCGTCAATCTGCTCGGCACCGATCCGCTCCGTGCCATCGAGCTCGCGCAAAAGCACCTCACCGATCCCGCCCTCTCCCGCACTGTGCTCACCGCGCTCCAGCACCTCGTCACCACCGATGCGACTGCGGCCGCCCGGCTCACCGCCCTCCTGCCCGCGGGCGAACTTCAGGCGCAGGCTGTCGCGAGCGTCGCCCGCCCGTTCGCTGCCGGCGATTCGGCCGCGGCCCTCGTCTGGAGCGAATCCTTCACCGGCACCACCCGCCGCACCGCCCTCGCCAACACCGCCCTCGGTTGGGCCGACCGCGATCCCGCCGCCGCGGCCGCCTGGCTCATCACCCTTCCGCCCGCGAGCACCTTCCCCGACACCCTGCCCAATGTTTTCGCCGCCTGGCTCCGCACCAACGCCACGGCCGCCCGCACGTGGCTCGCCACCGCCCCGCTCCCGCCCGAGACCAAATCCGCCCTCGATTCCCGCCCCCGCTAACCCGCCGCGCTTCGACCTCCGTCCGCCCTCGTGTCCGCCCCCGAAAAAACCCTCGTCGCCATGTCCGGCGGCGTCGACAGCTCCGTCGCCGCCCTCGTCCTCCAGCGCGCCGGCGTCCCCATCGTGGGCGCCTACATGAAGAACTGGATCAACGAGGACAACGTCATCGGCCACTGCCCGTGGATGCAGGACATCGATGATGCCCGCGCCGTCTGCGACCGTCTCGGCATCGAGTTTCGCGTCGTCAACTTGATGCAGGATTACCGCGAACGCGTCGTCGCCTACCTCCTCGATGGCTACGCCCGCGGTCTCACGCCCAATCCCGACATCATGTGCAATCGGGAAATCAAGTTCGGCGTCTTCCGCGCCTACGCCCGCGATCATGGCTTCGCCGCCGTCGCCACCGGCCACTACGCGCAGCGCGTGAGCGTATCCCCGGGTGAGGTCCTACCTCCGGGAGCACCGTCCGCTGTCTCAATCGGAAATCTAAATTCGAAAATCGAAAATCCCCGCTACGCTCTGCTCGAAGGCGCCGACCCCAACAAAGACCAGTCCTACTTCCTCGCGCTTCTCTCGCAGGACCAGCTCGCTGATGCCCGCTTCCCCATCGGCCACCTCCAGAAGCCTGAGCTCCGCGCCCTCGCCCGCGACGCCGGCCTCACCACGGCCGACAAAAAAGACTCCCAGGGCATCTGCTTCATCGGCGAAGTGAAGATGGCCGATTTCCTCCGCGCCTACGTGCCCGATGCCCCCGGCCCAATCGTCCGCGCCTCCGATGGCCGCGAACTCGGCCGCCACCGCGGACTCCATTTCTACACCCTCGGTCAGCGCAAAGGCATCGGCGTCCCCTCCAACACCGATCACCAAGCCTACGTCGTCGTCGGCAAACGCTCCGCCGACCGCGCCCTCCTCGTCGCCTTCGACGGCCCCGATGCCCCTGGCCTGCACCAGCGCGAAGTCCGCGTGCACTCGCTCCAGTGGAATATCGCCCCCGCCGATATTCCCACCGGCTCCGCCTCCCTCGAAGCCCGCGTGCGCTACCGCGATCCACGCGTCCCCGTCGAATTCATCCCCGAGTCACCCACGACCGCGCTTATCAAGTTCACCACGCCCCAACGCGGCCTCGCCAGCGGCCAGATCCTCGCCCTCTACCACGGCCCCCGCCTCCTCGGCGCCGGCATCTACACTTAGCCCGCGCTCTCCCCGCTGACCAAGTAGGGCAGGCTTTACGCCTGCCATGTCTTTTCCGAAATCCGCCAGCTTTTGTGGGGCGGGCTCGACGCCCGCCATGCCTCGTCCGCCCCGTGGGCCAGGCTCTACGCCTCCCACACCTCGTCCGAAATCCTGCGGCTCGTTGTGGGGCAGGCTTTACGCCTGCCATGTCTTTTCCGAAATCCGCCTGCTTTTGTGGGGCGGCTTTACGCCCGCCATGGCTCGTCCACCCCGTGGGGCAGGCTCTACAGACGGCAGGCATAAAGCCTGCCCCACATAGACGATCCCTCCTGTTCCGAATTGTAGGCCAGGCTCTACGCCTCCCACGCCTTGTCCGAAATCCTCCGGCTTGTTGTGGGGCAGGCTTTACGCCTGCCACGTCTTTTCCGAAATCCGCCAGCTATTGTGAGGCGGGCTTTACGCCCGCCATGCTTTTCTTACATTTCTTCTCCCCAGACGGCAGGCATAAAGCCCGCCCCACAAATCCGCGCCCCACCGGTCCCCTGCCTTATGGAGTCCGAACCCAAAGTCTACCGCGGCACCGCCGCGCTCCAGCGCGGCCGCCATTCTTCTCCCGGAGCCGATTACTTCATCACCGGCAACCTCGAACGTCCGCTCAACGGACTCACTGCACCCTCCCTCGCGCACCTCATTCAGGAACAGTTTCACGCCCTCGCCCGAGCCGGTCACTGGCACGTCCGCACCTTCGTGCTGATGCCCGATCACTTTCACTCC